>JALOOP010000298.1:0-5216 GCA_025454315.1 Oculatellaceae cyanobacterium Prado106
TTAAACGCCCGAGAATTGGGGCGGCGGGTGTCGAAGCGGTAGCTGCTGACCATTCCTGTTGCGGTATCCAGGAGGGTGAAAACGGTCATGTCGTTGCTGGCGATGTAGGGTTGGGGTCGTCCGGCTGGGTTGAGCAGGGGACGAATCGTGGGAATGACGGGTTCGAGTCCATTGGGGTCGCCTGTGGCGGCGTAGTCGGTGAAGCCGGGGGGGATGGGGCGCTGTTTGTCTCCGGTGAATGCGCCGTAGGTGTTGCCGACGTTGGAGGTTTCTAGGAAATGCATCCGGGTGGAGTTGGTGAAGCGATTCCAGAGATGGGAATGGCCATACAGCACAAGCTGCACGCCAGCGGATTCTAGCAGCGGGATGACATCCCGGATGAGATAATCGTTGGCTAGGGGATACTCGTAGCGAATTGCGGTCACCTGGCCTTGGGCATCGGTTTCGAGTTTTTGTCGTGGGTTGGTGTAGGCCGGAACGATGTTGTCTCCGAGGGAATGGGGCGGGTGGTGGAACATGACGATTTTGTACTTCGCCTGTTGAAATTCGGGACGCTTGAGTTCGGCCTGGAGCCAGGTGTACTGGGCACTACCGGGGGTGATTGCCTCAAAAATATGCTGACCGTAGCCCCAGCGTGAGGGGTCTTTGAAGTCCGCCGATCGCTCCTGATAGCGGCCTCGGGTGTCGGGGTTGAGTTCGGGCGATCGCCAAATATTGGTCACATACAGCGAAATTAGCCGCACATCCCCAAAGGTAACCGCATAGTATTTCTTGCCGCCGGGGCTATCGTTGGGCAGGCTAAAGATTTCCTCATAGGTGTCGCTGTTGAAGGAATTGTCCTTGAGCCACTGGCTGCGAATCGTTGGATCGTTGGTGGGATTCACCTGACCCGCGATCCGGTCATAAAGCTGGACAGCGGCAGCTTGAGGATAGGGGTCATTAAACTGTTCATTCAAATCAGGAGCTGTCGTCCGCCCCATTACCTCATGGTTGCCCGTGGCAGGAAACAGGGGCGCATACTGAATGATGGCTCCACCCCGGTAGGCCGTGACACTGCCGTTACGCTCTAGCTTGTAGTTGGCGCGTCCTTGAAGGCTGGGGAAAAATGCTCCGCCCCGGTTATCGTCAAACCATTCGGAGGCGCGATCGGGAATATTCACCAGATCTCCTGCCAAAAAGACCGCATCGACCTGGCCGATCGTTTCCACAACCTTTTGCAGGTTCGTGGGGGTCATGGGCATCAACTGGTGATCGGAGGTCAGCAGAATTTTGGTGGGGGTGCCCATCGGTGGGGCAGGCGTGAGGGAGAACTTGCCGCTAGTCACGGTTCTGCCGTTTTCTCCGGTGCTGGTGACCCGGTAGGGCACCCGCAGGTTGGGCTGTAGACCGACGACTTCGGCTTCATGTCGCCAAATATCTCTGGGGGTAGGCTGCTGGTAGACCATGCCATCCTCAACCTGGGCACCGACTCTAGACTTGTGGTCTTCTTGAACCCGGCTGAGTTTGGTGGTGTTGGCGATCGCCACCTGCTCAAAATTCTCGCCATACTCCACCATATGCCGGGTTCCAGGAAACTCGGTAAACCAGACCACCCGCACCGAGGAGGGAGTCGGCAGTTGCAAAAAAGGAGCCGTCAGCAGTTGAGACACATCCGGACGCTGCAACGCATCAAATCGGGACAGCAACAGGGCACTCAACCAGAGTGCCAGACCCATCATCGCAACCAGGACAATGCGATGGCGGAAGTAACGAAGGGAAAAAGGTCTTCTTAGCAAACCAGGATTAAGAGAAAGAGGGACGGGAATGCAACAAAAGACAAATTACACGTTCAGCCTCAAAAAACTATCACCTTCTGCAAAATCCGGGAATGGGTTGAGCAAGATTTTTTGGGGAAAGGCGAAAGGGAAAAGGGGAAAGGCGAAAGGGAGATCCGGGACTGCTTTGTGGATCAGCCATTTGAAGAAGGTAGGAAGTTTTCTTGGATTCCATTCATGATTTCATCCAAGACTCTGTCAAAGATTCCTTCGAGGTTACCCCTTTCCCCTTTCCCCTTTTCCCTTTCCCCCCACATTCCCATCCACCAAAAGAGAGGGACACCACACCCAGGCGGCATCCCCCTTAGATTCTATTCGGCAAAATTTAGGCGGACTTCACAATGACCCATCGACCTGTAGCGTCGCGATAGGACTGGAAGGGGTTGGTTCTCAGGGGCTTTTGGCAGGGTTTGGCGTTTTTGACCGAAGATGGCTGATTCATGGCTGGGTCTTGGGGTGGGTTCCTATTGCAGGAGTCGGGAGTTTCGGGTGGTTCGTTACCGCTGATAGTCATGGTTGACCCTCTCAAATCTTGCGCGCAAATAAGGGGATAAAGTGACATTGAAAAAAAGATGCTGTTGAACCGATTGAACTGGAGCCCTTGGGCTTGAAATCCAGAGAGTCAGCCCAATAGACAAGCTAAACTCAGCAATTCCAAATTCAAAAAATGATGATCCTGAAAGCCTTACACCAATAGAGGTTAACAATTTTTGACAATCAGAGCGATCGCTGAAACGGCGTAAAACCGCCATCACGCCCGACTGTTGTTTCTTCTACGGTTTCTTTTACGATCTTTAAAGGCTCTCTTCTGGATGAAATCAACTAGGGGAATTCCTAGAAAATAGCTGGCCAGTCCGCCTAAAGTTCCGGTGATCAGGCACCCCAGCAAGTAGATGGCAATGACTTCTCCGCCAAGCTGAAAAAAGCCGTTGATTGATTGCAGATTTTCTATCGGTAAATCTGACCAAGAGCGACCCAGGAGGCTTTGACCCACATGAAAGTTGAGGGCGGTGAGGGGCACGGTGGTCAGGGGATTGCCGACCCAGGTTCCGGCGATCGCAGCCACCTTACTCCCCCGCAGCACAGCAGCAGTGACAATGGCTGTCAGCATTTGAATTCCGGGCAGCGGAAACATCCCCCAAAAAATGCCAATGGCAAATCCACGGGCAATTTGTTCTGGTGTAGCCTTGAGCCGGATGAACCGCAGGTAGAAATAGCGAAATTGACGTTTGAGCTTCCGATTCATAGGGGGAAAGGGGAAGGGCGAAAGGGGAAAGGGAAAAGGCGAAAGGGGGGGATTGGGGGGAGGACAGAGATGATGTATGGGTTTCTCCTCTTTGTCGTTCTTGGGCTTCCCTGTTATCTTCCATATCCTTTCTCCTGATTATCTTCCACATCCTTTCTAGGAGTGAATCCGGGATATCCCTTTCCCCTTTCCCCTTTTCCCTTTCCCCTTCTTCCCCCAAGTGACAAAAAGTTTTTCTTCCAACTAAGATCCTAGCCATAACCAGCGGTAGACTGGTCAAAATTGTCCTTATTTCTGCATGGCTCATGACGATCTCTGATGAACGGATAGAATCGGCTACGGTGGCGGCTTTACCCCAGGCCGTTCGTCAGTTGTCGATTAATTTGAATCACTGGTATGTGGCGGCTTTAAGCAGCGAGGTTAAGGCTCAACCCGTGAGCATTACTTTGTGGGAACAGGCGATCGCCCTGTATCGCGATCGCCAAGGCAAAGTCCATGCCCTGGAAGATCGCTGTCCCCATCGACAGGTGAAGCTGAGTGAGGGCAAGGTGCTGGGCGATGAGTTGGAATGCGCCTATCACGGCTGGCGATTTGATGGGAGTGGCCGCTGTACGGCGGTTCCTTACCTGGCCGAAAACCAGAAGCTGCCCAACTGCCAGATTCGCCGCTACCCGGTGCGGGAACAGGATGGCTTTATCTGGGTGTTTCCGGGCGAGGTGGAAAAGGCGATGGCAGTGCAGCCGTTGGCGATTCCGGAATGGGATGACCTGAATGCGATCGGGTCTGTTGCGCCGATGCAGTGTGAAGCCCATTATTCTTTTCTGATTGAGAATCTCATGGATATGTACCATGGGCATTTGCACGATCGCTACCAAGCCTGGGCCGACCCTAAGCTAGAGGGCTTGGAGGAGACAGAGAGTTTTGTCCATGCCCATTACCAGGCGCAGAGCTATTACAAGGTCAACAAAATCTGGTCGGTGGTGCAACTTTGGTTTCCGGCCTTTCGGCAGCTTCACCCAGAGCCTCTTGATGTCAGCTATCTCTATCCCCACTGGAGCGCCACGCTGGGAGAGGACTTTAAAATTTATTGTCTACTCTGTCCGGTTAATGCCACTCAAACCCGTGCCTATCTGCTCCACTTCACATCCCTGAAGGCATTTCCTAAGCTACAACGGCATCCTGAGTGGTTTCGACGGCGGATGAAGCAAACTTTCTTTGGGTCAGCAAAGTTTCTGCTGGATAACTTGATTCGGCAGGATGTGAAGATGATTGAGCAGGAGCAGCAGTCGTTTTTGCAGCATCCTGAGCGGCGCAATTATGAGCTGAATCGGGCGATCGCCAGTGTCCAACGGTTGATGCAGCAGCAGGCTTGGGCGGAGGAGAGGGAGTGAGTGGGTGTCAGTGGCTTGATTGCTTAACCGCAGAGACGCAGAGGAGGGGGGAAAGGGGAAAGGGGAAAGGCGAAAGGGGGAACATCAACTGAGTCATTAAAGCAATTTTGGAGAAATTCAAGGGGATCTTTCGATCTTCTCCCAGGCGTTAATCGATGAAGCATCCCTCTGACGCACCTCCATGAAGTATTCCAAGATCACCCTTTCCCCTTTTCCCCTTCCCCTTTTCCCCTTCCCCTTTCCCCTCACTCCCTACTCCCCACTCCCTACTCCCCACTCCCCTTCAAGTCTCAACAACCGTAGTGGACACAATAATCCAGTCTCCGGCTTCGTCTTGACCCACAATGTAGACGGGGATTTCAATGGAGCCGAGGCGGTAGACTTGGATGGCCTTGAGGTGGGTTTGTAGGAGGTGGACGAGATCTTGGAAGCGGTGGGCGATCGCTCGTTCTTCGTCACCGTGCCAGTCTTGGGGTTGGGTGGCGGGGGCAAAGAAGGTTTCTAGGTCGAGGGTTTCGACGGGGGTGGTTTCGGGGTGGCCCATGGCTTGGGCGATGGTTTCGGGGGTGGGGATGTCGATGGCTTGGGGTTGTCGCCAGGAGACTTCTAGGGGATAGTCGGATTCGCTGCGGTAGAGGAGTCCTGCGACGGCTTGGCGGAGGAGGGGAAGGAGGGTGGGTTCTTCGGTGGCAGAAGAGTCAGCGGATGATGGGGAACTGGGGGGATGGGGGGATGGGGGAGTGGGGCGATCGCGTGCTGGGGAGG
>JALOOP010000298.1:5279-15511 GCA_025454315.1 Oculatellaceae cyanobacterium Prado106
CTGGGGGATGAAGGCGAGGAACCGAAGTTGAGTAACAGCATTTCGCGGTGGCGCAGGGCGGTGATGGCGGTTTCCCAGGGGAAGGTGAAGGACTGGAAGGATTCGGGGGAGATGCGATCTTGGTCGAGATCGAGGACGACCTTTCGCAGAATTTCAAAAAGCTGTGCCCGGATGCTCTGCAATTGCTCCAGGTTATCGACTTTTTGCAGTGTCTCCATCAGCGCCAAAATTTCTAGATTATACATATCCGCCCGGTTCTTTTGCTGATTCATCAACCATTGGCGAAACTGCCAGAGTCCGGAACAGCATAGAACGCCGACCGAGAGCAGTAGCCCCAGAATATCGGAATATTCCATCAAAAAGCTAGGTTTCTCTTGGTCATAGTAAGCTCTTGCACCGGGATGCAGCGGCACACCTAAATTTTCTCCGGCTTCAGGGAGGCGCACGGTGGCTGCGCGGGGATACAAGGTGACCAATTCGTTGCGAAACTCAAATAAGGTCTGGGTAATTTGCTGCACGACTTCTGGATTGATAGATTCCCTTGCCACTAAGACGGCTCGCACTCCAGCTACGGTGAGATCATTGGACGGGATTGGGGTTGCTCCGTCGTAGGTGCCTTTGGGAATTTCGACGGCTTCTAAAAAGGGGAGGGACAACCGCAGTGCATCAACTTGGTCGATCGCCATCAGTTGAGTCTCGCTAGTCGTCAGCAAATCGCTCATCTTGGGATTGCCGATCGCAATTACCCGAAACAATCCATCGACTCGCTTTTGCCGCAGGGCTTCGTAGGCTTGCTCAGGCGGCATGGGAATGGCGGTCAAGTTGGTTTTGGTGAGGTCAAAGTGGGGCGCAATATTCCAAAACAGAGTATACGAGCCGCTGCCTTGGGGCATGAGGGCAATGCGTTTGCCTTTGAGATCGCCAAGGCTGTTAATGTTCGCGTCTCGGCGGACAATCAGATGGAACACTTCTGGGAAGAGGAAGGCAACGGCACGGACGGTGGGCTGGGGCGGGGTGTCGCTCTGGACGATCGCCAACTGTGCCTGATTTTGTTCTACCAGGGTCTGGTTTTCTAGCGCTCCTTTGGTAGGGACAACGGTGATTTGGATCTGGGGCTGACGACGGTTGACGACGGTGGCTAAGGCTTTGGCAAAGGCATAGTACTCGCCTTCGGGGCTGCCTGTGGCGATCGCCAATCGATAGACCTGGTTGCGATCGCGCGTCCATTGAAAGGTGAAGGCGATCGCAGCCAGCAAACTGAGCAGCAGGAGGGGCAGAGTGAGTTTGGTGGGCATGGGCGGGGGATGAGAAGATGGGTCTACTTGCTGATTTGACTTTTATTATCAGGAGAAAATGAGCCAAAATTTTGTCTTTTCATTTGGAAGCAGATCTAATTCCATGCGTCACCTAACACCCAGGTAGAAGGCTTGGGATGGATTCGCTGACCTAGGCGTTGAATCGGGATTTGTGGCTGTGATGTTGGGTTGCGCTACGCTCCACCCAGCCTACAATCTACTGAGAAGTTATTCAGAAACATCTTGGGATTCCAGCTTGGAGAGGGTTTCCCTGACGATTTGCTCGATCGCCTCAACTTGAA
The DNA here is from genome assembly GCA_025454315.1 of Oculatellaceae cyanobacterium Prado106. Taxonomy (GTDB): domain Bacteria; phylum Cyanobacteriota; class Cyanobacteriia; order Elainellales; family Elainellaceae; genus Prado106. The sequence continues at coordinate 6,877 of JALOOP010000298.1, forward strand.
ATTGACGAGCAAGAACCAGAATCGGTTGAATAAAAGCTTGGTAGCGCTGATCTTGTTGGCTGATTTTTTCAGCAGCACTGATTATTTTTTTCACCCTTCCTTCTTGCGCTAAGTGCAGCAGTTCGTGAAGCTGAGCTAACTCTGGCAGAAGGGTTTGGTGGCGATCGCTCCCTTCTTCAGAATCCAAGTTTGAATCAGTATTAGACACAGTGTTCTGAATATCAAATGATGCTTCAAGTGAATCACTCTCGTATTTCCAGGTGATATCTAAATGCTTGGCTAGGAGACGAAACAGTTCAGAAACTTGCACGGGTTTAGCCATGAAATCGTCACTGCCTGCATCCAGGCTCATTTGCTGATCTAATTCTGCGACCGAGGCCGAGGAAACAATGACTTTGAGCGATCGCAATTCCTCATCCGATCGCATCTGTCGCAGCATTGTAAAGCCATCCATGACGGGCATAGCCAGATCGGTGATGACCAGATCGGGGTGCGATCGCCGCATTTCATCGAGTCCGGCTTGTCCCTGTTCTGCTTCGGTGATGACAAATCCCAGAGGCTCCAATAAATGGAGGAGGACGGAGCGATTTTCCCAGCGATCGTCTACGACCAAGAGATGTTGTGTTTTGCCTTCGTAGCCGATGATGTTGCCGATAGCGATCGTTTGCTGTTGGTTCCAGTTTTGAGCCAGGGGTAGGGTGACGGTGAAGGAGAAATCGCTACCGACACCGGGTTGGCTTTTGACCTGGATTTGGCTGCCCATGAGTTGGACAATCTGTTGGCTGATGACGAGTCCTAGTCCGGTGCCATCTGACTTGCGCTGTTGATCGCCGACTTGTTCAAAGACTTGGAACAGTTTTTGTTGATCTTCGGAAGTGATGCCGATTCCGGTGTCTGCGATCGTAAATTTTAAGTCAACAAAATTAGGATTTAGTTGTTCTTGGGAAAGACACTCGACCTGTAAACTGACCTGTCCCTCATCTGTAAATTTAATGGCATTTCCCAGAAGATTGATCAGGACTTGCCGGAGGCGCTTTTCATCGGTGCTGATGCCCAAGGGTAAGTTGGCGTTGGGTTGGTAGTGGAAGGCGATGCCCTTTTGTTCGGCTCGGACGCGGCAGATTTCGACTACGCCTTGAAGGAACGCGGGGAAATGGATGGGTTGGGGAACCAGTTCGAGTTTGCGGGCTTCAATCTTGGCCAGATCTAAGACATCGTTGATGAGCGTCAACAGATGGGAACCACATTGGTGAATGATGTTGGCACCGTGGCGTTCTTTGTCGGGTAGGGCTTTCGATCGCCCCAAAATCTGGGCATATCCCAAAATCCCGTTGAGCGGCGTGCGGAGTTCGTGGCTCATGTTGGCCAGGAATTCGCTCTTGGCCTGGTTGGCGCTGTCGGCAGCCAGTTTGGCTTCCTTGAGTTCAGCGGTGCGGGCTTCGACGCGATTTTCCAGGTCTTCGTTGTTCTTTTGGAGAGTGGCGAAGGAGTCGCAAAGCTGTTGTGCCATGCGGTTAAAGGATTCGGCCAGGGTGCCGATTTCGCGGGCGCTGCTGAGGGTGACGCGCTGATCCAGGTTGCCGTTGGCGATCGACTCGGAGGCTTGACTAAGCTGTAGAATCGGGCGAGTAATCCAGCGAGATGTGCATAGCCCCAGCAGCGTTGCGGTCATCAATGCGCCCAGACAAAGTAGGATCGTGGTGCGGGTGTTTTGCTGAATGTGCCCCATAAAATCTGCTTCAGGGACAGCGACCAGAATCAGCCAATCTAAACCTTTATCGTCAGTAAAGGGGGTGATTTGGAGAAATTGGCGATCGCCCCCCAACTGAAATTCAAGCTGCTGCTCACCCTGAATATTGTGCAAATCTCCAAACTGTTTTTGAAGATATTTTGCGGCTCCTTGAATTAGCGGCGTTTTACTCTCCAAGATGTTGATTTGTTTAGGTTTTTGGGTTTTGGGATCGGTGGTAAACGGTTCTTCGCTGGCCGAGGAGGCAATCAGTTTTCCGGTGCGTTCCACCACAAACACCTGCCCGTGAGGACTCACCTTTAAGCTTTTGAGAAAGTCGCTGAGATTGGTCAACAAAAAATCCGTGGTCAAAACCCCGACCAGTTGCCCCCCGTTTTCATACACGGGGCTGACCGCGCCAATGGCCAGCAGCGTAGTTGGGGTTTGCCAGATATAGGTAATCCAGGCGGGTTTTCCGGCTTCTACGCCTTTGAGATACCAGGGACGCTTTTGAGTAAAAAAGTTTTCGTTAATGGACAGGACTTTGTTGCGGTTGCCCTGGCGATCGGTGCTGTAGGTATAAAAATTAGGCCCTTTTTCTGCAAGTTCGACAATGCCTAGATTAGGAGTCTGATTGCCCACAGGTTGCTCTGCGCCGATAAAGTCTCCAGTTGGATTGCCAAAGGATATGTAGCTGATATCGGGGAATTGCTGAGCTAACTGCCACAAGAAGCGTTCGACAGATTGCCGATCTTTAGCGTTGACCTGGCGCGATCGCATGGCATCGACAATAAAACGATTGACTAGGTGGGGTTTTTCTAAGTAACTGGTGATGCGATCTTCGACGCGATCGCTCGTCCTCACCCGTACCTGATTGGCCAAATCATTAATCGACTCTGCCCCATTGCGTAATGCCAAATAGCCCGTCAATCCCACGGCTGCAAAAATTTGTAGGACAAAGGGAACGACGAGAATGAGTTGCAGCGGGAGTTTACCATTGGGGGCGATCGCAGGGGGAGACTGTAGCGAAGAGGACATGGTATTAACCAGGAAACAGAGGATAGTTCTCAGCATTCCCCATTCTTTTGCGATTTTTGTCTGTCAAATTGGAAGAAATCAGTTCTTTTTCAGCATTTTGTTGACTTCTCAAGACAAAACTTAAACCTCAGCAAGGCGGACAGTTTTCCGGCTACTATGCTGTCAGTAGGGCTGGATTATGATGGGTTTAGGGGAGTGGAGTATGGTCGGAAAAGTGACAACCGAGGGCGATCGCGCCATGCGATCGGCGCTAGCACGCGAGTATTTTAATCTAGATGGCCGAGGTATTAAAATTGGTGTCATTTCCGATAGTTTTGATGCGTTCTTTGGTGCAGCAACGGATGTCCAATCGGGGGATTTGCCGGGGCGGCAAAATCCCAATGGCTACACCAAGCCAGTACGAGTGCTGAAAGATAACCTGGAGATACGGCGCGTGTCGGACGAGGGACGCGCCATGTTGCAAATTATCCATGATGTGGCACCCGGTGCAGAACTATTGTTTCACACCAGCGGCGACACCGAAACCACCTTTGCCCAGACGGTTCGAGCCTTAGCCCAAGCGGGAGCCGATGTGATCGTGGATGATATTGGGTTTCCCAATTCTTTGTTTTTTCAGGATGGGGTGGCGGCACAGGCCGTTAATGAGGTGGAGCAACAGGGCGTTGTTTACTTTTCGGCAGCGGGAAATGATGGCGATCGCTCCTACACCAGTTCTTTCCGTCCCGGTGGCACCTTTAGCTTTCGCGGCGCAACCTACCAAGCCCATGACTTTGATCCAGGAGCAGGCATTGATCTATTTCAGGATATTGAAATCCCAAAAGACCGGGCAATTTCTTTGATTTTGAACTGGGATCAGCCCGTGGGACAGGTCGCCAATGAGGTCGATCTATTCCTCCTGGAAAATGCCCAACTGCCGGGAGCGGGCGGCGTGGGACTGCGGGATGCGTCAATTATTTTGCCTGGATCAGATGAACCGATCCAACAGTTTTTTTATCAAGCCCCTCGCAATCAAACGGTTTATCTCGTAATTGCTCACAAAGTGAATCCAGGGAGTCCGCCCCCCGGAGAAATTAAATGGATTAATTTCACGGGCAGCGGTGACGATCGAACTCAGTTTCAGTACGTCAATGCAAACAATGCAACGGGCGGCAGTTCCACGATTTTTGGTCAACCGAATGCGGCAGGTGCGATCGCTGTCGGTGCGATCGACTATACCCTTACCCCCGCCTTTGGCAGCAAAATCCTCACCCCTGAACGCTTTTCCAGCATCGGGCAAACTTCTATCCTGTTTGACGCTCAGGGCAACCGTCTCGCCGTTCCCATCGTTCGTTCCAAACCCGAAATTATTGCCCCCAATGGCGTTGCCACCACTGTAGATATCTCCTTCACCCGAGGAATAGACTTTAGTCCCTTTTTTGGCACCTCCGCCGCTGCGCCCCATGCCGCCGCAGTCGCCGCGCTCATGCTCCAGCGTGCAGGCGGACGCAAGCGCCTCACCCCATCCGAAATTCTCGCCACTCTGCAAGCAACGGGACTTCCCACCACAGCCACCACGGAACAATCGGCCAGTGTCTTGATCCAAGCCAATACCGCTGTTTTGCAGTCTGCTCAACACAGCCAAATTGGAACGGAGGGACGCGATCGCCTCCAAGGAACTCGCAGCGCCGACAACCTGATGGGCATGGCTGGAGATGATGTTCTAAACGGAAGAGGTGGATTCGATTGGCTCTTAGGAGGAGATGGTCGCGATCGCCTTCGGGGAGACAAGGGCAATGATTACTTACTCGGAAATGAGAACAGCGATATAATCATTGGCGGCAACGGTAATGATACGCTAGTGGGAAACCAGGGAAATGATACTTTGATAGGCGGTCAGGGAAACGATCGCATCCAGGGAGAACAGGGGCGCGATCGCCTTCAAGGAGACACTGGAGAGAATCAGTTGTGGGGTGGGAAGGGGCGCGATCGCTTTGTGCTGCATCTACAGGGAATGGCTATCCTTGAGGATTTTCAACTTGGACAAGATCGGATAGTTTTACCTCGGGGGATTTCGTTTGAAGCATTGCAGGTTGTGGAGAGCGATCGAGGTGCGGCGATCGAGTTAAAAGACAAGCGAATCGCTGAATTAGTCGGGATTTCGTCAGCGGAATTAGGGGCAGTGGATTTCCTTGAAAGTTAGGGTTTTCCCGATGATACTTCTGATCATGGAGCCAGCTTAATCCGAGAATAGAGTCCATTTTTTTGGACATAATAGTTCAAGTGAACTATTTTTTGGCTTATGCTAAAAGCTTACGGATACAGTAAGCTTTCATGACTCGCACTCGCCATGACCTATTTGCCAAACAGTACTTCGCCGCTCTCCTCGCCCCCTTCGGCACCGTCCACCCCAGCTACAAAATCATCAGCGAAACCCGAGAGGTGAATCTGCTGTTCATTCCGCGCCGCCTCGCCGCCGCCGACCGCCAAACCCTCGGCCTATTGGGACGCATGTTAAGCCATCGCTACCTATTTGAAGCCTTTCGCAATCTCGTAAACGCGAACGAGATTAATAGCTGTATCGGGAAGTTAAATAGCGATCGCGAAGCTCTCCTCCGCCTCGCCAAACGCAAAAAGCGCAAACTGCAAGAAAAAGACCAACCCCGTTTGTCCATCATCTCTCCCACGGTCTCCGAAAAAACATTAACTGCCTTCATGCCGTCCCCGATCCACGCTGGGCAGAAGGCATCTACCAATTGGGAGCAGGCTTGAGAACCTGGCTCATTGTGGTGCATCAACTGCCCGTCAATCGAGATACCTTGTGGTTTCGGTTGGTCGGACGGGATAGAGTTCAGCGAGAGGCGATCGCTGAACTTTTGGCGTTGCCCCAAGAAGATCGGTTACGACAGCAGGCGATCGAGCATCTATCAATCTTGCGGATTCATCTGGAAATGCGAGACAATCTAAGCAAAGACGAACGGGAGCTAATCATGAACTTCAATGCAGTCTACGAAACCATGCGGCAGCAAGCCTTAGCCAAGATTCAGCAAGAGGCTGAGCAGATTGTAGAGCAACGGGGTGAACAACGGGGAGAACAACGGGGTAGACAAGAACTTGTGCTGCGTCAATTGTCTCGGCGGGTTGGGGCGCTGTCAGATGAAGTGCGATCGCAAATCACTCAACTCTCGATCGCCCAACTCGATGATTTAGCCGAGGCATTGTTAGACTTTTCCAGTGCTGAAGAGTTAACAACCTAGTTGCAGACACAGGGTTAAAGAAACAGGGTTAAGTTGAATGCTTGTGATACTGAGCCAACATCATTCAGGGTAATCAGCCTATTCTGTTAGAGGATTCAGATCGCTGGAGAGTGTGGCGATCGGGATCTCTTCCACCCGTGGCAATTTCTCAGCCACTAAAGGTTGGTTATTACTGCCAGAAAGTTGGCGCAGTAGTTTGGGGCGCGGATCATGGAGGAGATAGATGATGCGATCGCCCACTTCCCAGTCTTCTGCGGCAGGCATGACGAGGAGGCGATCGTCCCGTTCAATTAACAAAGGCACCAGTTCTTCAGCCCGAATCAGGGCACGGAGATGGGCTTGTTGGAACTGGAATCCGGTTTCTTTGAGAGTGGTTTCGCCGAGTTGGATGGCGCGATCGTCCAGGTAGCGATTCCAGGTTTTGAGGGCAATATCGGCGGTGAAAGCGGGTTGAACCTTACTGGAAGTGGGCGCAACATTGGCTTGGGCATCCAGGGTAAAAACGGCTAGGGCGCGGGGCGGCTGAAATTCTTCGACGGCGCGTTGAGCCAGCACCTGGTTGACTTCCCCGTTGTTGGTCATCACCAAAAAGGTGCCTGCACTGCTAAGCCCCGCTTGTGACAGAACATTGGTATCTAAGGCGCTGCTGGAAAAGACCTTGAAGCCAGCCTGTTCGGCGGTGCCAACGGCATCAGCATCGGTGTCGATAAACACAACGGATTCGCCGCGATCGCGAAAAAACCGGGCAATCAATAAACTGAGGGGACTGCACCCGACAATCACCACACCCGTAGCCTGACTCAGGGTAATGCCCAGGAATTGAGCAATCCACCTGGCTGTTAAGCCTTGCACAATCACCGTAGAAAGAATCGTCAAAAAGACCAAGGCTTTAATCGAATCGCCCCCGTTAATCCCCCGCTGAGTCAATAAAATGGCGAAAAGAGAAGCAACTGAAGCCGAGACAATGCCTTTAGGCGAAATCCAGCAGAGAAATAGCTTCTGTCGCCAGTTCATACCGCTATTCCAGGTACAAATCCAGATATTAATCGGACGCACCACAAACATCAGCACCGCAACAGTGAACAGCGCGCCTTTGCCCAGGACAAAAAGACTGGCGATCGACAAATCCGCCGACAATAAAATAAACAGCACCGAAACCGCCAGAATCGTCAACTGTCCCTTGAACCGCCGAATCAACCGTTCTTCCGGCACCCCCGAAGCCCGCAGCATAATCCCGGCCACCACCATTGTCATCAGCCCAGATTCATTGCGGATCAGTTGCGCCAGACCAAACAAGCCCCAAACGCCCGCCAAGACAACTAGATTGCGGAGTTCATCGGATATCCCCGTTGCTCGTTTCAGGATGAAGCCCAGCAGCCCACCGCCGACTGCCCCGATCGCCCCTCCAATGCCTAGTCTCAGCAGCAACCCACTGACAATAAACAGCGGATCAGTATCGCCGTTGAGAATAATATCTAGCACCACGACCGCCAGAATCGCTCCCACCGGGTCAATCAGAACGCCTTCCCCTTCCAGCAAGGCGGCAACCTGGCGATCGACCTTGACTTGCTTCAGCAGAGGACTAATCACCGTTGGCCCCGTGACCACCACGAGAGCCGCGTAGAGAAATGCGATCGCCCAGGGAAACTCCCCCAACCAATGCGCCGCCATGCCGCCCCCCAGCAGCGTAATCAACGCCCCAAAGGTTACCAGATTTCGCAAACTCCCCGAGACTTGAGCGAGTTCCCGTAGTTCCAGGTTCAGCCCTCCCTCAAACAAAATCAGCGCAACCGACAGCCCCACAATCACTTCTAAGCCCGTACCCAGCATGTTGGGATGCAGCACATCTAGGCCATCCGCCCCCAGCAAAATGCCAAACAGCAGCAGCAGCACAATGCTGGGAACCTTCAGATAGTCCGCCAGCACCTGAGCGCTAATGCCTGCAAGGATGGTGATCACCATTTGCAGTGTAATTTCAAGGGCAGCATCCATAAATTGCCAGGGAACTCATCGTCAGAGAAATCCTCCCAAGAAGGCGCTTGGGGGATTCCTTCAAACAATCATTATGTCTTAATCCTGGCGGATCTCTCAAAAAAGGGGAAAGGGGAAAGGGAAAGGGGAAAGGGGGGCTTGAATGATCATTGTCCACCATCTTGGTTCAATGTCAGTGATCCTGCTGGCGAAATTCTATGTCCTGGTGGGGGGCATTGAACGAAGTGAATACTGTTGGCGAAACACTTTGGCCTGAGTCTAAGCTTCCGGTTTGTTCAATGCGACAACCCTTTTGAGGGTAAAGTGGAACTGCTCCACTAACCAGCGCAAGCTGAGATAGCCCACACACTGCCAAGCCTGCTGGAAACTGTCGATGGGCAAGGTGGTCATTAACAGCCAGCGACTCGGCTTGCCTTCGGGCGGGGATGTAACTTTTCGCCTTCTGCCTTTCCCCTTTTCCCTCAATTATGCATCACATGATTCTCGTTCAAGCCAAGGTTTTGGGGTTGGCGATCGCCAGTCTCCTAATTTTGGCTTGCTCGAATCCTGGGGTGTTGTCGGGTGGGTTGGGGGGTGTCCTGGTGGGGATGGGGGTGACTCGGATGGAGTGGCGGGTGGTTTGGGGGGTGTTGCGTCCGATGGT
>JALOOP010000299.1 GCA_025454315.1 Oculatellaceae cyanobacterium Prado106
TTGAGTGCGTTGTAGATACGGGTTTTAGAGGATTTCTAACCTTGCCCACTGCTGTTGTCTCAGGTCTTGGATTGCCCTATTTAGCTCCCCTTGCTGCAAATCTGGCAGATGATTCTCGCATCGTCACAGATGTTCATCAAGGAATTGTGCTTTGGAACGGAGGGCAACGAGTAATCCCTGTTTTAGCAATGGGTAGCCGTCCACTGATCGGGACAGCGCTTTTAGAGGACTACCATCTCAGTGTCGATTTCTGTGAGGAACGGTCTTGGTCGATGAAATCCTGTAATGAAGCAATTTCAGAAGCACAAGCCCTTTAGAATAATCGCTCTAATGAGTTCACAAAAGTCGAGTAGTTCTTTGCCCTATGAACATTTCGATCACACCCACGGCTGAAGCACTGCTGAAACAACTGAGTGAGTTAGGTTACGACAACCCTGCTAGCGTCATTGAACAGGCACTACAGTACTTTCATAGTCAGCAATAGCTTTCGTGAACGACCTGATACATCCCTGGACTTCGCCGGATGAACTGAATACAAGCATCGACACAACGAAGAAACTCTTCGCCCAAGCCAAACTCCTGATCTTCATACCAGACATAAGCCTGGGCTACATCTTGTTCTGCCTCAGGCAAAATGATCAGATTTCTAAGCGCCATGCTGCCCGTTGCGAATTCGCTCCTTGACCGCTTCCCATGAACTCCCTGAATTAGGATTCTGCATGTGGGTAGCCTTTCTCTTCGCCAGTTCTTCCTTTTGCCAATCAAGCACGGGAATTTGCTCTGGAACTAGGGCGATGCTGTCCCACAAGTCTTCCAAAAGTTGCAATTTTTCCGAGAGGGTTAACTCAAAAACTTGAGTGAACTCTGTATTCATGCTGACCTCGCCAAAGATTTAAGTTTCTTAATCCCAGTTTAGCACTGGCTATCTGACGACAATAAACTTGAAGCTGTTTTCAGAAGTCAACGTAAACTGCGGGTCTTCTTTGGTAAATAGGGTTATTTCCTTTACTATCGATTGGAAGGCGATCGCTTGTTTATTCTGAGACTTCATCATGGGCGATCGGATCGCCCGATTTAGCCTGACCTAATCTAGAGGTTCACCATGTTTGCCATCACACTGGAACAGAAGCAGTACAAAACCTATATCCTGACCGACCAATTGGCGCAAACCCGCCTGGAAGTCGTCCCCGAACGGGGCGGTATTATCACCCGTTGGCAGGTTAGAGGTCAAGATTGGCTGTATTTGGACACTGAGCGCTATGCTGACCCTAATTTGAGCGTGCGGGGTGGGGTGCCGATTCTCTTTCCGATCTGTGGTAATTTGCCGGACAACACTTATGAATATGAAGGCAAAACCTACAGGTTGAAGCAGCATGGGTTTGCGCGCGATCGGGCTTGGGAAGTGTGCGATCGCTACACCCAAGAAGGCGTTGGCATTGCCCTCAGCCTCACCAGTGACGACGAAACCCGCGCCGTCTATCCCTTTGATTTTCGAGTCACCTTCACCTATCGCTTGCAGGGCAATTCACTGCTGATTCACCAGCAATATACCAATCACTCTGCCGTGCCCATGCCCTTCTCCACCGGGTTTCACCCCTACTTCCCGGTGAGTGACAAATCCCAACTCCAGCTTGAAATTCCCGCGACTGAGTTTCAAACCAAAGCCGATCCAACGCCTCAGCCCTTCACCGGACAGTTTGACTATAACCAGGATGAAATTGACGTAGCCTTTCATCCCGTGTCGCAAACCAGCGCCAGCGTCATCGATGCCGCCCGAAAACAGAAACTGACACTCAGCTACGATCCCACGTTTACCACGCTGGTGTTTTGGACAGTGAAGGGCAAAGACTTTTACTGTCTAGAACCCTGGAGTGCGCCGCGTAACGCGATGAATAGTGGGCAAGATCTCACCTATCTGGAACCTGGAGCAACCTTAGAAACACAGGTCAAGTTTTCGGTTAGCCCAGTTTAAAAGGAGTCGCAATATGATTCAAACCCTGGAAGCAATCTTCGACGGACAAGTGTTACATCCTGCACAACCCCTTGACCTGAAAGCAGGCACCAGGGTCAAGATCACGGTTGAGCCGATCGCTTCGATGAATAGGGGTGGCGATCGCTCATTTTTGTAAATGGTGCGATCGCTACAGTTGGAAGGATCACCTGACTGGTCGGAGCGAGTTAATGAATATCAGTATGCTGTGGACGATGAGGAGCATGAGTAGTGTATTTCTAAATCCGTGGTGTGCGATCGTTCTTTCTGCACCTACTGACCCATTTCATTCACAAGCGCTTCAACGATTGGATCAACTTGAAGCTAATCCAACTCAAATCACTAATCCAACTCAAATCACTACGCTAAACTGAGAGGAGAATTTCCATATTTTTGGCTGTATGACAAATGCCTCGAACACAGATCCTTGATCCTGACGAGAGCTACGAGTTTAGCAAGTATGCTGAGCTACCTTTTACGACAGGCGACATCCTGGCAGAATTTAACGTCGGTTTCAAGAATCAGTCATTGCAGTTTCCTCAGCATTTACCCATCTCGACCGACCCGCTCAGAATCGAGTTAGAGGAAAATTTAACTCTGGTCGATCCGGTGTCCGAAATTGCCAGAAGGGAAGCGCTGATTTTTCCCATTCTGAAAACCATCTGCAAATTTACTCAAGCGCCCCTCAAGATTGAATACCCGGTTCGAGTGAACAATTGGCTCAAAGGCAGTTTTGACTATTTCTTGCCGATTCACAAAAATCTCATTGTCATCGAAGCTAAGAATGCCGATCTGGCGCGAGGATTTGCTGAGAACGATACCATTGAGAACATGAACAAATGCATTGCAGCAAGGGGTCTATGCAAATATCTATTCCAGAATCTATCGTTCAGTCGATTCGCCTACTCGAAAATCGCATTGAAGCAGAGTTACTAAAAGAGCTTGCCCTTGCCCTTTATGCACAAGAACTGCTGTCTTTTGGCAAAGCTCGCGAACTTGCACATTTAGATCATCGTCAATTTAGCCAACTTTTGGGGGAACGCCATATTCTGAGGCATTATTCAGACCCTGAGCTAGCAGAAGATTTGGATTATTCCCGTCATCAGTAACACTTCGCCGCTCCTAAACCTGGCCATTATCGACCATTCGTTTTTATGACCTCAACAGTTTGGACATTAGAAGTAGAAGCGTCTATTCAGAGAATTGACCTTCGATATCGTCTCTAGTGCTGGCTGCGTGATTTAATGGCTTGAAGTAAGTTGGGCAAAGTTGAGTCATCATATTTTTGGTATTCTCCATTGCTCAGTTGTTCAATCCCGATCGCAATCTCTTGTTGTAAGGATTGTAAGAATTCCTGCTGTTGCTGAAGTTCAGCGTCAGAGTAATGCTGAGTATTGGCATGTTGCGATTGCTGAATTTTCTGTTTTAGCAGGCTCTGTTCCTCTTCCGTGAGGGAAAGGATAATGCTAGCCAGCGAGTCGATGAGTTTTGTATGGATGGGAGACATGGATTGGCTCATGCTGTTTTGTCTAGCAGATGCTATCAATGGTACCAAAGGTTATTTAGTTGGCTGTAGTCTAAATTTTTGCATTATGCAAAAAGCCTTAAATCTTGTTTAATCAAGCAATATTCATTTGCGTTTATCCAATGAACGCATATAACTCCACAAAAATGAAGGATGCTGTAGGCAGTACAGCATCCTTTATTTTGCTCACATGAGTATGGCAGCGTTAGTTGCCTCTTGTCGCAGCAGGTAGTTTAGGGGCTGTGGAATCAGCCTTGCTGCGATAAGTTGAATGGCCATTGAGCGCACCGACGGATTCCTCCTCTGGGAAGGGCAACGATGCGGTATTGCCTTGCAGCAGAACTTCGCGGATAAAACGAGCTGCTGCCCGTTGAGCGAGGCCGACGGCGATGCGTTGTCCCATTTGATGGAGTTCGGGTTTGACGAAGAGTTTGGGAACAATCGGCACGATCTGCATGGGATCAAAACCGGGAGTGTCTCTCAGGAGGTTAATGATTTGGCGGACGCGATCGAGGGTGTTGGGTTCTGCTTCTAGGGTGGTGGGGCGATCGCCACGAGCATAACCATTCTGAGCTTGTCCGTTCTGGGAATAGCCGTTCTGGGAATAGCCGTTCTGGGAATGACCATTTTGGGAATGACCGTTCTGAGAATGACCGTTTCGGTTCCAGCCCAGCAAGGATTGGACATTGTGCGTCACTTGTTCGACTGCGTTTTTGCCCAGGGTGTCAACGCCTTTGACGATTTCTTGGGCGATCGCTTCTCGAATAAATTCACCCCGCTCTGAGAAGAGAAATTCAACGGTTTGATCCAGAACCAGATTAATGTCGTAGTCTTGGCTATCACGGGCATTGTTCAGCAGATTTTCCAGGCGATTCCATCGGAAGCTGCCGTCTTTGAACAGGAGATCTTGTAAAGACGATCGCAACTGAGGAGCCGGATCGGTCAACAGTCGCTTCGCAATATAAGGATAAGCCTTGCTCAAGACCTTGAATTCAGGATCGACATTGATGGCAATGCCTTCCAGGGTCACCAGAGAGCGGATAATCAGCGCATAGTAGGCCGGAACACGGAACGGAAAGTCATACATGACTTGGGAAAGCTGATCCGTGATGCTCTTGAAATTGAGGGCGGCGACACTGGCTCCGAGGGCATCGTCGAACACGCCTCGCAGGGCTGGAACAATGGGGGTTAGATCGGTGTCGGGCGTGAGGAATTCCAGCTTGACATAATCTTCGGCTAAGCCTTCAAAGTCGCGGTTGACGAGGTGGACGACGGCTTCAATCAGGCCATAGCGCTGGTAGGGCTTGACCTCGCTCATCATGCCAAAGTCGAGGTAAGCGAGTTTGCCGTCGGGTGTGGCCAGAAGGTTGCCGGGATGGGGGTCGGCGTGGAAAAAGCCATGCTCCAAGAGTTGGCGGAGGGAGCATTGCACTCCTACTTCCACTAGATAGCCCGCATCCAGACCCTGGTCGCGAATTTCGGCGGTTTGGGTGAGTTTGGTGCCGTTGATCCATTCCATGGTCAGCACCCGGCGCTGGGTGTACTGCCAGTAGATGCGAGGCACATAGATATCGGTTAGGTGGCCATAAAGCTGGGCAAACCGTTCGGCGTTGCGACCTTCATGGGCATAGTCCATTTCCTCAAAGATGCGCGCCCCGAACTCGTCCATGATGCCGACCAGGTCACTGCGGACTCGCTTGACGTTCTTGGAAGTCCATTGGGCTAACTGTCGCAGAATGTAGAGATCGAGGGTGATGAGTTGCGCCAGTCCTGGACGCTGGACTTTGACGGCGACGGTTTCACCGCTTTTGAGCTTGCCTTTGTAGACCTGTCCCAGAGAAGCTGCGGCGATCGGGTTCGGGGACAGTTCGGCGTAGATTTTTTCGGGGCGATCGCCCAATTCTTCCTCAATAAACTGAAACGCCACCTCATTGGGAAAGGGGGGAAGCTGATCTTGAAGCTGGGTCAACTCTTCTAGATAGCGGGGTGGCACCAGGTCAGGCCGGGTTGAGAGCGCCTGTCCGATTTTGATGTAGGCAGGCCCCAGGCGGGTGAGAATCTGACGGAGGGTAATGGCGCGTTTGCCCTGGTTTGACTCCACCTGTCCGGTTTGCTTATCCCAGAGGAGCGACAAAACAAAGGTGAGGAAGCTCCAGAAAATGTTGAACAGTCGTCCAAAGACGGCGAAGGGGCGATGGCGATATTGTGCGGCGATCGCCTCGGGATCATAGCGCAGCACCTCGGGTTCATCGACCGGGTGAACGGACTTGAGATGCTCCTGGGGGATGGGGTGCAGTTCACTCTCAACGACCTTACCAGGAATCGCTTGGACATCGCGCTGATCGGGAGGAGTTACAGTTTGCATCGTCAGAAAGGGGAGGGAGGACAAAGGCCATATAGCTATCTTGACAGACTCTTGACAGACTGAGTCCATCTTGGCGGGGGGCTTTCCGTCACCCAAAGGTAGGCAAATCAGAACCCCGAGTCAGAACTGTGGTGGGATGTTAAGTATTGTAACGTGGTTTTGGGAGAGTGAACCGGGTGGAGGGGGAAAGGGGAAAGGGGAAAGGGAAAAGGGGAAAGGGGAAAGGGGAAAGGGGAAAGGGGGATCTATGACATATGAACTTTGAATTTCGCTAGTTGTCATTCGGCTCCAATCTTTGACTTTTCTTTTTTCTCTGACTTTTCTTTTTTCTCTACAGATCCAACCATAGGTATTCCCAAGAAGGCTAACCTTGGTGTCCCTGCTCATTCTTCAGTGAAGATCCAAGATTCCCTCAATGTTCACCCTTTCCCCCTTCCCCTTTCCCTTTCCCCTTCCAGGCATTCCCAAGAAGGCTAACCTTGGTGTCCCTGCTCATTCTTCAATGAAGATCCAGGATTTCCTCAATATTCACCCTTTCCCCTTTCCCCTTCCTCCAATTAGTAAAGCATTGTAAAAACTTCCCCCATCCGATCGCCCCTGTACTAGTTTTATGTACTAGAGGTCTGGTACAATTCCTTTTTTATTCGGTGAAATTGACTGCGATTGTCCCTCTTTCAAGATATTTTCAGTCCAGATTGCGGTTCCGGCTCAAGCTGATCTCAACCAATTCGCAATGAGATGGATAAGAAATGATGAACGCGATCGCCCCTCCCTCCCCAGCTATCTCCAAATCATCTCCAGATCACGCCCCTAATCTCCCACCCCCACAAAAACTCCCCAAAGGCAGACTCCCAAAACTGCCCCAACCAGAGTTGCACTCGATAAACTAGAGAGTGCCAGGCCCAAAAGCACCCGCAAACCCAGATCGCTCCCCAAGCCACCTCTCCGATCTCCCCCCTTTCCCCCTTCCCCTTTCGCCCCACTCCCCACTCCCCACTCCCCACTCCCCCCCCTTCCCCCACATGCTGCTCTCCCTTCAAATCGAGAACTTTGCCCTGGTTGATCATCTAGATTTGGAATTTGGTAACGGCTTAAACGTCTTGACGGGAGAGACGGGAGCCGGAAAATCGATTATTTTGGATGCCCTGGATGCGGCCATGGGCGGCAAGGTGTCTGGCCGCATGATTCGGACAGGGGCGGAGCGGGCGATCGTGGAGGCCACCTTTGACCTTGACCCTTCGCTGATTGCCTGGTTGGCAGAACAACAGATCGAACTGGTGGACGATATGTCCCTGGTCTGTAGCCGCGAATTGGTCGCTGGGAGCAGCCTGCGGAGTCGTTCGCGGGTGAATGGGGTGTTGGTCAACAAACAGCAAATGGAGTCGTTGCGCGATCGCCTCCTGGAAATCACCGCCCAAGGCCAAACCCTGCAACTCGGCCAACCCAATCTTCAACGCGACTGGCTGGACGGCTTCGGCGGCATCCATCTGATTGAACAGCGGGAAGTAGTCGCCGACCTCCACATGGCGATGCAACAAGCGCTCAAGGCATTGGAAAAACGCCGACAGTTTGAGCAGCAGCGGCTTCAGCAGCTAGATCTATTTGAATATCAGGCCAAGGAGTTGATCGCCGCGCAGTTGAGCGACCCCGATGAGCTAAACCAATTAGAGCAGGAGCGTCAACGGCTGAGTCACAGTGTAGAACTTCAGCAGCAGAGCTATCAGGTTTATCAGGCGCTCTACCAGAACGACCAGGACGGTGAAGCCTGCGCCGACCTCCTGGGCAAGGCCGAAATGGCGCTGACCGATATGACTCGCTATGACACCAGCCTCCAGCCGATTCTGGACATGGTGCTAGAAGCTATGGCGCAGGTGGAAGAGGCGGGACGACAAATTAATGCCTATGGAGAATCCCTGGAAACTGACCCCGAACGACTCCAGACTGTGGAGGAACGCATTGTCGAACTGAAGCAAATTTGTCGCAAATATGGGCCGACCTTGGAAGAGGCGATCGCTCACAGTCAGCGCGTCCAGCAAGAACTGGCCGAACTCAGCGACAGCGGCCAATCCTTGGATGTGCTGGAACAAAACTATCAGACTCGGCAGGCCGAACTGCTAACCGCCTGTGCTGCCCTCACCCAATCGCGACGAGCCACGGCCAACCAACTGGAAGCCCTGTTGCTCAAGGAACTGAAACCCCTGGCTATGGACAAGGTGCAGTTCCAAGTGCAAATTGCGCCCTGCCCACCCACAGCAGCGGGGAGCGATCGCATCACCTTCGTCTTCAGCCCCAATCCCGGCGAACCGCTGCAACCTCTGAGCGAAACGGCTTCAGGCGGAGAAATGAGTCGATTTTTGCTGGCGCTTAAAGCTTGTTTCTCGCAGGTAGACGCGATCGGCACGATGGTCTTTGATGAAATTGACGTGGGCGTTTCGGGACGGGTCACCCAGGCGATCGCCGAAAAGCTCCACCAAATCAGCCAACGCCACCAAATCCTCTGTGTCACACACCAGCCGATTGTCGCCGCCATGGCCGACCACCATTTCCGCGTGGGCAAAGAGGTGATTGAACCCGAGAATGAGACTGGGAAGCGATCGCGCGGTAAAGCCAAAGCCACTGAAGCTGCCTCAGAAATTTCAGGAGATGCCCCCTCGGAATCGGTGCGGACGGTTGTTCGGGTAATGCCTTTGGATGAATCGCAGCGGCGGGAAGAGTTGGCACAGCTTGCGGGTGGGCAATCGGATCAAGAGGCGATCGCGTTTGCGGATTCGCTGCTGTTGCAGGCAGCCAACACCCGTAATCAACTAGCTCCGACCGTCATGGCAGCGGCTAAACCCTCCTCGAAGGGAGCAAAAGCCAAAGTCTCCCGCACCCGATAGGAATCTGGGGCTGGTGCTTGATGGGGATGAACATGCCTGGGTTGCTCTGACACAGAGTTCCTAGATTACAGCCCTCCGTTCGCGTAAACGCCATAGCTAGAGTTTCCTCTCAGATTTTTGGCTGCATATAGTGTATAACCTGACATTATACCGCTAGCTATAGTCATCAAGGGTTACAGTCCTTAGATTAAGCAATAGACTAAGCAATGCCAAGAATTCTAGGACGCTGAACCCTTATGACTCTCAAGCTGAATTCCGAACATCAGTGCTTTGGCGGTAAGGTTGCGTTTTACAGCCATTTCTCGACAACTTGCAACAGCGAGATGCGCTTCTCAGTTTATCTGCCGCCCCAGGCGCAAACTGAATCAGTGCCTGTGCTGTACTTTCTCTCAGGATTGACCTGCACAGAGGAGAATTTCATCACCAAAGCCGGGGCACTGCAACATGCCGCACAGCACGGCCTGATGTTGGTGGCACCGGATACCAGTCCTCGCAACACGGGAACGCCGGGAGAAGCAGATAGCTGGGATCTGGGATTGGGCGCTGGATTCTATGTGGATGC
>JALOOP010000300.1 GCA_025454315.1 Oculatellaceae cyanobacterium Prado106
TGCTAAAAATCACCGGAGCCTCCATCGTCGCCGCCACCCTGGACACCGAAGGCGCAGTCATCTTTGAACGTCAGCAATCCCCCTTCTATCTACCCACCCAACCCGCCCCCGCCCACCACACCTGCGGCGCTGGAGACACCTTCATCAGCGCCTTCACCCTAGCGCTCACCGCAGGAGCCAGCACCCCAGATGCAGCCACCCTTGCAACCACCGCAGCGGCGATCGTCGTCACCCAACCCGAAACCACCACCTGCCACCTGGAAGATCTCCAGCGCTTCTGGATGGGCAACCGCAAAGTCATCTGGGATTTGGATCATCTTTCTCTGTTGATGCAAGGTTACCGTGCCAACAATCGCCGCATTGTTTTCACGAACGGTTGCTTCGACATTCTCCATGCAGGACACATCAGCTACCTCACCCAAGCCAAAGCCCTAGGCGATGTCCTCATCGTTGGCGTTAATGCTGATGCCAGCGTCCAACAGCTTAAAGGCCGCGATCGCCCCGTCAACCCCTTGAGCGATCGCCTCACCGTCCTCGCCGCCCTCACCCCCATCGACCACCTCATCCCCTTCTCCGACCTCACCCCCGCCGCCCTCCTCCACCTCATCCGCCCCGATGTCTATGTCAAAGGCGGCGACTACACCGAAGCCACCCTCCCCGAAGCCCAACTCGTCCGCGACCTGGGCGGCACCGTTGAAATCATGCCCTATTTGAGCGATCGCTCCACGACGAGGTTGATTCAGCAATTGAGTTTATTACAACAGTAGGGAGTGGGGAGTGGGGAGTAGGGAGTAGGGCGATCGCTGAATGGATCTCCGAATGGATCTCCGAATGAATTTCTGAATGAATTTTGAGCTGATCTTTGAATGAATTTCTGAACAGCTCTCCAAATAAATTTTAGAGTAGATTTTTGAATGAGTCTCTGAATAACTTCCTGAATAACTTCCTGAATAACTTCCTGAATAACTTCCTGAATAACTTCCTGAATAACTTCCTGAATGCATCCTTGAGAAGGCTTTTGAATGAGCCTCTGAATTAATCTCTGAATGTATCCTTGAAAAAGTCGAGGAAATTTTCCTCATTCTCCCCCTTGAATTCATTCAACGAATGAGTCCAAGTTCCCCCCCCCACTCCCCACTCCCCACTCCCCACTCCCCACTCCCCATCATGCAAGACTGGCAGACCGCCGAAAATATTCTCTGTATTCGCTTAGATAGCATCGGCGATGTTGTCATGACCACGCCTGCGATTCGAGCGCTCAAGCAAGCTTTACCTGGGCGGCGCATCACCCTGATGACCTCTACAGCGGGAAGTGCGATCGCCCCCCTCATTTCCGACCTTGATGCCCTGATCGTCTACGATGCACCCTGGCTGAAAGCAACCGAACAACGGCAGAATCCCGATCGCGATCGCCAAATGATCGCCAAACTGCAACAGGAAAACTTTGATGCTGCCGTCATCTTCACCGTCTACAGCCAAAACCCACTCCCCACCGCCCTCCTGTGCTACTGGGCTGATATTCCCCTCCGACTCGCCCATTGTCACGAAAATCCCTACCAACTGCTCACCGATTGGATCAAAGATCCCGAACCCGAACAATTCATCCGCCATGAAGTCCAACGTCAGCTTGATCTAGTCGCTAGCGTGGGTTGTGCGATCGCCGATCCTTCACTGCGCCTCCAAGTCTCCCCCCTCACCCAAAACCGCGTTCGACAAATTCTCATTCAAAACAGCGTTGATTTAAACCGACCTTGGATCGTTCTACATCCTGGATCAACCGCCCCTTCGCGTCGCTATCCGGCTGAGTTGTATGCGATCGCCGCCCAAAAACTAACCCAAGACTACGACGTGCAAATCGTCCTAACAGGCACCCCCCCAGAACAATCCCTGATTGATCTGATCCAGCAAGAAATGGCCGCCCCCTCCATCTCCCTCATCAACCAACTCAACCTCCCCGAACTCGCCGCCCTCCTCTCCCTCACCCCTCTCCTCCTCTCCAACAACACCGGCCCCGTCCACATCGCCGCCGCCTTCAACACCCCCATCGTCGATCTCTATGCCCTCACCAATCCCCAACACACTCCCTGGAACGTTCCCCACCGCGTTCTCTTCCACGATGTCCCCTGCCGCTACTGCTACCGCAGCATCTGTCCCCAAGACCATCACCACTGCCTCCAACTCGTCCCTCCCGAAACCGTTGTCGAAGCCGTTGTAGAGCTAGCAGGATGGAAGAAGCTTGTTGCTTTAGGGAATGGGGGGTGGGGAGTAGGGAGTAGGGAAATTCTATGAGTTTTCGGTGGAGAGTCTCGATGGGTTATTCGCTGTTTCCCCTTTCCCCTTTCCCCTTCTTCTCTCTGCGTCTCCGCGTCTCTACGTTTAATTAATCTGCATTCATCTGTGTCCATCCGTGTTTATCTGTGTTCCCCCATGCAACTCGACATCCTCATCCCCACCTACTCCCGCCCTGCCGCCCTAGCCGTCACCTTGACCAGCCTCTGTGCCCAAACCTTTCGAGATTTTCGGGTGATTATCTCCGACCAAACCGAATCTGAAAGCGTCTTTGAATCGGGAGAAGTCCAGGCCGTGCTGCGAGTGCTTCAGGCGCATGGACACGAAGTGCAAACCCATCGACATCTACCGCGCAGAGGCATGGCCGAACAGCGACAGTTTCTGCTAGACCAAGCAATCGCCCCCTACATCCTCTATCTCGACGATGACCTAATTTTAGAACCCTGGGTGGTCGATCGCCTCCTCCACCTGATCCAGACCGAAGGCTGCGGTTTTGTCGGTTCCGCCGTCATCGGGCTAAGTTTTCGCGAAGATGTCCGCCCCTGGCAGCAACAAGTAGAATTTTGGGAAGGTTCAGTGGCTCCCGAAGTAGTTCATCCGGGAACGCTGCAATGGCAACGCTATCAACTTCACAACGCCGCCAATCTTTGGCATGTCCAGCAGCAGCTTCACCTCACCCCCGACCAAGTCCGCAAATACCGCGTCGCCTGGGTTTCCGGCTGTGTCCTGTACGATCGCCCCAAACTCCAATCCGTCGGCGGCTTCCAATTCTGGGAAGCCCTCCCCTCCCAGCACTGCGGCGAAGATGTCCTCGCCCAACTCCGTGTCATGGCCAAATACGGCGGCTGCGGCATGATGCCTTCCGGAGTTTATCACCAGGAACTGCCCACGACGATTCGCGATCGCAAAGTTGACGCACCGCAGGTGCTGCTGTAAATGGGGGAAAGGGAAAAGGCGAAAGGGAAAAGGGAATCCAGACATGATCAGTGAATTTGTCCATCATTTCTCCCGTTCGCCCTTCCCCTTTCCCCTTTCGCCTTTTCCTTTAGTTCTCTAGAAGCTATGCCCTCTATCTCTCAAATTCTCTTCATCGAACTGCTGGGCGGCATGGGTGATGTCGTCATTGCCTTGCCTGCGATTCATGCCTTGGCGCGTTCCTACCCTTGGGCAAAAATCACGGTGCTAACCTTTGCACCCGGTGCTGAACTGCTGCTGAGCGATCGCACCATCCACCAAGTCAAAACTGCCCCTACAGGAGCCGCAAAGACCGCAGTAGAGCAGATTTTAAGCGAACAAAACTTTGATTTAATCGTGTCCGATACTTCCTATGACGGGATTGCGGAACTTCTTCACCAAAGTACCGCTGCCCAGGTGGTGACGAATCTTTGGCAATCGCCCCCGCCTAACGAATTTGTGGGCGATCGCTTCCTCAAACTCCTCCTCGCCGATCAAATTATTACCCCTGAATCTATCGGTTTTTCTATCCCAGAGTCATTCAGTGTCGCATCCTCACCGCAACATCACAGCAATTTACAGACTCATTCTCCATCCCATCTTCAGTTTCATCCTTCATTTCATTCAGAATCAAAACTAGGACAAATTCATTTAACCGAAACCGAAAAAGTCAACGCCCGTCAAATTTTAGGAGCTGCATACCGTCCCCTGGTTTTCCTCTGTCCGGATGCCGGGATGGCGATTAAACGCTGGTCACCTGAATCCTGGATTCAACTCGGAAAAGCCTTACAACAGCAGTATCAAGCGACCTGTGTTATCCCAGTTGGCTCTGAGATTGCCCAAGCCGAACAGATCGTCAATGCGATCGGCACAGGCGCAAAACTCTGGCCAAGAGGCGCATTACGAGGTTTAGCAGCAGCGATCGCCCAATCTAATCTACTCATCGCAGCAGACACCGGAGTGGCACGAATTGCCGCCGCTCTCAACATTCCCACCATTACCCTCTTTGGCCCGTCCTGGTGGGGACGCTACGGCCAACCTGCCCCCCATCTCAACCTCCAGGGCTTCCCCGATTGTCCTGAACGCAACATTGACAATTTCACGGAACAGGCTTGCTGGTATAGCGGCCAATGTCCCTTTGCGTGGAACACCTGCCTGGACGATATTTCACCCGATGAAGTAATGCAAGCGATCGCCACATCCGGCTTTCTGCGATCGCCCCAGAAACCCCCTGAATCTCCAGCGATTGAATCTCCAGGAAGTTCATTTGCGATCGCCCCTCAATCTGCCAATGCATCTCAACCGACAGAACCATCGAATCCTCGTCTTATCCAACCCAAGAGCAACCAATCTTTCTCCTCATGGATTCAATCCCGTCCCAAGGCCAAACTGCTGCTGCTCAGGCTCGATAACATTGGCGATGTGATCATGACGAGTCCGGCTTTACGAGCATTGCGATCGCACTTTCCCACCGCCCACCTTACCCTGATGGCCAGTCCTGCGGGAGCTTTAGCCGCGCCTCTGCTGCCCTGGATTGACGAGGTACTACCTTACCGCACTCTTTGGCAGGATCTAGGCAATCTCGCCTTTGATCCCACCCGAGAATGGCAACTGATCCAAACTCTACAGCAGCACCAGTTTGACGCAGCCCTAATTTTTACCAGCTTCAGCCAAAGCCCCCATCCGCCTGCGCTACTCTGTGCCCTGGCAGGCATTCCCCTGCGCGTGGGCGAATCCAAAGAAACCGACCTCGGCACCCTCACCCATGCCATTTCACCCCTTCCCGAAACGATTCACCAAGTCGATCGCAATTTAGGTTTACTAGAAGGACTAGGGTTAAAAGTGAGCGATCGCCATCTCTCCATCCAAATTCCATCCGACATTCACCAGCAGATTCAGCAAGCCCTACCTTTTCCCTATCTCTTGCTCAATCCCTGGACGAGTTGTCCCTCTCGTAACTATCCTGCCGATCGCTTTGCTCAAGCGGCTTTGGAACTGAGTCAGCACACGGGTTGGCCTGTCGTGTTGACGGGCGTGGTGGGCGATCGCGATCGGGCGGTACGGTTAATGGACATTTTGGGCGATCGTGCCCTCAACTGGGTTGGTAAAACGAATTTAATCGAACTTGCAGCATTGGTTGATCAAGCTCAACTGGTTATCACCAACAACACCTCAACCATGCACCTCGCCGATGCCACCCAGACTCCCAATGTCATTCTCTTTGCCGGAACTGAGCATCAATCTCAATGGATACCTCGTCATAGTTCAAGCATTGTCCTTAACCGTTCAACTTTGTGTAGCCCTTGCTATTCCTTCACTTGTTCTCATCAATTAGAATGCCTGGATATTGCTCCAGAGGCGATCGTAGAAGCAGGGATCAATTTGATCTACCCATTCCAATAAGTGCGATCGCTCACATTCCTAATCTATATGATGAAATTCTCAAAAAGGCGGGTGATTAAACAAACATAGCCCTACTGAAAACCAAGAATCTACGACCTCCGATAGATGGAGTCAGGATTACCCTTCCATTATCTTAATACCCATAGAAACCAGTTGATGGTGGCACATGAATCAGGGTTAACCATCATCAATTCCAGGGTGCATCTCACACCAATGGAATCTCCACACCCATAACGCTCTTCCTTCTACCTGGTGTATCTCCTACTGAAGTTCCATAGGGCAATTTTGAAGACATTAATTTGACTTCAAAAAGGAACTTTAGCAAAAGGTACTCAGAGAGGGGAGAGTTTTTCTTTGAGTCTATTCTTCCATCCAGAAGTAATCCGCGATCGCCCCCTCCCCCACCATCTCCGGTTCAGGATTGAGAATTACAGAGCGCTGCTGAATCCCTTCAACACCACTAACCTGAAAGCGACGGGCAACACGGCTGGGAATGCCGTGACCAAAGACAATATGTCCTTCTCCAGCCAGGACAACGATTTGAGTCTCTGGGTTAGCTTTAGCAAAATTGGCAACGCCCTCCGCCATCGTTTCATCCCACAGGACTTGTGCCATGAAAAAATTCTCGAAATTGCTGCTGGCGCTACGTCCCTGATGAATTTGGTCGTACACCTCTTGCAGCATTTGACGATAAGCCGGATCACCGGGCTGAATTTCAGCAGCGGGGGGAATCCACTGGCGATCGCCTTCACTCAAAGACTCCAGCCCATTACGCGCAACCTGACGGGTAATTTCAGCAGGCACATTCAGCGCAATTACAGGCAGCCCGTTCGCTTTAGCAAACCGCAAAATCGGCGCATAGTACTCCCAGGGAAAACCCCAGCGCTGATCATATTCCGTTTGCTGTTGCAAGGTGGCTTCGTCAATTTCACCGGCGAGGTAGCGATCGATCGCAACCTGATAGGGACGCTGAAACATTTCCATGGCGATCGCCAAACGGGGATTACGCTCATGCAACGCCTGAAGAATCTGCAACTGCGCCTGATGATCCGCCGCACTATCATGGGTTTCTCCCAGATACACCACTCTGGATCGCGCCAAATCATCGAGGACTGTAGCAGCCTCCACGACTCCACTGGGCGATCGCCAGGACGAGGCACGGCTGATTTGCCGTACTGAATTGAGTGGGTTCTCAGCAAGACCCTTCGTCAAGTTAATGGGCGATCGCCCTAGCCCAACATTGCTGACCGATTGAGCTTGGGAGGGCACAACCCACAACAACAACAAACCAAGGGAACAAGCACAGAGTTTGACAAAGTAACGCATTGTAATTCAGGGAAATTCAGGCCGATGAGAATTCTGACCATTGTAATGCGAATTCGCCCTAGATATTAGACCCTGATAGGGACATAAATGGGATCGCTAAGTTGCACTATGAAATCTCACTGTCCCGTGAGGTCGGCATCTTGCCGACTTGGGATCAACCCTAAAAAATCATGGATACACTCAGCAACCTGGGGAAATGAATCTTCTGATGTTTTTTCAAGTAATCCGGGAAAAATCACTCTATCGTCGGTCAATTTCAGCGCTAAAAACTCAGGCAACAGGAGGCAAGATGGAGAGCGGGGATGCCTTAACAGAGCAGATCACACAGACCTATCAACTATTGGTTAATCTCACGGCTCTCATCTCGCAATCCTTCGATGGCGACTCAATCCCGACAACAGCACAGGGTCAGCCGCATCTGCCGCTAAAGTCCGTCAAAGATGCCATTGCAGAAATCGGGGAATCCCTAGAAGTGGTGCAACAGCTTGCCGAACAAGTCACCCAACAAAATCAGTCCATGCTGAGAATGTGCCAACCGATCGCCGCTCGGGTCAAGCACAAACAAACAGAAACGGCACTGCGAGTCAGAGAACAAGCGATCGCCGCCAGCCCCATTGGCATTGTCATCGCCGATGCCCAACAGCCCGACTTCCCCGCCATCTTCATCAACCCCGCCTTTGAACAGCACACCGGATACTCTGCAGCAGAAATTCTGGGAAGAAACTTTCGATTTCTACAAGGAGACGATCGCGACCAGGCCGAAATCGCTATCCTTAGAACCGCCCTAGAAACGGGAACCAGTTGCACCGTCACTCTGCGAAATTATCGAAAAGACGGCAGCCTCTTTTGGAATGAATTAACCCTCGCCCCGATTTTTAACACCTTTGGCACAATTACCCATATCGTCGGCATTCAAAATGATGTGAGCGATCGCAAAGAAGCCGAATTTGCCCTCAACATGAAAGCCGCTGAACTAGAAAAAGCCCTCAGCGAGATTCAGCAGGCCCAGGCTCACATGCTCCAGGCTGAAAAAATGTCGTCCTTGGGACAACTCGTTGCCGGAGTCGCCCATGAAATCAACAACCCCGTCAACTTCATTCACGGCAACCTCACCTACGCCGAAGAATATACCCAATCCCTTCTCAACCTCGTCAACCTCTACCAAGAAACCTGCCCCGTTCCTCACCTTGCAATTCAGCGAGCGCTCCAAGACCTCGACCTCGACTATCTCAAACAAGACCTCCCCAAACTCCTCAGTTCCATGCGAACCGGAACCGCCCGAATCCAAAGTATCGTTGAATCTCTACGCAACTTTTCCCGCATGGACGAATCCGATCTCAAGTCCGTAGACATCCATGAAGGAATCGAAAGCACCCTACTAATTCTACAGCATCGTTTACAGGAAAAATCTAACATTCAAGTCATCACCAAATACGCATCTCTGCCACTCGTAGAATGCTATGCAGGACAACTCAATCAAGTCTTCATGAGCATCTTAGTGAATGCCATCGACACACTCGAAGCAAGCTGTTTACTCACCTGTGACATTGTCCATACCCCTGAAAAGCAACTCACACCCCATGCTCCCATCATCGAAATTCGGACAGAACTCGTGAACCCGGATTGGATAGAAATTGCGATCGCCGACAACGGCACCGGAATTCCCGAAGCCATCCAACAGCGCATCTTCGACCCCTTCTTCACCACCAAACCCATTGGTAAAGGCACAGGCATGGGCATGTCCATCAGCTACCAAATCGTCACTGAAAAACACCGAGGCAAACTCACCTGCCACTCCACCCCCGGCCAAGGCACCAAATTCACCATCCAAATCCCCATCCGCCAATCAAACACAAAATAACAAGAAGCATCAAATAATACAATGGAAAACCAAACAAGCATCCAGCAAAACGTATGCTGGCATGAAAATGATGATCTTTTACTTTACTT
>JALOOP010000301.1 GCA_025454315.1 Oculatellaceae cyanobacterium Prado106
ACTCCCTACTCCCTCCTAAATAGTCAGAACAGGACTAAATCACCTACTATGACGGTTAGGCGATCGGAGTTAGGTAACATGCAATTTATTGATCAGGCGGAAATTGAAGTTCAGGCGGGGAATGGCGGCGATGGCTTGGTGGCCTTTCGGCGTGAGAAGTATGTGCCAGCGGGGGGGCCTTCGGGGGGGAATGGGGGATATGGGGGATCGGTGATTTTGAAGGCGGTGGAGAATTTGCAGACGCTGCTGGATTTTCGCTATGCCCGTATTTTTAAGGCGGAGGATGGCGATCGCGGAGGGCCGAAGAATATGACGGGGGCTTCGGGGAGCGATCGCCTCATCGAAGTGCCGCTGGGCACCACGGTCTATGATGCAGAAACCGATGAGGTACTGGGAGATTTGGTGAAGAAAGACCAGACGCTTTGTGTGGCGACGGGAGGGAAAGGGGGACTGGGGAATAAACATTTTTTGAGCAACCGTAACCGTGCGCCGGAACATGCTTTGCCGGGGCTGCCGGGAGAAACCCGGATGTTGCGGTTGGAGTTGAAGTTGCTGGCGGAGGTTGGCATTATTGGGCTGCCGAATGCCGGAAAATCGACGCTGATTTCTGCCCTTTCTGCCGCACGTCCGAAGGTGGCGGACTATCCATTTACGACGCTGGTGCCCAATCTAGGGGTGGTGCGTAAACCGACGGGGGATGGGACGGTGTTTGCGGATATTCCGGGGTTAATTGAGGGGGCGCATTTGGGGACGGGGCTGGGGCATGACTTTTTGCGGCATATTGAGCGAACTCGGGTGCTGCTGCATTTAATTGATGTGACGCAGGAAGACCCGATCGCCGCTTATCAGGTGATTCAGGCGGAGCTAGAAGCCTATGGTCGGGGGTTGGCCGATCGCCCCCAGATTCTGGCGTTGAATAAGGTGGATGCACTGGGATACGGTGTGGCGGAGGCGGAGGTTGCAGATACAGCTCGTGTGGATGATCTAGCCCGTCAAATTCAGGACATGAGCGGCCATCGGGTCTTTGCCATTTCTGCGGTGGCTGGGGTGGGTCTAGACCCATTGCTTCAGGAAGTTTGGCAAACGCTGGATGCGGCGAATGCGGCCTATGAGGCTGCTAATGCAACTAATCCAGAACCGCATACAGAAACTGTGCCCTCATCCGAATCAAACGAGGAAATGGATGAAGATGAGACCATAGATGCAGATGAGGAAATGGATGCAAACGCTGAGATTAAAGCAGAAGTCATTCATTAATCTCTGTTCAACCTCAGCGTTAAGGGAAAGAGAGGATTCATTGGCACATTCTTCTAGGCGCAGAGAGGCAGAGGAGCAGAGAACGCAGAGTGGAGAGAGTTTAGCTTGTGCCGTTTTCCCTTTCCCCTTTTCCCTTTCGCCCTTCTACCAAACTAGGGGCAGCGGCTGGGCGGTACTCGAGTGCCTGCATTAATGCGGTTGAACGATCGCAAGTCTAGGATGGCGCTGCTGTAGCGGACATTGTCGCCGACGCGCTGGCCTCGGCGGACGCGGAGGAGGTTGGCAGCATCCCAGGGGACGAAGCGATCGCCATCACTGATCACGTTGGCGGCATTGCCAGGGCCGCCGGATTCGGTGGCGGTTCCGGTGAAGGTGTTTTCGCTGACTTGGCCGCTGAGACAGATGCCGACATTGTCAATTTGGCCGTAGCTGCCTGTGATTTGGTTGCCTTGCTTGCGAAAGAGGAAAAGAATGCCGCCGTTTTGTAGGAGGGTTTCGTCGCTGACGACGGCTCCTTGGGGTCGTCCAGTCCAGTAGCGGTAGTTGCCGTCCGGGAGGCTGGATACGAGGGCGCTGGGGGATGGGCTAGGAGAGGGGCTGGGAGAGGGACTGGGTGTGCCACCGGGTTGACAGCGGAGGGTTTCGTTGACCGCGCCAAAGCCTTCGGTGGCGGTGAAACCAAGGAGTTCGTTGTAGTAGCGGGGATTTTCTAGCATGAGGCGACGGGCGCTCTCGGCGTTGGTGTTGAAGAAGGTGAGTTCGCGACGTTGGGCGATCGTCACTTCTCGGACAGGGCCTCCGGAGACGGGCGAGGGAAACTGTTCGTAAACAAAGGTAGAATTTCCACCCGTTTCCCGCAACGTGATGAAGGCTCGCATTCCTAGAGGATTGGGTCGGCCTAGGTTGGAGTCAAAGGCGCAGGTGGTGGTGGGAGTGGGGGTGGTTTGGGTGAGAGCGGGAGCAATGGAGAGGAGGGCGATGCTGGAGAGAGTGGCGATCGCTGCAACAGGGGCAAATAGACGTTTCCAATACATATTGAGTAACTGCAATAGGAGTGGTAGATGCGTTTCGAGACAGGACTTACAATGCGTTCCGAAATCCTAGATATCCACAGTATCAGGAGAGGTGCACGAAAAGAGCGTCTCTCCATAGCAGACTGAAGGGTATTCTGAGAGAAGCTAACTCAGGCATAGAATCCTGTAAAGATGAGTTTTACTTCGTATATGAAGGAGGACTCACTTTGAGTAGGCTACACTCTAGTTATTGTGAGGTCATAAGTCCTTGCCACCTAAAAGCCAGTCCGATGCTGCCATATTTCTTTGTCAGTTATTTTCAAATTTGTATCAGCCGATTCATGTCTGTCGCTATGACCATAAGTTGAGAACACTTTACATTCAAGCTGGCAAGACAGACGAACTCGCGGCAATTATTTACGATGACGGAAACTGGAGGTTTGTTCCATGATGCAAGACCTTAGCCAAATGACTAGTACTGAATTGAAACGATTCATCTCGGAGCATCGCAACAATGATGAGGCATTTCGGGCAGCGCTAGAAGTGTTGATGGAGCGCTGTGATCCAGATGATTTGCAGCCTTTCCCTTTTTCTCTAGAGAATCCTGAAGCGGAAGTGGGAGCGCTTTTGAGAAAGAAAATTGCTGAGTCTGAGTGATTTTGTGGTAAGCAAGTGTTTTTTAAAATGGAACGGGGTTGCTTGCGCTTGGGCAAGCAACCCCGTTCTATTCGCGCTCTTAAGTAAAGATGAAGTTACTCGGGGAGCTTGTATTGTTCAACGATGCGTTTAGCGTAGTCGGGGACGTGGTCGGCGAGTTTTTCGGGGTGGTTTCGCTGGACGTAGAGGTAATTGCGGGTGAAGTGGGAATCGATCGAGAAGCGGGCGTACTCTAGACCTTTGGGGCCGATTTTTTCGATGACGACACCCATGAGTTTGGCTGCCCACATGGGCAGGGTAACGCCTTTGTCATAGGCGGGGATGCTTTGCTGGACGGCGTTTTTGCGATCGCCCTGAGACATCACAGGCTGGGTTTCAAGCTGGTTCATCACCAGATCGAGCATTTCTTTTCCGGTTGAGTTGCGGACGACGATCCACTGCCAGCCAAAGGGTGCGCCCATGTAGCCCACGACCAGATCAGCCAGGGAATTGACATAGTCAAAGCAACTCATGCAGGACGGGGCAAAGACATCTTTGAGTTGGTTGGTCTTGAGGCCAAAGAAGGGGACGGTTTCGGTGGAGCCATCTTCGTGCTTGAAATGCACGCGGAAATCTTGCATGAACTCGTAGTGAACCACGGTGTCGGGCGATCGACTGGTGGTGTCGAGGAATTTTTGCAGTCCGGCGCGGGTTACGTTATCGACACAGGGTGTGCCTAGAACATAGAGTTTTTCCAAGCCTAGCTCTGCTTCAACGGCGCGTAACGCCTGGATTTGGCAGCCAACGCCAATCACCAGGAGGCGTTTTAGGCCGGATTGTTCAATTTGCTCCAGGACGGAGAGGTTGGGGGAGAGGGTGGGTTTGTTAACCTTGGCGGCCAGGATTTCTGCGGGGGTGCGGGCAATGATGGGCATGGGCTGGAAGCGGTCTTCCTGGGTGTTTTGCACACAGACCACCCCTTCGACCAAACCTTGATTAAGCATTTCAATGGCGATCGAACTAACAATGCCTGTCCACTGTGCGCCCGCGATCGGTTCGACTTTGCGCGCGGCCATCATGTCTTGGTGAACGCCGAAGTAGCAGTCATCGGGCTGGTCTAGGTCGCGACTGCGTCCATGGGTTTGGGCTTCGAGTTGGGGGATTTGTTGGTTGATGAAGGCACAGGCTTCTTTGACATAGTGGATGTAGTAGGTGTCGCAGAGGCCGCATTCGCTGCAAAGTTCTTTGGCGGGGCGACGGCTTTCGGGTTTGAGTGCCCTGGCTTTTTTATGCTTCTCGGGTTTGGGCTGGTCAGGCTTGGGGGTTGTAGAAGTCATTGATTCAAATGGATTCAAATAAATTTCTTATCTGTGCATTGCTCTTTCATCAGATTATCAGGCATTGGGGATTGAAGGGAATGGGGAGTGGGGAGTAGGGAAAGGGGGAAGGGGGAAGGGGAGATCGATGAGATGAGCAGTGAATTGACTGGGATGCTGATGTGCCTAATCTTTCTTCTTGTGCCTGTTTGTCAGGTTTTGTTTCATGTCTGGGGCTTCAACTTTTGGGGGAGTCGTGGTTTTATGGTGGACAAGATGAATCCCATGAACCCCATGAACCACTTGTGATAGCGATCGCCCCCCTTTCCAGGATTTGCAATTCCAGGAGTTTGAATGATGCCTGCCCTGCCCCTGTCTGTTCGCAATCTCATCGGCAATGCTCGGTTTACGGCCTCTGATTTGGCAGCGTTGCGGCGAGCGATTCAGGGGCGACAGGCAAGTGTTGAGGATGCAAGGGCGATCGCCACGCGCTATGCCGATACGCTGGAAGCTGGGGTGGGGAGTTGGTTGCGATCGCTGTTGCAAAACCTGGGCAGCCCCAATACCAGCATTGCCTTGCCGATCGCCAACCTGAGCAGCGAAACCGCCTTGCTCAATGGCCAGATCACGTTACCCGATAGTGGTCGCAGACAGGCGGCGGTGCGGAGCGTACAACGGGCTTTGATTGCTTTGGCGAGTCGAACGCAGCAACTTGACCTGATGCTGCCGCAGTTTGGGGCGGATGGGGACTATGGCAACGAGACGACACAGGCGGTGAGAGCCTTTCAGGGCAAAAATGGCCTGCCTGTGACCGGGAAAGTGGAAGTAACGACCGCTAGAGCCTTGGATCAGGCACTGCGTCAAACCCAGGCTCCCGGCATTCTCATGGCGATGCCGCAGGACTTGGTGCGGGCGGCGATCGAACTCAGCACACCCCCAGTTTCCCTCAGCTACGGCGTGGAGCAACCCTGGATTAACATTGACCCGAGTCATAATGTGCCGCCCGATCGCCCCTTTGACTTTTTGGCGGGGCGCTGGAAATGCAATTTGTTTGGGGGGAATGTGCTGCGGAAAGGAGGGTATGAGCCGCCGTTTTTTGGCAATCAGGGAAAAGGGGAATATCCCAATGCCAATCAGTGGTTTAAGTGGAGCGATCGCGAGTCTGCCCGTTTTGGCAACCGAGTGCATTTTGAATGGATTGATGAGGTGGCGGTGGCGGCTTTGCCGGAAGAGGAGCGGATGGGGGCGATCGCGCGTCTGTGGTCAAAGGTGCAGCCGGGGGATTTTGTGATGGCGGATCATGTGGGCAGTGAGATTCAGGATGGGGGGCACACCAGGGTTGCTACGGCTAGCCATTTTGATGAGGATGGCACCATTGATTTTGCTCAGGCTCACTTTGAGCAGGCCGTGATTGAACGGGAAGCCCCCGACCAGGTTTTCTTTGAGGAAACCCTTTGGTTACTGCGTCCTAATCGCAAGATGTAGGGGGTCAGTCCAGGATGGATATGGATGAATAAACCGCAGAGACGCAGAGACACAGAGGAGAGGGAAAGAGATGAGGGAGAGATGGGGGATGGCTTCTGAGGAAATTTGGGGGTAGGTTTGGGGCTAGCCATTTCTGAATCTCTATTGCTGGTAGGGTTTAAAGAAGCGCCAAAACGCTCTAGACTGGCTCTGTATCGAAGATCAATCTGCTTTTCATTGTGTTTTTTTAATCTTTATTATTAGTCGATCGCTATGGGTAACTATGTCATTGCAGTCCTGCCCGATCGCATTCAGGCAGAAGAAGCTTACTCCGGGCTTGAGAAAGAATCTGTGCCCCTGAGCCAGGTGAGCATTGTCGGCAGAGGCTACAAAAGCGCCGATGAGTTTGGCTTTATTGACCCGAAGCAACCTGCCAAAAAACAGGCGCTCCTGATGTCCTATTGGCTAGTGCCCTTTGGTTTTGTAGCGGGTGTAGCCTTCAGCCTGTCCACGCAGTATGAGTTGTTTCAGTGGGCTGGGACGATCGGCAATCATATTATTGGTGGGTTGTTGGGGGCGATCGCCGGAGCCATGGGCAGTTTCTTTGTCGGCGGCGGCGTGGGCCTCAGCGTCGGCAGCGGCGATGCCCTCCCCTATCGCAATCGCCTCCAGGAAGGCAAATACCTCGTCATCGTCGAGGGAGCCTCCAGCCTCACCAACAAAGCCACCCGGATTCTGCGGCAATACAACCCGGAGAGCGTTCAGGGTTATATTGACAGCAATCAGGTTTGAGGGAGTGGGGAGTGGGGAGTAGGGAATAGGGGAGAACCCAGATGTGATCCCAGATTTCCTGGAAAGTTCTCAGATGAACGTGGATAAAATTTGAGGGAGTAGGGAGTGGGGAGTAGGGAGTAGGGGAAACACAGATGTGATCCCAGATTTCCTAATAAAAAGCTCCCAGACGAACGCAGAGCAAAGCAGAGAATTTATCCATCCCCCCATCCCCCCTTCTCCCCATCTCCCCACCTCCCCACTCCCCACCTCCCCACCTCCCCACCTCCCCACTCCCCACTCCCCACTCCCCACTCCCCACTCCCCACTCCCCTCCCATGTCTCTTCCTAAAGACCTTGACGAAGCGATCGCCCAAGCCCGCACCGCAACCGCAGCAGCCCTGGCGGCGGGGTTGACTCGGCTGCAAGTGGAGTGGGTGTTTCAGGAATTGCGAATGATGCCTGTGGCGGAGAAGTTTTTGCCCGAGTTTGAAGGAATGGGGGACAAACTGCGGGTGTATTTTCCTGATCCGGGGGCGGCGGCTTTGGCGCGGCGGGATTGGGGAGAGAAGCCCTATGCGATTCGGGGGATTAGTGATATGAACTCTGAGATTCAGCCGGGGGAAGAACTGGTGTTGTTTGTGGAGCCTTCTTCGGTGGAAGTGGAGCAGGTGGAGCAACTGTGTCAGGTGGCCGAGGCTCGTCCGGTGGTGTTGCTGAATCCGCGCATGGAAGACATTGCGACGATCGGGATTGGCTATGCGGGGCGGCAGTTGCGCGAACGATTTTTGAATTTGTTTGAGTCTTGCTATTACCTGAAGCCGTTGGAAGGGGCGGCGATTTTGCGGGCATATCCGGGGCCGTGGCAGGTGTGGCGGGAAACGGAAGAGGGCTATGACCTGATTGCGGAGTTGCCGAATCGTCCGGTTGGGGAAGAACTCGATCGCATTTTGGCAGGCGGGAGTGGAGAGGACTCGGAAGCGCCTGCACCTCCTAGGAAAGGCATGTTGGCTTCGCTTCAGCAGTTTTTGCGGGCGCTGAGTCAGTAGGAAATGCTGCGAATATTTTTGGAATTGGGGCTGGGCGATCGCTCAGCCCAATTTTTCATCAGTTAATTTTCATCAATTAAATGGCTGAGAATGAAATGTTCAGAACGAGTGGAGGAGGAAGTTTCCAACAGGTTCATGCGACAGATTTCTCCTAAAAGATTTATTCCAACAGCCTTACTCCGGCAGACTATAGTGAGTGGGTTTAAGGGTTGATACTTTAGGGTAGAACTTGGATTTAAAGTAGGATTTGTGAGTCAATTTGTGAAATGTCAGGTAATCTGATTGGATTGAGGGAAAGGTTTAGAAGCGGCGGGAGAAGGGGATGGCGATCGCCGCACCTCTAACTAGTCAGGTCAAACTAGTGAGGTCAAATCTTCAGGCAATTTCTCAAGTAGTTTTTCAAGCAATCTGAGGATATTCCAGATTTAGGGTTGATGGCTTGAAGAGGAGATCAGGGATTTTTGGATGAAATTGAGGGGTGAATTAGCGGCATCGTTCCGAATCTCTATCAAACGTTTAACGGATCTTCATACTTAGGGCTAGAAAAGTCAGATTGCTCACGGGCAAACTAGAAGATGACTGATTTTCCGAACTGATCAACCTGAGAGAGGACGCAGAAGCGTGACAGAAGCTCGTCGCATTTTCATTGGAGATGTCCATGGTCACTTTGATGGCTTGATGAGGCTGATGGAGGCGAT
Source organism: Oculatellaceae cyanobacterium Prado106 (assembly GCA_025454315.1). GTDB lineage: Bacteria > Cyanobacteriota > Cyanobacteriia > Elainellales > Elainellaceae > Prado106. Next base: position 8,205 of record JALOOP010000301.1, read on the forward strand.
CGCGCCAACCAGCGAAGATCAGGTTTACTTTGTGGGGGATTTAATCGATCGCGGCCCCAAGAGCGCTCAGGTGATTGATTTTGTTAAGCAGCATCACTATTCTTGTGTGTTGGGCAACCACGAGCAGCTTTTGCTAGAAGCCTTTCCCGAGGGCAAAGTGTCCAACGCGGGGCTAGGGGTCTGGCTGCAAAGCGGCGGACAAACCACCGTCAACAGCTTCCACAACCCGGAGCATTTGCTCCAGCATTTGGACTGGTTCCAGTCTTTGCCGCCCTACCTGGATTTGGGCGATATCTGGTTGGTTCACGCGGGACTGCATCCTCACATGCCCGTCGAGCAGCAAACCCTCCAAGAATTTTGCTGGATTCGCGAAGAGTTTCACACGATCGCCACTCCCTATTTCCCCGACAAACTGGTGATTACGGGACATACCATCACCTTTACTCTCCCTGGCATCCGACCAGGCTATCTGGCTCAAGGGCAGGGCTGGCTAGATATTGACACGGGTGCTTATCACCCGAAGAGTGGCTGGTTAACCGCGTTGGATTTCACAAACCAAAAGGTTTATCAGGTGAATGTGTTTCAGCGACAAGCCCGGACGATGACACTGCAAGATGCGATCGTCCCAGTGGCACCGGAGCAACTGATGGCTAGACGCAAACTTCTGCTCCAGCTTTAGTCCCAGCAATCATTCCA
>JALOOP010000017.1 GCA_025454315.1 Oculatellaceae cyanobacterium Prado106
TAGCGCTGCACCTGTTCCAGTAGCTCAGGTTGATGGCTGGCTAGAATCTGAACGGCCAGCAATCCCGCATTTTTGGCATTGCCGATCGCCACGGTCGCCACCGGAATCCCCGCAGGCATCTGGACGATGGAATACAGCGAGTCCACCCCCTGCAAATGCCGACTCGCCACCGGAACCCCAATCACCGGCAAAGGGGTCAGAGCCGCCACCATCCCCGGCAAATGTGCCGCCCCTCCCGCTCCCGCAATAATCACCTTCAGCCCTCGCCTATGCGCTGTTTGGGCATACTCCACCATGCGCTCCGGGGTGCGGTGGGCTGAGACGATCGCCACTTCACAAGCAACCTGAAATTCCTCGCAAGTGGCGATCGCCGCCTGCATCGTCGGCAGATCCGAATCGCTGCCCATGATAATTCCAATTTGGGGAGAAGCCATTTTTGGTGAGGGAGTAGGGAGTGGGGAGTGGGGGGAAGAGGGGGAAAGGGGAAGGGGGAAGGGGGAAAGGGGGTTTAATGGAAGGTTCGGGGTGGTTTTGGGGGTTAATTCTCTGGACTTTTCGATGTTGGTATCTTCGATAGCAGAGTCAGAGTCGCCTCAAGACTGATCCCTTTGCCTCTCCCCCAATCAAGGTTCAGAAAGTTCAAAGATAACAGGTTCAAGGATCACCCTTTCCCCTTTCCCCTTTCCCCTTTCCCCCGTCCCCTATTCTCCACAGTAAACAATCAAATCGACTTCCACATCACCAAACCCGGCCAGAGCCGTGACCCCGATCGCCGTTCTGCCGGGGAAGCCGGAGGGAAAATAGATGGCGTAGATTTCGTTGAAGGTCTTGAGCCAGCGGAAGTCGGTGAGGAAGACGCGAGCCATGACCACGCGATCGAAGCTGGTTCCGGCCTGGTTGAGGACGAGTTGGAGGTTTTGCATGACGCGGTGGGTTTGGTCTTCGATGGAGCCTCGCTCGACTTCGTTGGTTTCGGGGTTTTGCGAGAGTTGCCCGGTGACAAAGAGGAAGTCCCCGGCGCGGACGGCATGGCAATAGGGGGAGACAGGGACAAGCTGGTGGTCGGGCAGATTAATTCTTTGAAACATCGGTCACTCCCAAGGTGAATGATTTACGATTTAATTTTTCATACGAGTTTATTTCAAAAACTCGAATCTGGAACGCGGTTCTCAAGCTTCTTCGTGGGACTCCAACCCAGGTTCGCTGGTTGAACCCTTAAACTAGATAACGTCACGTCTAGAATGCTGGCTCAGACTTAAGAACCATCAATTCGCAGGACAACGCCTCTATCTTGAGGAGGATTGTGCAACTTTAAGCCCCCGAAATCTCTGAACCTTCAGGATTAAGGGCTATTCTGTGAATCGATGAATTCAGGTTCGCCATTGAACCATCGTTTATAAATCTATTTGTTTATCCCTATTTGTTTATCCGTTTTCCAGGGCGATTCACTCTTGCCATTGAGGATCTGTTTGTGAGCTATACCATCCAACAAGTTCTAATTCCCAGTCCATCAGGTTATCAGCAGTCCGGTTATGCGGTGGTCGATGTTCAGATAGAGGGCGATCGCATTTCAGCCATTGCTCCCCAACTAGAAGCCCAAGGCACCGTGATCGATGGCCGCAACAAGCTACTTCTCCCCGGTTTCGTCAATGCCCACACCCACTCCTCCGAACTGTGGCAACGGGGGTTGATTCCGCCCCTCCCCTTAGAACTTTGGTTGGCTCACCTCTACGATTTCACCCCCCTAGAACCGGAGCAAATTTACCTCAGCGCCTTGGGCACCGCCGTCGAAACCCTCCTCAGCGGCGGCACGACGGTCGTCGATCATCTGGTGCTGATTCCCGGACGGGAGCGGGAGACGATCGCCGCTGCCATCCGGGGCTACCGGGAGGTGGGCATCCGCGCCTATGTTGCGCCCCTGATCCAGGACGAACCCTTTGCCATGGCATTGCCCAAGGGCGACCACAAGACTCCGGCTCTGGCCGCAAGCGAGGCTGCCCCGACGACTGCTGAAGTCCTGGAACTCATGCAGGACACCATTGAGCAGTATCACTGTCCCGAAGAAGGCATCAACATTGTGGTGGCTCCCACGGGCATTCAGCTTTGTTCCGATGCCCTGTTTGCCGGATGCATTGAACTGAGCGATCGCCACAACCTCTGTCGCCATGCCCACCTCCTGGAATCCCAAGCTCAGCAGATGCTAGCCCAGGAGAAATATGGCTGCTCCGCCGTTAAACATCTCGCCGAAATTGGCTACCTCGGGTCTCGAACCTCCCTGGCGCACTGCATCTGGCTCACCGATGCCGATATCGAACTCATGGCTACAACGCAGACTACGGTCGTCCACAACCCGCTCAGCAACCTGCGTCTGGGCAGCGGCATTGCTCCAGTGCTGAAATATCGTCAAGCCGGGGTCAATGTCACCTTTGGCTGCGATGGCTCCGCCAGCAACGACTCCCAGGACTTGCTCGAAGCCCTCAAGATCGGCTCTATCCTGCACAATGTCACCGATCGCGACTATCGCAACTGGCTCACCCCCCGCGAAACCATCGAAATGGCCGCCCTTGGGGGAGCCAAAGGACTCAATGCCGCCGACCAGCGCGGCAGCCTAGCCGTTGGACAACAAGCCGACCTCGTCCTCTACGACCTCACCAGCCTTTCCCTCCTGCCCCGCACCGATCCCATCGGCCTGCTGGTGCTGGGTCGCCCCAGCCAAGCCGTCGATCGCGTCTGGGTCAACGGCAACCCCATCGTCACCGACGGCCAAATCACCACCCTCAACACCACCCAACTCCGCCAAGACCTCTTCAACCAAAGCCAATGGGTCAGCAACCTTTCCTCCCCCACGATGAAGGAGATGGAGGTGCGGTATCGGGAGGTGATGGGACTGAGTTGAGGGGAAAGGGGAAAGGGGAAAGGGGAAAGGGGAAAGGGGAAAGGGGAAAGGGGGAACCTCGATGGAAGCAAAGATTCTGTCTGAGTCCGATCCATGGATGCAAATCATGGGTACAAACGTCGAAAAATCAATCTGAAAAATGGAAAGACACAGAAAAACAAGAAAGTCTTCTATGTCTTCTATGAAGAAAATCTTCCATGAAGATGTCGTCGTCTACCTTTCGCCTTTCGCCTTTCCCCCTTCGCCTGCCTTTCCCTTAGTTTTACCGGAGCGCTTGCAGCCTTACCGCCGTCCCGATCGCCGTAATCAGCAGCAGTGACCCGGTTTGGTCGATGTTGACCGTTCCGGTGTCAATTTCGATGCCCACGACTGCGTCGGCACCAAGGCGTTCGGCGCGGCTGGCCAGTTCGTTGAGGGCGTCTTGTTGACCGCGTTCAAATACCCGTTCGTAGCTGGCGGTGCGTCCGCCAATGATGTCGCGGATGCCGGCAAAGAAATCGCGCAGGGCATTAGTACCATAGACGACTTCAGCGGTTACAATTCCCAGGTATTCTGCGACCGCTGTGCCCTGAATGTTATCCGTTGTTGATAAAATCATTTTTTACTTCCTCATACTGAAGGGGGTGGATCTGCTGGGGTAATTTTTGGCGGACTTTGGAGCGAGCTTCACCAAGAGCGGACTCTAAAGAAGTTGCAGGGTAAATCCTGGCAATCTCCCCACAAGTTACCAGAAAGCTTGACCATTTTAGATTTTGGACTCATTTTTTGGACTCATTATTTTGAACCCATTACTTTGGACTCATTCATTCGGACTCATTCATTAGGGCATCTTCTGTCTTTTTTGGAGAAACGGGGATATGACCCCTGTTTCGCTAAGCCTAGAATTCTGGCGATCGGGACTGAGCGCGATCGCCCATCCACCCTCGTCCATCCCAAAGCAAAATCCGAGATCTCATAAAATCCCCAATCTAAAATCCAAAATCCCCTGACCCTAACACGCTTGGAGTTGACCGTGAATTATCGAATCATTGGAGCCGTTCAAACATTGTTTCTAGGAGGATTGGCGACAACTGCACTCTTAGCCTCAGCCGCAACGGCCTCACCTGCAACGACCTCACCCACAACCGCTACGGCTGCAAAATCTTCGCCATTCCTCGTTCCCCTTGCAGCAAAAGCCTCTGTTCCAGTCCCCACGCTGTCTGCGATCGCCCTACCAGCAGCAACCGCATCCAAGACCGCCACTCCCCTCCGGTTGGCACAGGCCAGCACTGAAGACCAACTGGAAGGGCTGCTGCGACGAGGCCGAGAACTAGTGGACGCAGGCAATCTGGCCGATGCGATCGCCACCTACGAACAAGCCGCCAGCCTCGACCCCGAAAACGCCAAAATCTTTTCGGCCATTGGGTTTCTCCAAGCTCGGCAAAACAACTACGAAGCCGCCGTCGAAGCCTATGAGCGCGCCGTCCGGCTCGATGCCTCCAACGCTGACTTTTACTATGCCTTGGGCTACAGCCGTGCCAACCTGGGTAACAACGAAGCCGCTGCCCAGGCTTACCGTCGCGCCACCGAACTGAAGCGGGATTACCTGGAAGCGTACCTGGGGCTGGGCGTGGTGCTGGCAAGGGAAGAGGACTTTGATGGGGCGATCGCAGCCTACCAGCAGGTTCTAGCCCGTCGTCCCAACGATGCCCGGATTCACGAGTCGATCGGAGCCGCCTATATTCAAGAAGGGCGCTACCAGGATGCGATCGCCCCCCTCAACCAAGCGATTCAGCTTGCCCCTCGTCGCGGCAGTGCCTACCTCAATCTGGGCGTTGCCCTGCTCAACCTCAACCAACTCCAGGAAGGCATGGATGCCCTCAAACGTGCCGCCGAACTGGAGCCTCGCAATGGGCTGATCTATCTGCAAATCGGCGATATCTACAAGGCTCAAGGGAATCAGGAGCAGGCGATCGCCCAATACCAGCGTGCCATCTCCGTCCAACCCAGCCTGGTCGAAGCCCACATTGCCCTCGGCGAACTCTATCTCGAACGGGATGAGTATGTCCGGGCGATCGTCACCTACCGAGAACTGGTGGAACTCGCCCCCGATAGTCCCGATGCTCTCTATCACCTGGGGCTTGCCCTCAAAGGCCGAGAGCGCATTGAAGAAGCCACATCTACCCTACGTCAAGCCCGAGAACTCTACGCCCAACAAAACAACGAAGACGGCGTAAAAAACGCCGAAGAAGCCCTGAGTGACCTGGAGCGCAGCGGTCGGCCTTAATCCCAGATTCTCCCTGCTTCAATAGACTCCTAGTAAAGCGAAGGATGGCCTGCCGTTAGGCAAGCCATCCTTCGCTTTATTCACAATCTTTTACTCAAAAAACCTTTTACTTAATGAGATGGGCCAACCATCCAGACTAGAGGGCAAGACTAAAGGGCAAGACTAAAGGGAACTGAGGAAAAGCCAAAAGTCCAAGGAGTGACAACAAAGTGCCATCATCAAAACCGCCCATGCGTCTCTCTGGGTTCCCCCTTTCCCCCTTCCCCTTTCCCCTTTCCCCTTCCTCCTTCCTCCCTAAGCTTGCTTCCGCATCCGCTTCTGCCCCGAATTCTTCTTCGCTTTGGGCTTTCTGGATTTGGCTTGGGGAGATTCGGAGTTGCGGGTGGTGCTGAAGGTATTCCAGCCGATGATCAAGTAGCCGATCGCCAGCAGGAAGCTGATCGAGGTGATGCGGAGGCGGGCGCGGCGCATTTCGGTGCGAAGTTGTTCTTGCGCCTGGTCTTGGCGGGCTTTGATTTGTTCAATGCCGGATTGGCGGGCTTTTTCGACTTCTTCTTCCAGCAGTTTGGGGTCGCCCTTGAGCCGAGTGATGGTTTCTTGCAAGTCTTGCAGTTGGGCTTTGTCCTGGGGGGAGAGGCGATCGCTTCTCAGTTCATCCCGCAGTTCGGCCATGCGGTCTTCGTCACCCATCAGCAAACTGACCTGCCCCCGGCGCATTCCTAGCTGTTGGTTCAGTTGATTTTCAGCGTTAAGCGCTTGATCGTTGATTTCGCGGCTGCTGCTCGCACTGACTAACTGGCTGCTTCTAAAGTAGAGGGGTGTAAACACGAGAAACATCAGCCCCAAAAACAGCGCGATGCAGGTGGAGGTGAGAATGAGGGTGCGATCGCCCTTCCCCGCCCGACCTTTGGCTGAAAACTCCTGTCCTACCCCAATTCCCAAGAAGACCAGGGCAAACCCTAGGAGCGGCACGACACCGCGCCCCACAAACTGGTCAATGAGATTCGCAACCCACGAGTTATTCAAAAAATCGGGCGGCAAGGCCAAGGTCGAGTAATCAACCAGGATGCCAACAATCAAAATAGCACCCACAATTTTCAGGAACAAAGCGACATAGAAGCGACGGGAAGACTGGAATTCTGCTTGCATAAGAAGAAGGGGGAATACGTGCCCCTTCAGGGTGCCCGGAATGGGGCGGAAGAGATCAGGGGAAGGGAAGGGGAAGGGGAAAAGGGGAAAGGGGAAAGGCGAAAGGCGAAAGGGTGATCTTTGAACCTGTTGTCTTTGAGCTTGGCTTTGAACTTCCTGAATCTGGATTGAAGGAACAGCAAAAAGTGTTCGAGGGAACAGCAAAAAAGTGTTTTTTGAACCTGCTTTGACTCTGATATCGAATCTGATCGGAAAGTGAAGATATCGAACAGTACAGAGGATTAGCTCCCGAAATCACCCCAACCCACTCATAGAAGTCCCTTTCCCCTTTCCCCCTTCCCCCTTCCCCCCTTCCCCTTTCCCCCTCTTCTTCCCACCAAACTCAATTCGCCAAAAAGGGAACAATAAACTTGTTTTTCAGGTTTATTCCCTTAATTTATGCGATTTACTCATCTGCCCTTGTTTCTTTCACCGCTGTTTCTGCTGGCTTCGGCAGGGTCTGTGCAGCAGGCGGTGGCTTCTGCTCCTGCTGTTCCGGTGGCGCAGGAAATGGTCAATCAGTTGAATTTGGCGCGTACCAATCCGGCAGCCTATGCGGATTGGTTGGAGACACTGCGTCCTTATTATGCAGATAATGTGCTGAGCGCTCCGGGAGAAGACCGAATTCGGGCACAGGTTGCGGCTCTGGATGGGGCGATCGCCGATTTGCGACAGCGGCAGCCGATGGCGGCTTTGACTGTTTCGGCAGGCATGTCTCAGGCGGCACAAGATCATGTAGCGGATATTGGCCCTTTGGGGGCGATCGGGGATATTGGCAGCGATAACAGTACGGTGGGCGATCGTGTCAATCGTTACGGCACCTGGGGCAGCAGCCTGACGCAAATGAGTAGCTACGGCAAACGGACTGCACCTGTAGCGGTTGCTCTGCTGATCTTGAACGATCGCCTCCGGGCTGAAATCTTTAACCCAGAGTTTCAGATGTTGGGCGTTGCCTGTGGTCGCCATGTTAATCAGGGCAGCATGTGTGTGTTGGGCTATGCCGCAAAATACACTGAGCAGAATTCACAGGCCACCCCTCCCCAAAGTTCACCCCAACCCTCTCTCCAATCCTCATCAGAACATTCGCTCTCCCTTTCACAATCGGTTCCTCAGTCGGTTTCACAATCGGTTCCTCAACTTGGTTCACAGTCCGTTTCACAATCCGGCTCACAACTCACTTCACCATCCACTTCACCATCCACTTCACAGCCTGTTTCTCAGGTGATTCCAGAATCCGTCTCACAGCCTGTTTCCCAGGTGATTCCAGAATCAGTTCCACAGCCTGTTTCTCAGGTGATTCCAGAATCCGTTTCGCAGGTCGTTCCGCAAATCGCTGCACAGAGTGCGCCATTGGCTGCGAACAATCTCTCCATCAATCTGCCTAGCACCATGATGGCGATCGCCAACACCGATTACTTCAGCGATCTCCAAGCAGCAGATTATCTATCCACTCTGGAACGAGAAATGATTGCCGAAACCAACCGTCTGCGGCAGAATCCCCAAGCCTACGCCGATGAACTGGAATCCCTCAAGCAATACTACGAAGGACAGTATGTCACCTTGCCTGGAATGGCTCGCATCGAAACGATCGAAGGCGTGTCTGCGGTCGAAGAAGCGATCGCCGCCCTCCGTCGTACCGATCGCCTGCCCCCGCTGACCCCCTCCCGAGGCATGTCCCTGGCCGCCGCTGACCATGTCAAAGACTTGGGCGATCGGGGAGCCACAGGCCACTATGGCAGCGACGGCAGCACCCCGATCGCGCGCAACAGCCGCTACGGCAAAATTCCCGGCAACAGCCTGGTCGGCGAAAACATCAGCTTCAGCCCGCTCACCCTGGCGCATTGGCATGTGCTGCAATGGCTGATCGACGACGGCGTACCCAACCGAGGCCACCGGGAAGCGTTGCTGCGATCGGAGTACCGCAAAACCGGAATCGCCTGTGGCTCCCACCCCGTCTACGAAAATATGTGCGTCATGGAATATGCCAGCGATTTTGTAGAAGGCTACTAGGGAGGGGAGGAAGGGGGAAGGGGAAAGGGGAAAGGGGAAAGGGGAGATCTGGGAGATCTCAATGGGGATGATGAAAGAGGCGATCAAAAGAGGTGATCAAAGGAGTCTCTTTGACCCGGCAACCCTGAAGAGCTCATCCGCGAATCTCGTTGAGTTCGAGCGAGTGTCCTTTGCCCCTTTGTCCTTTTCCCTGAACTCCTGTCCTGTGAAAGTTTCTGAAAAGCGATCGCAGAAAAAATCTCTGATAACAATCCCTATCGAAGCAAGTTCAAGTTAAGTTCAAGAGCCTTCAACGCTCCGTTCAAAGACACCCCTTTCCCCCTTCCCCTTTCCCCTTTCGCCCCTTTTCCCCTTTCGCCTCCTTCCCCACTCCCTACTCCCTACTCCCCACTCCCTACAACTCACAGAACTGGCGATCGCGCTCCAACTCCGTCTCCTGCCAAGAAAAGGCAAAGTGGCTGACGGCGTTGACCTGGGGAAAATTGCGGCGGAGTTCCGACATTTGCCACTCCAGGGGGGGATGGTCGCTGAACCAGTTGTTCCAGGTGCCTGCCAGGGCAGGAATTACCTGGGTGCCCGCAGTGGCTTGGTTGAGGACGCGCTGAATTTCTTGCATGATGCAACTGACTTCGCTGCAAGTGGAATAGGCCATGGGGTGCCATTCGATGCTGTTGGGAAACTGATCCCAGGGTTGCAGACGGGCATCAAAGCCGCCGCTGCCCACGGTTTGGTTTCCATAAGGGAAGAAGACGGCTCCGGGGGAGATGCCTTGTTGTTGCGCCGTTTGGGAGGCTAACTGGAGGAAATTGAGGATGCCTTGGGCGGCATGTTTGAGGCTGAGTTGCCAGAGTTCAGCTTGGAGGGATTCAACGCGCAGGGGAGTGGGCGGGGTGGTGGAGGGCGATCGCCCCTCCCACAGCGGCTCTTTTTCCTGGGGATAGAGCGTATTGATGGCCGTCAGGTCAGCCGTGGTTAGGCGACCTTGGGTGAGATAGCGCTGGAGCAATTCTCGGCCTTTATTGTTGATCGCTCGTTGCAAGAAGGCGGCCTGGGAAGCTGCACCATAGATCCACAAATCCTCGACTCGACTAACGACGGTGGCACTGCCCACCCCTCGGGGATAGCGGATGTAGTCAAATAAGATACCATCGGGGCGACGTTTGAGAATTTCACGCAGCATCACCTGATAGTCCGCCTGAGCCTGAACACTGTAGGGATCGACAAAGGTTTCATTGACGGCTGCGGCTCCATCGCTGTAAGACTCGGGGTTGCTGAAGCTGAGGCTGGTTTGCCCCCGGCCATTGCGCGCCAAAATCTGATCTGCATCGGGGCGCAGGCTATAGCGGTAGCCAAAATTGAGGGCAAACATCCAGGCGTAAACCCGCATTCCTCGCAGACGACCTCTGGCGATCGCTTCAGCCAATAAATCCCGCTGGGCATAGTCCTCGATTTGTACCACCGATTCCCAGGCGGTGGGGTTATCGCGTTTGGGCAATAGCACCTGTCCATCGGAGAAGACTTCCAGGTAGACCTGGTTGTAGCCCCGGCTGAGGATGCGATCGAAAATATCATCCAAGCGGCCTGCTTTGACATCACAGGGATAGAGACGCAGCCAAATGGCCTGGGTTTGTGGCCAGGTTTGGCGGCGGCATTGTTGCAGTTGGGGGGCGAGTTGCTGGAGCCAGTCGCGATAGGGCTGGGGTTCGCCTTGCAGGGCGGTTTGGCGGTAGGCGGTGGTTTGGGCGATCGCATCTGAGGTCAGTTGGCAATTGGGCGTGAAGAGATTTGCCTGATTAAAGGACTGACCTTGAGCGGTCTGGCTTATCCCAACCAGGAAACCGCTCGCTATCCCAAGATGAAGCAACCCTGCGAACAGAATCGCGATCAGGAAGCGACAGAATTGCCGGAATGGGGAACCCGATCGCCCGAAATTTAAAGATTTGATGAAATAAACTGATCTTCTTTGAAACTGATTCATCTTTTGTAAAACTTTGAGCATCGCGGATCATTCATTCCAGTTCAGTTCCACTTCAGTCAACCGATCGCCCTTTTTCATCCCCTCACAAATTCTCCTGATCCAGACCCTACAAGGCCGCAAACACTTTTTATCCGCTCAGCCGTTGCCATTGAGCTATGGTCATCCAATAGTCATTAGACGCGAATTTAGCGCTGTCCAAGGTTATACCGCATTTCCTGCAACGCGACCCAGCACCATCGCTTCACCCAAGCTTCATCAACCGAACCGAAAAACTTACGTATTTATACGTATCTTTCAATTTCAGTGTTGTTTTTGATACTGTGGATTTCTACAGGATATTGGTTATACTAGGTTCAGTATAAGCACGGAGTCGCAGAATAATGCCCCGTTCACCATATACGGGAACTTTATAAAAGCCTCTCTTTGTTCAAAGATTAGGAAAACTCCTTGCTGCACCTGCCTTCCTCCCCCGAAGCGCATCTAGTATTTGGATAGCAACCCGCCCCTAAGTTGTTGACCTGTTAAAGGAGCCGTGAACCGTGATTACTGCTGCCCACTTCCTTCGTCGCCCGTCAACGGATTTTTCTATGTTGGCCTATCCTCATAAAGTTTCTTCCGCTTATCAGCAGGTTCATCCCTCTGTCACTAGCAAAGCAAAGCGTTTCATCGATATCTTAGGGGCGCTGGTAGGGTTGACCATTACCGCTCTCATCTTGATTCCCGTGGCGATCGCCATCCAACTCGACAACCCCGGCCCCATCTTCTACAGCCAAATTCGCTGTGGACTGAATGGCCGCACCTTCAAAATCTGGAAGTTTCGTTCCATGATCGTTGATGCCGATCGGCTCAAGCACCTGGTCAACAACGAAGCCAAGGGCAACATTTTCAAAAACCAAAACGATCCCCGCGTCACTCGCATCGGGCGTTTTCTCCGTCGCACCAGCCTCGATGAGTTTCCCCAATTTCTCAATGTCCTCTTGGGGCAAATGAGCCTGGTGGGAACCCGTCCCCCCACCGTCGATGAAGTCATGGCCTACAAACGCCACCACTTCCAACGGCTCCTGGTCAAACCCGGCATGACGGGCGAATGGCAAGTCAATGGCCGTTCCAAAATCGAAGACTTCGAGCAAATCGTCGATATGGACATCGCCTACCAAAAGAAATGGTCTGTGCTATACGACATTGCCCTGATTCTCAGAACCATCGCTGTTGTACTCGATCGCAAGGGGGCTTACTAAGTCGGGTCAGTTGGGCGATCGGTTAATTGAATGTGTAGGTTGCTTAATTTTGCTAGAGCATGGTTTAAGTTAGATCTTCAGTTAGATTTATTGACTGCTTTTCGGATCTTTTCGGTATTTAAGTCGTGTTTCCCTGCCCCTTTTGCTTTGACGCTTCAACCCATCCTTAAAAAAACATCGTTATTCAAGATTTGGGGTTCCAAACTCTAAGCCTGCTGTTGCTGATCAACCTCCATTTGCGACGAAATCGGTAGAACGAACGCACAAAGAACGCACAAAGAACGCACAAAGAACGCACAAAGAACGCACAAAGATTGAGCGCTTGAATTGGAACTACTCTTGAATTGAAACTAAGCTTGAATCGGAACGACAGAGGCGCAACAAACTCTGACCCGTTAAAAGAGGCGTACTCCTTCAGGAGTACGCCTCTTTTACATGGCATAAGGGCGAAGTTTTGGATTTTAGATTTTGGCTCTTTAAGGATGAATAGGGCAGGAGTCGGGAATCGACTCAGCCTTCTCTCATGGATTTCATGGGCATTGAATGAGTCGTTAACGAGAGGAGTTTTTAAACTGAGTTCTGATCAGGGGTAGGGGGGCAATGGAGAAATTGAAGATGGAGGCTTAATGGGCGATCGCAACCCCAGTCTGCGGTTTCAATGGGCGATTCAACGAGCCGTTGAGTTGCTCGACGATCGCCGAAAATTCTGCCATTTCTGAAAACACAGGCATCTGCTGGTGGCATTCTCGGCAAAACCAGTAGACATGGCCTTTACTAACGTGGCGCAGGAGTAGGTTGGAGCAGCAAGGACAGTAGTTCATGGGAGGATACACCAGTTTATTCAATAGGACTTATGAATCAGGCAGATTTGGGTCGGATTTATTTGCGTCAGATATATTTCTGCGTGCTTATACTTCTGCACTCCATGTTCTAAGACTAGAGTTCAAAAATGAGGAACTTGTGAGGTTGTCCTTTAACTTGAACAAATCGGAGAACGAATCCGAATCCAAATCCGAATTGGCATCTGAATTGAAATCTGAATTGAAATCTGAATCCAACCGACGACAACCCAAACCTGGGCTGTTAGAGCAACCTTTGGTTGTTAGAACAATTTTTAAGATTTATGAAAAGCGATCGCCCCTCTTGATTTTCTTAAAAAAGAAAGTTTTAATGGACTTTAATCTAATAAAATAAGATTTATGAGTCTAGATGAGATAGATTACAAAGTTATTCAATATCTCATGACCCAAGGACGCATCACTTGGTCAGAGTTAGCCACCAGTTTAGGACTCTCCGCTCCCGCTGCCGCCGATCGCGTTCGCCGCCTGGAAGAACGGGGCGTGATCCAGGGCTACACCACCCAGGTGAACGCTGAGGCGATCGGCTGTCACCTGACCGCCTTTATAGCCGTCAGCCTCGAACACAACTCCGATCGCTCTGCTTTCCTGCAAAAAGTCCAGGCTCTCCCTGAAATCCAGGAATGCCACCATGTCACCGGCGACGACGACTACTGGCTCAAAGTCCGCTGCCAAAACACCAAAGACCTAGAACGCCTGATCACCGACGAACTCAAAACTCTCCCCGGCATCCTCAAAACCCGCACCACGATCGTGCTTTCGACCGCCAAGGAGAGTTCTGTGTTGCCCTTGCGGCGGGTGGAGGGGGAAAGGGGAAAGGGGAAAGGGGAAGGGGGTGGCGTTGAATAATTCCTGGAAGAGTCCGAAGAGATTTTCCTGTCGCTCTTGAAGTAAGGCGAAGGGGGAAAGGCGAAAGGGGAAAGGGGATGCATTGAGATTCCTGGAAGAGTCCAAAGAGATTTTCCTGTCGCTCTTGAAGTAAGGCGAAGGGGGAAAGGCGAAAGGGGAAAGGGAATGCATTGAGATTCCTGGAAGAGTCCAAAGAGATTTTCCTCGTTCTCAACCTCGAATCGAGGGGAAGGGGGAAAGGCAAAGGGCGAAAGGGGATGTACTGAATAATTCCTGGAAGAAATCAAAGAGATTTTCCTCGTTCTTACCCAGAATCACCTCTATAAAGCCATCCAAGATCCCCCCTTTCCCCCTTCCCCTTTTCCCTTTCCCCTTTTCCCTTTCCCCTTTTCCCTTTCCCCTTCCACTCCCCCCACTCCCCACTCCCCACTCCCCACTCCCCACTCCCCACTCCCCACTCCCCACTCCCCACTCCCCACTCCCCACTCCCCACTCCCCCTCATGCTCTTCCTCCAAGCGCTCCTTCTCGGATTCATCATTGCGGCTCCCGTTGGGCCGATCGGGGTTTTGTGTATTCAGCGAACCTTGCTCAATGGGCGGTTGGCAGGATTGCTGACCGGGTTGGGGGCGGCGACAGCGGATGGGCTGTATGGCTGTATTGCGGCCTTTGGGCTAACGATGATTTCTAATCTGTTGGTGAGTCACGCTTTTTGGCTGCGGTTGGGGGGCGGGTTGTTTCTTTGTTATCTCGGGGTAAAAACGCTGCTTTCCAGGTCTGATGCCATAGATAAGTCTGCTGTGATCAACAAGTCTGATGCGGTGAAGATGACAGTGTCAGATTCGGCGGGTGAGCCTGGGGGGGCGATCGCTGAACCGTCACACTCTGAATCTCTCACCGTGAGTTCAACGGAGGGTGTGGGTTCAAGGGAGAAGCTGCTGTATGGTTCCATGTACGGTTCGACGGTGCTACTGACGCTGACGAATCCCATGACCATTTTGATGTTTACGGGTGTGTTTGCGGGTTCGGGGTTGGCTACAAAGCCGGGAGACTATGGCAGTGCAGCGATTTTAGTCACGAGTGTTTTTTTAGGTTCGGCCTTGTGGTGGCTTTTGTTGAGTTTTGGGGTAAGCTTGCTGCGAACAAAATTTAACCTGCGGCGATTACGAGGTTTGAGCAAAATTTCTGGATTTATCCTTTTGGTTTTTGGGATTGTCGCCCTCCACGCACTCTAATCCACCCGATTCAAGAATCTACCCGATTCAAGAATCTGTAAGATTCAAGAATCTACAAGATTAAAATCCCGATCGCTCCCTCCTCCTTTCGCCCACCGGGTAGCTCCCCCTCTAACCGTGGTCAAAGGTATGGTCAAGCTATTGCATGAGCCGTTGAGTCGGAGGATGGGGCGATCGCACCGATCGCCCCATCCTCGAAAACTGCACGGATTCACCCCCGTTCTGCTGGGCGGATTTCTGGTGATTCTCTGGCTGCTGCTGCAAATGCAACCGGGAATCGCCCAATCCTCCATCGATCAACTCCGCCAGCAGCAAACCCAGATTGACAAACAGCGATCGCAACTCAACCAACAGCAAGACCGCATCCAAAGCCAGGAGCGATCGGCACAGACCCGTTTAGGCGGCATCCAGACGCGGATCAAAGCCACGGCTGAGCAGATTAGCCAGAACGAGCAAAAGCTAAAATCCGCCAATCAGAACCTCAAAAAAATCCAGGCAGACCTGACCAAAACCGAGGTTAGCTTCCAATCCCAGCAGTTCTCCACCGTCGCCCGTCTCAAGTTTTTACAGCGACAACAGCGACTCGAAGGTTGGGCGCTGCTGCTGCAAAGTCAGAACCTCAACGACTTTCTCGATCGCCGTCACCAACTCCAGCGGGTGTATCAACACGATCGCCAGGTCATGCAAACCTTGAAGACCCAGGCCAAAGCGATCGAGCAAAAACAGCGCGCAGTCGCCAGCCAAAAGAACCAAGTTGCCCTGCTCACCCAGGAACTACTCGCTCAAAAGTCTGAATTCCAGGCCGAAGCCAACGCCCAAAAAGCCAATATCAGCCGCCTCAAACAAGATCGTCAGGCGCTAGAAGCCGCCGAAGAACAACTCGCCAAAGACTCCGAAGGCATTGCCTCTTTGATTCAGCAGCGTATTGCTGAAGAAGCCTTCAGAAATGGGGTGGTAATCCAGGGCAGCGGACTGATGGGATATCCCTGTGCGGGGCCGATTACGAGCACCTTTGGCAACCGCATCCATCCCATCCTGGGCTATGTCCGGTTTCACTCTGGGGTTGATTTTGGGGTGGACTATGGCAGTCCGATTCTTGCTGCGAATGCGGGTGTCGTGATTTTTGCGGGCTGGTATGGCGGTTATGGACAAACCGTAATTATTGATCACGGCAATAACACCTCCACCCTCTATGGTCATGCTAGCGACCTGTATGTGACGGAGGGACAAACGGTACAACGGGGACAGGTGGTTGCCTCGGTTGGTTCCAGTGGTCTTTCAACCGGGCCACACCTGCACTTCGAGGTGCGTGTCGGCGGGGAACCTGTCGATCCGATGCCCTATTTCTAATCAGATATTTAAAAAGTATCAAAGAGAATCCCCAATTTTTTTAGTGTGGCTTCGTCACACCACGAAAAATCGGGGATTCTTTTTCATGAAAATGTCCTAATTTGAGCAAACCTCTCATCAGACTTCCGTCTCTAGATCAATGGTAGCCCTCGATGACCGGGCTAGGATCGGGAAGTCGTTACTGTTAAGGGGTTGAATATGCTGCTCGAAGACAAGCAAGCGGGGACACTCATCGAAATTCTTGATCTTGAAGCATTAATCAGTCCAACGAAGGATACAGTTCCGGGACGCAACCAGGCAGGACAGGAAGAACAAGATCCGGAAGACTATAGCAAACAGAATTTGGCGTTTCCTTCAGGCGAAGATTTACCCCGGTGTTGGCTCGATGCAGATTATCGCACTGCTTAAGTGATCGTATTGCTTAAGGTTGTTGCTTAAAGTTGCTCATGCTGAAGGTTGTTTAGAGGCGGGAGAAATGGTGATGCAGAAGAATCCACTATTGGAAATTCATGATTATGGTCAGAGTATCTGGATGGATAATCTGACTCGGGACTTGATTCAGAGCGGTGAATTGCAGCGGTTAATTGAACATCGAGGCGTGCGAGGATTGACGACCAATCCGGCAATTTTTCAAAAAGCGATCGCCGACAACGCCCTCTATGATGCCGACATCGAAGCTGGAGTCAGAGAAGGCCGCAGCGTGCAGCAAATTTATGAGTCTCTGATTTTCAAAGACATTCGCGATGCCTGTGATCTGTTTCGCAACATCTACGAAACCTCCGGTGGAGTAGATGGGTATGTCAGCATTGAAGTGCCCCCGACGATCGCCCATGATGCCAACGCCACCGTCCAGGAAGCCCGACGCTACTACCAGGAAATTGGTCGGGAAAATATCATGATCAAAATTCCAGGTACCCTCAGTGGCACCGAAGCCGTTGAACAGGTGATTCACGATGGCATCAGCGTCAACGTCACGCTGCTGTTCTCTGTGCCCAACTATGTCAATGCCGCTGAAGCGTATCTGCGGGGATTAGAAGGTCGTGTTGCTAAAGGTCAACCCATCGACCATATTGCCTCTGTGGCCAGTTTCTTCCTTAGCCGCAT
Source organism: Oculatellaceae cyanobacterium Prado106 (assembly GCA_025454315.1). Taxonomy (GTDB): domain Bacteria; phylum Cyanobacteriota; class Cyanobacteriia; order Elainellales; family Elainellaceae; genus Prado106. Next base: position 16,970 of record JALOOP010000017.1, read on the forward strand.
TGACACCCGTGTGGATGAAGTCCTGCATGAGCGGCAAACTACTGTGGGTACCGAATCGCTGAATAAGTCGGCGCGTGTGACTTCCTTTATGGGGAAAGTGGCGATCGCCAATGCCAAAGTCGCCTACCAAAAATATCGCGAAATGGTGGAGAGCGATCGCTGGAAAGCTCTGGCTGACAAAGGTGCCAAACCCCAACGATTGCTATGGGCTAGCACGGGTACCAAAAACCCAGCCTACAGCGATGTCATGTATGTCAATGAGCTAATCGGCCAAGATACCGTGAATACGCTGCCTCCTGCCACCTTAGAAGCCTGTGCGGATCATTGTGAAGTGGAGAACCGCATTGAAACCGACGTAGACAAAGCCTACAAGCTCTTTGAAAACCTCCAAGATCCAGAACTCGACATCAACCTAGATCAAATCATGGAAGAAGTCCTGACTGACGGCATTGATAAATTTGTGCAACCTTATCAATCGCTGCTGGAGTCTTTGCAGAAGAAGATTGATCGGCTAGTTCCTGCTTAGGAGCGGGTGGGAAATAAGCTGGAATACATGGATTAGACCGCAGCGGCGCAGAGGGATTTGTTTTCTCGGTGAGGTGCCTAGGTGAAGGAGTTTCAGCTTATTTTCCATGCTTCTCATTAAACTTTATCGGAAATAAGGTTTCAAGAGTTGGAAATAGTGTTTTGGCACGGCTTTGCCGCGCCAAAACACTATTTTCGATAATGTCTATTAATTTCCTGTTGAATATCCTGTGAGTAAGGAGAACGCTATGGCTGACGAACCGCTTCAAGATGCATCGCCTGCGCCTAAGACTGCCGAGGCTCAGCAGATTACGACACCCGAAGAAGCTCAACAGGCTGAAGCCAATAAGGCGGCGATCGCATCCGAAAACCTGTCGGTGGCTCGGGCAACGGATGATGTCATTGCTGAAACGCTGAAAAGCACAACCACGGCTGAAACCACCGATATGCCCACCTCAAGCTCCCCCGATCCGGGCACGCTGAATCGCAAAAAGGCCGAAATTGCCGACCAGTCGCCGGATCAGACTGAGCAGGGAGTACGGCGATCGCCCAAAAAAGCCGAGGGTGCGACCGCAGTAGCAGAACGTCCCGCCAAGGCCAAGGCTGAGAAAAAAGAGAAAGCGCCTGCGATCGAAGATAAGCCCTTTGCAGATTTCATCCAACAGGACTATCTTCCTGCTTTGCAAACGGCTCTGACTCAGCAGGGCATCCAAAATCTAGAGCTAACCTTTGCTAAGCAGCCTATTCCCCTGGCTGGCTTCAACCAGATGGACGAATGCTGGCAAGTCATCGGTCGTTGGGGCGGACGACAGTTCAATATCTACTTCATGGGTGACAACCTGGATTCTCCCAAGGGCTTCTCCTGTGCGGAAGCGGGAACACATCCTAGTATTGTGGAACCTTTCCTAATTGATGAACGGAAGATCACATTGGGTTTGTTGGTCTTTGGCGTTTATCAACGATTGTTTGCTCAGAAATGGCTGGCTAAGAATTAATCGACAACTTGAGCCTGTCAGGTTGTCGATAGGTTCAGGAAGACGGGCATAACCGAAATCGCATCTAGAACATTTATGTTTATGGGGATGCTTGAAAAAATGCCTGGAATGGTTCTGCCAGAAATCCCAGAACCAGGGACAGTTGAGGCGGTACCAGATATTCCTCCAAGCTGATATTAAGATGGGGGTAAGTCAGCGTCAGCAGTTTCCAGTTGGTTCCGGTGGTGACTGCCCCATAAATCGGATAGGGATGTCCGCGCCGATCATTGAACCGATGTGCGCCGACCATTTGCGCCGCACATTGTCCTAGTCCTCCAGCTAAGTCTGCGTTTTTGGCCTCGACAATGACGACGATCGGGGATTGCACGACGGTTTGGTTGGTATCGGCGGAAAGGAGAAAGTCGCATTCTCCGTTCAGTCCAACCCCCGGATCAACGGTCAAGGTACGCCCAGAAAAATAGCTGATTTGATCCTGGAAAAGTGTTCTGACCTCTAAAAGAATTGGTGCCACGATCAGCTCATTGCGGGCTTTTTCGGTACTGATGCTGGTGGCTAATGGAAGATAGCGCTTGAGCGTGGCCGCTAGTTCGGGCGTGGGGGCGATCGACGGCAGGGGAAAAGTGCTGGTGGATGAGGTGATCTGAAATTGATCGAGAACTTGCTCTAAAGTAAAATCGCTGTATGCCATCGTTGATTCCTCCTTCAGCCATGATCCGCTAGGGGCGATCGCTGCTCGACAAATTTTTTCTTAGGTGACACTTGGGGATAGGCTGCACTAGCAGTTTAACCTAAATGCTCTGTACCTGGTGAGAAGAATAGCATCGGTTCATCCTCCCCATAGTTTTCCATCATTCGTCTGTAATTTGTCTAGGTAAAAAGGTCCCAGTAGGTTTTGTGCCATCAGCAGATATTGAAGTTCCACGTTGTCCTTGGTGATAACGTTGTGTTTTCTGTCTTCCGTGGGTTTAAAATCTTGTTCAGCCGCTGCTTCTTTAGATGCAGGCGTTTTTAGATCTTGACCTTTTTTGTATTCATTAATCAGTTGTTTCTCCTGATCCAGTAAGCCGACATCTTCTTGCAGGTGTTGGTATAGTTTGGCATCAAAGCCATCCTTGAGCAATGGTTTATCCTGGGTGTCAAAGCCTTTTTCGTTGCTGCCTCGCTTCACCAAATCTTGGATGCGTTCTCCATACTTCGCAGTGCCCACCAATGCTCGTCCCAGACCATATTCATCGTACTGATGCTCAAAGTGTTGCAGCTTGTAGCCAATGTTCATCAACAGCGATTCCATCTGTTGTTGTCTCCCCAACTGCACTTTCCCCCCAGACTGCATCCCTTTCACCACATGGGTTGCAGCTCCGCTAGTGTAGTAAGCTTCGTTGGCAAATACCAGAGCTTTTCCCTGTTCTTGCTCAAAGCGAATCAGGTTATCTGCTAGGCGAGTTTGTAACTTTTGGATGGCCTCTCGGTAGCGAACACTGCCTAGGATCTTGCCCTGTAGCTCTTGGAGTTCTGTGACAATGATCTGTCGTTCTAGCAATAGTTTTTTGATTTTATCAAGCTGCTGTTGATAGAGTGTGTCTTTGACGATCGCATCCGTATGTCTTTCATCACTAGCTTCCGATTCATTCTGAGGATGGGGATGATTTCCGGGTGACGAATCTTTGCCCTCTAAACGATGAATATCGTGCTTCATCTGGTTGATTTTGCCATAGGTTTCTCCATGGAAAATCTGGGCAAAGTTGAAGATTTCATCCAGGTCAGTTTCTGCAGCCTGGATCGATTTATCAGCGCTTTTGCCCGGTTTCAGATTGGTTCTAAGAAATTGGGTTAATGCCTCTCGGGTGTTGGTCTTGAAGGCTTTCCAGGAGGTGCCGCTGCCTTTTTGGGCTTGCTCTTGGGTGCTAAAAAATTGGCGGATGGGGAGGAACGACAGCGCCATTTGGGTGCGATGTTTTGACGCTTTGAGCCGCTTTAGCTGTGCCTCACCGCCTGCAAACTCTGATTGGTACTGGGTTTGGGCGGCATTGCTCATGAATCCGCTGGTATACACATTGGTGTCAAATACCACGCCCGGTTCAAATCCATTCCAGCGTTTTCTAAAAATATCGTTGAAGTGTTTGACTGCGTCTACTTCCAGGTCTTCACTGATTGGCACCTGGAAGGTAATGTCATAGTCCGACGTGGGAGAAGTGCTGCCAGGAGCGCTAGCGACCAGGGTGGTGTTGCCTGTTTTTCCTTTAAGCGTAAGTTCATAGCCAGTCTTGTTCTTCTTTACTTTCTCGTTAGAATTAGCAAAACTAGGATTTTGGTTGATCACCTGTTGGGCGATCGCATTCAACGTTTCCTCTAATATGGTATCCACTGCCTTACTTCGATACTCGATCAAAGTGCCCATCACCTTCAGTCGATTCTCGTACTCCTGTTCATCCTTAGCATATCGAACATAGGCTAAATGTTCTTTGACTCTGAACCAGTCATAGCCATATAGAGCAAGGATCTCGCTCACTTTTTTGGACTGATGCAGAGCCAGAACGGTTTGGAAGGCGGGTTCTTCTACTTCCCGCCTGAGTTGGCCTTGGGTGAGCGTTGTTTCCACCGATGAACCAGGTACCACGGTCGCTGGAATCTTCCCGGACTGCATGACCCGGTCTTCGTTTTGCAAAAATGCCTCATCCAATGCGTCAGATTCGCGATCGCACTGAATCATGGGCTGCAACGCATTCCCCTGCCCAATGAGAGGAGTCGAATTAGGCAAAGCCGTCTCCAAGGTCGCCAAAGACGGCATCGGTTGGCGAGGGCGATCGTCCTTTTCTTGGAGCGAATCCTCTAGCGTTTGGGGTTGAAGCTGAGGGGTGGTTGAAGACTGCTCTGGGGCAAAAGGCCGAGACACCAGCAGTGGATTAGAGGTCTGGGAATTCTTTTTTGAGTTGCGGGAAGAATAGCTGTGCTCTGCCATGATGCTGCCTTTTGGAATGCGATCGCCACTTCCACTCTCTCAAATGTGACGAGCGATTGCCCTCAGAACAAGCACGTCTCTAGGGGCTGTCAAATGCTACTTGACCGTTAGGAGACACGGAGAAACCTGGATGTAACAGCGTTTTTCTCCATTGAGTTTTATGACCACCGGGGTTCTTCAGGTACGGGGAGGCGATCGCGAATTTTGTCCCAGGAGTTGTCTAGGTCAGCACCCGGTTCTTCAGCGCTTACTTTTTCTTGGATGACTGCGATCGCCTTTGCCAAGGTCATCTCTGAGGTGGGCTGAATGGGATTGAGTTGGGCGATCGGTTGACCGGCTTTGATGACAATAAAACTCTCACCGACCTGAGTTCGGTTGAGATAGGTGAGGGGATTCTGACGATTTCTTCGATCGTGATTTCAACCATGCTTACCTGATAAAATCCCTTGGTTGTACATTAAACTTTTTCGCGCAAGTACATTGATGGATCAACTTCTGTGTCGTCGTCTGCTTCTCTTTCTGCACGAATAGCTGCGGAAATTTCGGCAAAATCAGGATCGTCTTTGTATAGGCCAAAGAGCTTTGTCCCAGGGTTATTACTGGTATTAGCGTTGGTACTGGCGTTAGTATTGGGGGCGATCGCAATGGACAGTTCTAGCACTGTAACATCAGCGTTTTGGAATCGTTCTGATAACTGGTGGTGGATGGATGCGATCGCTTCTTCTTTTGTTTCGGCTTCAATTTGGTAATCCGGCAACTCTAGCACTGACACAACCATTCTTCCTGACTTTAGCGTTTCTAAGATTAACGTGAGATTCAGTGTCTGGCTTGGATATGCAGAGTGGGTTGCTGAATTCATGAGGGTTTTATCCTCGCTTCCGATGCAAGATTTCAACTAGTTTACTCTATTACCGGAAGCCGTTGAGCGGTGAGGCGATCGTAGATTCAATTAGCCCATTCTGGAAATACATTCAGAATCATCATCTGGTACCCATAGGGCTGACAGTAATAGTAAGTGTCCTAATCCCTGACCCATCTTTAGAGAAGGTAGCCCCAAACTTTTATAGAGTTGAACCAGCTCATCATTCCAACCTTTAAACAAATAGCCCACTTTTTCTCAGTCCACTTCTACAGAGCAAGGATGGTGAAAGATGAATGGCTTGGATTGGTTTATCGTGATTTTTCTCAGTCTGTTGATGATCCTAGTGAATCTCAAAGGGCTGAGTAGGGTAGTCTCGCCATTCATGCTGGTACCATTCGGCCACTAGGGGATAGATTTTGAATTGTGGTGGATTACCCGGTTGTACCTCAACTCTCAGGGCTGAATAGGGTCTGCGTCGATGGGAGCCGCGACCGCTGCGACCGATGAAGAGATGGGATTGGGCGATCGCACTTCCCCCATTGCTTTCCAGCTCCGAGGCTATCAGGGTTGAGCCTTCTGCCCGTTGTCGCCGTAGACTATAACCACTGCCGCCGCAGATCAGCCAGTGAATTTGGGAATCGGCATGTCCGGTGTTGAGGGTTTCGAGATGCTCTAGACAGTGAGCGTGACCGTTGAATACCAGGTTGATGAGCGATCGCCCCTGGGTCAGATCGCCGATCTCGCCAGCGACGGCATCGAGAGCTTCCTGGAGGCGCTGGCGGACAGCCAGGGTTTGGGCTTGCTGCCACTTGGAGGTTTCGGTGACATAGGGGGGATGGTGAAAAAAGACGATGCGTCCGCGAATGTTGGGGTTTTGCCAGGAGGCGATCAGTTGGGTTTTGAACCAGTCGAGTTGTTCCCAGTCGGTGACGGTGCCCGGTTCAAGGGTCAACTGTTTATCAATATCGACCTCCACTTCGTCGAGTTGGGTCAGCTTGGTGTGGTAATAGTCGAGTAATTCTTCCTCTTCTGGATCGTTGGGATCGAGGAGGGCGGCTTGATCAAACAGTAGGTTTTTTTCCTGGGCGATCGCCTCTCGTTTCTGCTCCAAGGATTCTCGTAGGACATCGCCTTGGGCAGAGTGGGGTAAGGGTTGTGGCGCATTGAAGGTACTGGAGTCGAGTGCAAAAAAATCAATGCCGCCGTACTGAAAGCGGTAATAGCGATTGGGCAATCGGGTGAATTGTCCTGGTTTATAGGTGAGACATCTGCCCGTGTCGGTTTTGGCGGTGTAGTGGTCTTGCAGATGATGCATCAATTCGGGCAGGGTGAGGGGCTTGAGGTAGTCGAGGAAGGCTCGGGCAAAGGCATCACCCTGACGGGAACCATGCCAGCCTACGTCAAAGTCCAGTTTCGATCGCAGAAATAGCCGAAAAGGCCGACTGGCCACCGATGCGATCGTGGATAGAAACGGCAGGTCATAGTAATCATGGTTGCCCAGGACGGGGAAGATGGGCAGTTTGAAGGTCATGCGATCGTAGGCGATGCGGTGGGGATGCTCTCCGCCCACGAGAAATTCCCGGTAGGGTTCAATAAAATTTTTGCCGTAATATTCACTGGAACCCAGCAAATAAATGACATCTCCGGTGTGCAGAATGAATCGGCAGTCTTGTTGATTGGCCAGCAGCAGTTCTGCGACTTTTCGCTGGGGATGGTAGCCTCGGTGGGAACCCGCTCCGCTGTCGCCAATCACGAGAAACGAGAAGGCTTGATCCTCGTTCTGTCCATCAGCTAGAACAAAGCGAGTTTGGTCAATCTGCTGGTTTTGCAGGAGCGGTTCTTGCCAGCGGACTCGCTGCTTCATTTTTTGGATTTTGTCGGCGATCGCCGGATCAGCAACGAATTTCACCACGGGAGGTTTACCTTACGTTTCAAAGACGTTTCAAATGCGGTTTAAAGTATTGTTGCAAATTCTTTATTCTTGCAAGTTTTCTGCTATTCTGGCGATTTCTTTTGATGAAAGTTATCATCAGAAATCATTGTCAAAGCTAGTATGTCAAAGCTAGTATGTCAAAGCCAGTATGTCAAAGCCAGTATGAATTCTAATGATTAACCCGTTCACAAGGAAGAGAGCATTGGTGCATTCCTCTAGGTTCGGGCGAATGCAATTCGCCCCTACTTTCCCGTGAAACAATGTTCTTGAAAGTCTCGACAAACCCTCAAAGAAAAATTCCTAAATAAAAAATTCCTAAATGCTTTTCTGGGAGCGGTTTCTGGCATAGGGGCGAATGCAATTCGCTCTTCGGAGAATCTCTTGGATCGACAGTTCAGAGAATATTCTGAATCTTGTGAATCTTGTGAATCAAGTGGGTGAGCCTGTAGACTCTTTGATTGTCGAAGTCATAAAATGCTCTACTGCTAACGGATGGGATTCGTTGCACCCCATCCGTTAGAGAAGGAAATAGAGAAGGAAACGATTTACACAACCAGAACTAGGTTAGACGACTACTGCGATCGCCCCTGCCAGCGCCGACAGAATTCCAGACACCAGCGCGGTTGCAAACAACCACCAGGAGGCCATTTCCGCGCTCTTGCGAGTATCTTCAGCTTGCCGTTGGGCTTGCCGTTTGACCTCGTCGATGCGGTTTTGGGTGGCAACTTGCATACGTTCCGCCCGACGCAGAACACTGTTACGGGCTTCCTCGACCTGATCGATCAGACGGTTTGCATCTGTCGATGAAATGTCGCGACGGGAACTGAGAATGGCGACCAGCGTATCGCGATCGAACTGACTCAACCGATAGCGCAGCGATTCTATCCCCGCTTTAGGATCGGAGAACAACTGCCGCAGATCATGGCTGATGCCCTCGTAGTTCAACTCGGGACGCTGCATGGCGTTGAGGTAGTTGCGAATGCGGGCAAAGATGCTCTCAATGAAGCTCTGGACGCGGTCTTGTACGACATGAACCTGATCCATCATTTGCTGACGCACCGAGAAGATTTGATCGACAACGCGGTTGGCTTCTTCTTCGCTCATATCCGGACGCTGTGCCAGCAGCGCAACGACGGTGGAACGATCCATGTGGGAGAGGCGATCGCCCAAATGTCCCAATCCGGCTCTGGGGTCTTGCATCAGCAATTGCAGGTCACGCTTAATGCCCTCGGGATTGAGTTCATCCTTGTGGGTATTTCGCAGATAGTTTTCCAGGCTAGACTCAAAGTCCATGACCCGACGCTGTGCCCGTGTGGCAAACCGCCGAGGCGCACGAGTCATCTGCCGCAGAGACATCTGCACCTGGTCAATCACCTGATTCACCTGCTGTTCATCCAGGTCTTCCCGCTGCGTCAACAGTTGCACCAGCGTTTCTCGATCCACTTGGGAGAGGCGCTGTCTCAGTGCCGAAAATCCAGACTGGGGATCTTGCAGCAGCAGTTTGAGGTCGCGCTGGATGCCTTCTGGGTTCAACTCTTCCCGATGGGTGTTCCGCAGATATTGGCTGACCCGTCCCATGACTTGGTCATACTGTTCTTGTGCCTTGCCCACGAGCGCCTGGGGAGAATGCACCAGACTATTCCAATTAGACTCGAACTGGTCGATCGTTTGGTTAATCTGGTCTTCGCTCAGGTCGCCCCGTTGGCTCAACAGATCCACCAATGTATCGCGGTCGAGCTGCGAGAACCGGGTACGCAGTGCCACTAAACCTAAACCCGGATCTTGCCGCAGGGTTTGCAGGTCTTGCTTGATGCCTTCGGGATTGAGCGCATCCTTGTGGGTGTCTCGCAGGAAGGACTCGACGCGCATTTCCAGGGCGCGGAACTGGGACGCTTCTTCGACGATATGTACCTCGATGGATTCCAGGGCGCGATCGCGACCTTCTTCCAGTTGCAGCACAATCTGCTGAACTTCAGCAGGGATACGGGTCGAATCCCCGGTGCTGATCGAGGCATTGGCGTTGATCGCTGCCGCAGAACTGGACGGCGTTGCCCCCGTGAACTCAGCCTCGACCACATCTGTTGTGTTCACAGGTGTGTTTACAGGTGTATTCACAGGTGTATTCACAGTTCCCATACGGGCTTCTGTTACGGCAGTTGCACCAGTTGCAGTTGCACCGACCGTTGCCGTCGCTTCCCGACGCAGCATGTTGAGGAAGGTGGCGCGATCGAGACTTCTGACCGCATCGCGCTTGATTTCCCACTCAGCGTCAATCTCATCAACCAGGCTGACGAAGGTCTGGGGGATCGCACCCGATCGCAGGGTTTCCGCAGGCGTGGTGCGAATATATTGATTCAGCCGAGTCTGTAAATCTTGGCTCACTTCGGCCACCGATCCACTGCGAACATCGGCTAACACTTCCAGACGAATTCGCTGGAGTTGATTGGCCGTTTCTTCGATTTCGGCCTGGGTAAACACACCGCGCTGTTGCAGGGTTTGGATGAAGAAATTGCGATCGATCGCCTCTAGCTCATGCCGCACCGTATTGGGATCAGCGTCCGGGTCATGGAGAACTTCCCGGAAGTCGCGATCGAGCAATTCGGGGGTCATTTCCCAGGAATGCACCGTCATCAGATAATGTTCCACATCGGAACGAATCGGGTTGGGCGTGCTGCTGTCTGAATGCAGCATCTGATCGGCTTGGGACATGGCGCGATCGCGCAGACTCGACAACTGATTGAGAATCTTCTCAATATCCAACTCAGAAAGGTCTTTGCGACCCATAACGACGCTCATCAGACCGGGCATCATCAGGTTCAATGCCTGCCCCCAGAGGCCAGAACTTTGGGGCTGTGATCCCCCCATTCCTGCCTGATTGGGTTGTCCATTTCCCATGCCTTGAGGTTGTCCCTGAGGCTGCTTCTGGTTCTGCTGCTTCAACACTTGAATCAATTGGTCAAATTTTTGATTCAAATCACTAGAACGCAGCCCAGTGGGTAAAACTGAGGCCAAATACTCCTGCAAATCCGAGGCTGGATTGGACTGGGAGCGCTTTTGCCGAACCACCTGTTTCCAGGTTTTTTCCATTTGTTCTGCTAAGCGATTGACTTCTTGATCGGGCAAATCCGTATTGTTTCGCACCAGATCGACAAAGGCTTGGCGATTGATGGAACGGGCGCGATCATCGGTGGCGATCGCCTGTAATTCTGGGCTATCGTGCAGCATTGACTCAAATTCGCTGCGAACCCGCCGCATGTCCATTTCCGGGGGACGGACGCGATTCAGGTAATCCTCCAGGGTTTCCCGCAGATGCATTGGCTCAATGGCGGCGGTCAATTCCCGTCGAATGCTGGCCGCTGCATTTTCTACGGTGCTGGCGACGCGATCGCTCGATGACTTACCCCCGATCGCCGACATAGCCGTATTCACCAAGCTCTGAAAGCCCGAAGTCACGGTATTAAACACCGAGCCGAGGAACGAGCCGACCGTGGTAGAACTGAGCCACACCATTAAACAGAAGAATGCACCCCAGATCACCAGGCCAATAATGGCTCCTAGACCCGGACTCAGCAGCAAACTTAACTTGACAGCTAAGAAACAGGCACAGAACAGCGCAATACTGACCGTGATCAAAGTCCAAAGACCGACCAGGTTGGTCATCTTGCTCATGCCGTTCTGCTTGCCCGAAGAACTCTGGCTAGACTTTCGACGCGGCTTGTGGCTCAGATAGGAAATTCCACTGGCCACCGATAAGTTGGTTAACACAAACTGAAAGGCAAACGCCAGCACTAATCCTGAAATTAAGGCCATAAAGAATTTAGGCCCCGAAAACAGCAGCGCTGTTTCTTCTGGTGTCACCGCTCTGGGCGCAAGTGGAATTTGCGCTAGCCAAAGCCAGACATTTTCAAACGTATGATGAAAGGCTCCAATGCCGAGGCGATCGAAGGCCAATCCTAAAATTGGATATCCTGAACGACCCAGAGCCAGTTCATTCATAAATCCATCTATCAGTCCATTCATGAGTTTTTCCTCTTCGCCATTGAACCCCGCAGGTTATTGCATACTTGAGAGGGCGATCGCTCTTTGATGCGATCGCCATCCCAATCACACAAGAAACAATTTACTAAAGACACTAAAGACAATTGCTCAGCCTTTAGCATGGCGAAGTCGTTCACCCTTTATCATCTCCCACCAGTGTGAAGCGGATTCGCCCTTGGGGTAGAGTTGACTTTTAGATAAACTTGGTAATTTGAACATGCTACTTGCCATAGCAAGCACTTTAGTTCAACCCAACACCCCTGCTAGTGGGACACCGTATCCCGTAGCGGATCTTTTGTGTTTACTAAGGTGCTTTTTCTTGCAGGGTAAAGACTAGTCAAGGATGGATTAAGTAGCAGTAATAATGCAGCAGTAATGCAGTCAGCATCTTAGATTCATCTCTAGAATCAAGCAAGACCTGCATGGTTTAGTTTGCGATTTACAGGAGAATAATCTGCGATTCACCCTGGGATCTAACCGACAATCTCCCACTTCAGTGAGAGAAGACCTACAGCAAGGCTCTTGCCCAAGCCGGATACGATTTCTGCTTTGCTCCCTTAATCTTGAGACAGTAAAGGCATCCGTGCATCTCAATTGCAGCCTCCAACCATACGAAATCTAGATTGAAACTGAAGAGGAATTTGCCCATGAAGCTCGTAAAAGGTATTGCTGTTACATCCGCCTTGGCTGCGCTCTCCCTGACTGCGCCCAACATTGCTCAGGCCACCACCGTAGCGCCCACCACAGTCCCCGACACCACCACCACGACTACGACCGTTCCTGACACCACCACCACCACCTACACAACCAATGATGGTTTTGATTGGGGTTGGTTAGGTTTGCTGGGTTTGATTGGTCTGGCTGGACTAGCAGGCCGCAAGAGCAGCGATGATTCCTCTGCTTCCTACCGTGAAGCGGATGCTGTTCCCCGTCGCAGTCGCTAGTTTCGATTTCTCAATGAGATCATCTGAAGGAATGCATGACATGAGCGCTCGATGCCTCACGTCATGCATTTTTTCCTCCTGTAAATTTTCCATTGATAGGCTAAAGTAGTGGAATTCAAGCAAATCTTATCGAGATGAGTGCCATGAAAGCCAAAATCGAAGTGACGATTC
>JALOOP010000302.1 GCA_025454315.1 Oculatellaceae cyanobacterium Prado106
ATATACGCAGTACACGGTGAATACGCAATTGGTGAACGGTACGTTGATGAATATTGCCGACAATCCGACCAATGTTCAACTTCCGGGAAGCTACGACTCTGAACCCATTCAACGCATTCCCATTATTGTCACCGGGAACGATTTTGCCACGCTCTATGCACCGTTGATTCGCGATGGACGGATGGAGAAATTCTACTGGGAACCAAGCCGGGACGATCGCATTGGCATTGTCAGCGGCATCTTTGAAGCGGATGCTGTTGGACGGAGCGACATTGAAGAACTCGTCGATACCTTCCCCGACCAATCGATCGACTTTTATGGAGCTGTGCGATCGCGACTCTACGACGAACAGATCGAGCAACTGATCAGCTCGGTGGGTATCGATCGCATTTCCCTCCGTGTCGTCAACAGCGCCGAAGCCCCGCCCGAATTCCGCAAGCCTGATTTCAGCCTGCCCCACCTGATTGCCGTCGGCCAAGAAATGGTCGCCGAACAGCGCCGCATCCAGGAAATGCGCCTCGCCGAAGAATACAATAAATCCCTCTACTTCAACCGCAAAGTCGAAGACCTCGCCAAACACCGCGAAACCGTTCCAGGAAACCCATCGTCCCAACCTGTCTCCTCCAACGGTTCTCCCTCCAACGGCCACAGTTCTCCCTCCAACGGCCACAGCTACGCGGGACAACCCGCCAGCACCCGATTGACACCAGCCATGGTGACGGAGGTGAATCGCGTGTTAGGTCAAGGCTATCGCTTAGGGATTGAGTGGGTAGATAAGCGGCGGTTTCAGGGCAATTCCTGGAGTTGTTACAACGTGGTGCAAGGGAATGGGGCAGAGGCGATCGCCAGTCTAGAAAACTGCCTGAACGATCATGGTGGAGACTATGTCCGTCTCGTGAGCATTGACTCCAAAGATCGCCGCAGAGTGGCCGAGACGATCGTTCATCGTCCTTCGGGGCATTGATCCCGTTCTGCGTTTCACGTTGTCCATGCATGAATTAAAGGGTAATAGGGGCGATCGGTTCAATCTCCGGATCATATCCCCCCACCTGATTGGTTCGCAGTACCCACACCGTTGCGCCCTGCTGGAGAAACACCCGCACGATCGCATCACTTGCCTTGCGCGGCAACAATGTCCGCCAACTGCCCAAACCCGTCCATAGATTTCGCAGCGGTTGATCCTCCAGCGTACTGCCCAGATTGAACTCATTGGCTTGCCAGTCGGCACGGGGCGCGCCCAGCGGCTGCAACAGACGGCGGAGTTGGGCTTTGAGGGTGAGCAGTTGTTGATAGCGCTGGAATTGCAGCGGATCGGTAGATTGCCAGGTTTCGAGCAGGGATTGGTGTTGAGCCATTGCCCGTTCCAGGGAGCGAATACTGGCAAAGAGTGCTTGATTGGAATCCTGAGCGCAATTGTTCGCAGGCCCCACATAGGTCGCACCTGTGCCGTCGCCAATGCGATATCGAGCCGTCATCCCCTCCAGTTGGGTCAGCATGTCGGTTAGGGGCGATCGCCGCTGTTGATTCACGTTGAACGCTCCCGTTAGCGGCTCACATTTCACCACCAGATCACAAACCGGACGATTGCCCAACCAACCCCATTGGCGATCGCCCAAATACCGTGACCAGTGCAGCGTCCCTGCCGTCAACCCATCTGTATTATGGCTATAGACCTGGTAATAGCGAATGTCAAAGCGCAAATCCTGACTCAGCGGATCGCGAATCACGGTCGCCAGTCCATAGGCAAAGTGGCCAAAATACAGCGGACTTTTGGCTCCCGGTTCTCGCTGTTGACCGCCAATGCCACCATAAATATGCAGCACCAGGGCCCGATCGCCCACCTGCCATTCTGCGATCGCCGCTTGGCTATTTTGATCGGTGCGATCGCCCACACATAGTACCGAAGCAATTCGGCCTTTTTGGTCGGCTACCTTCGCCCAGGCTTCCCGCCGGATATAGCGATAGGCCGCCTTTGCCCCGAAAACGACGCGATCGGGCTGGAGGCGGAGGAGCGATCGCGGCGCCAATGCCTGCACCACAAACACTCCGGCCTGATCCTTTGTGCCATAAATGTACCATCCCGTTTCGTTCAGCGGCGACTGTTCCAAGCCCTGAGTCGTTGAGGCATAGCTGTCGTACACGGGTGCCTTCAACACGGGGGGCAGTCGGACGACTTCGCTGGCTCCATTGAACTGTCGGGATGCGGCATTGAAATGGTTCACCTGGAAGCGATCGCTCCCCTCCAGCGGTGCCACAAACTGCACCAGTCCGTAATAGCGTCCGGTAATTTCAACGGGCTGATGAGCAATCCGCAGCACCGGACAATCGCCGGGTTCAACCTGAATGCGCCCGGTCAGCATCACCCGCATATCATCCTGGGGATGGGCACCCGCTAGCGATTCCAGCGGATCGACCTGCGGCCAATGGTTGAGGCGATCGGGATGAATCGTGTCGCCAGACTGGCTAGAAGCCTCCGCATCCGCACTAAACCGCACATCTCGGGTGACAGCTTGCACCCGCCGCTGAACTAACGGCTCCTCAATCCAGCGCAGCATCACCCGCTGTCCCACCCATGCCTCATACCCCAGATCCGCATGATGCACCTCAAACCACACGCCCTGCACCCGAGTCCTTTCTTCCCGTAAAGGCAGAATCAACCGCCCCATCCAATCGGCGATCGGACGATACCACTGAGCATCCACAGATTGATGAATGGGATAATAGTCCGGGTGATTAAACTCGGCCTGTTGATAGAACTGGTAATTGTTCATTGGTATCTATCTATCTGTATCCATCTATTGCCTCGGCAATGAAAGTGAATGCATTGGCCCTCACCCTAAATCCCTCTCCCTAGGGAGAGGGACTTCAATCCGGCTCCCCTTCTCCCTAGGAAGGGGTTGGGGGATGAGGGCGGCTCGGATGCATTCTCTATAATTGCCAAGGCAATATATTCATCTGTATCCATCTATATCCATCTGTATCTATCTGTATCCATCTGTGTTCATCTGTGTTCATCTGTGTTCGTTTATCCAATTCACTCAAAGTTCCAAAGTCATATGCACACTATTAGGATCTTCCCGGTAATCGGCGAAAGGGGCACAGTCCACAAAGCCAAACTTGCGATAAAGCTGTCTTGCCGGTTCAAAGAAAGCCATGGAACCCGTTTCTAGACTGAGTCTGCGGTAGTTGCGCCGCTTGGTCTCGGCGATGATGTGACGCAGCAGCGTAGACGCAACCCCTTGATGCCGATATTCAGCCGCAGTTCGCATGGATTTGATTTCAGCATGGGTGGCATCCAGTTCCTTGAGTGCGCCGCAGCCCACCAGGGAATTTCCTTGCCACACCGTCCAAAAGGTAATCTCGGGTTTTCGCAGTCCTTCCAGGTCGAGGGCATGTTTGCTTTCAGGCGGCGAAACGGCCTTCATGTCCTGGATATGCTGTTCTAGGAAGGCGGCAATTTCCGTTCCGGTGAGATCATCAATTCTGATTTCCATGATTCTTCATTAGGGGTACTAGACGATCGCGACGGTGAACAAGTTCCGGTATTCCCATCAACTTGCCATAGCGTCAGCGAAATTTCTCCTGGAATGAGAAGTTTAGGCTGATAGATGCGCCGAATCTGTTCTGAATATTGCTGTTTCAGGGTTTGGGTGAACGTTTCTGAAGGGTTGAAGACAAAGAAGCTTTGACAGGATGAGGAATCGGTGAGCGATCGCAGCGAAGGCAAAATCTGAATCCTCGCTTGCGGAACCAAGTCATGGCTAAGGGATAACAAATCTAACGTCTGGGAAGATTCTGTCAGAACCATTGGATTGTCAGCTTGGTTGATGAGGGTGGCGATCGCTCCATTGTGTAAATTGCGAGTTTTCTGGAATCGGGGCGATCGCTTCAAATTCACCCCACAGGAAATCACACCCATCGAAATCAGGATAATCAATCCCAACTTCCAAAGCCGCAAATGATGGTCAAGACGAACTTGCGACATCGAGAGCTTTTGGCCAAAGAGATGGGCGATCGCCAACAAAATTCCCAGGTGCGCGGGCATCCAATAGCGGGGCGCAGTCGAAGTTTGGGTTTGCAGAACCAGATCCAGGACAATCAAAAAAGACAGCGTAGAAAACGTCAGCGTGACGACAAAGAATGAACGAGACAACAAGGTTCTGCGACACAGAAAATAAAAAGAATAGCCAACCAAAGTAATCAGTCCAATATCGGCCAAAACCGCTGAAACAATCACCGGATCGAACGCCAAATAAACCGGAAAATCCACAAAGAGAATGACGATGCTATACAACCAGATAGCAATCATGGCGGCCAAATCCATCGGGCTTTGCATCCAGGTGGTGTTGTCCTGAAGCTTTTGCCAATGCTGGAGTATGACGATGATCCAGGGCGTGAAGCTAAGTCCGGCCAGACCTGCGGCGATCGCCCAGTTGCGAAATGGAATCATCTGATATTGTTTCAGCAAACGTCCCGTGATAAACACATAGATGCCCTGGGCGATCGCCACAAAAATCGACAAGAGTGATGTATAAAACCCCAAACTCAAGCAGATTGCATAGGCGAACCAACTGCCGCGATCGCCCAACCGCAGTCCCCGCAGCAACAGCCACCCCGACAAAATCAACGTCAGAATCCACAAACTATAGGGACGAGCTTCCTGAGCATAGGCCACAAAGAAGGGCGACACGGAAGCCAGCACCACGGCAATACTGGCGATAAACGGCGACTTGAACAGTTCTTGAACAAACCCATAGAGACAGGGCAGCGCCAGCAAACTGAAGAGAACAGAGAGCGATCGCATGGCCACCACCGAACTGCCAAACCCCTCCGCCCACAGTCTCGTCAACAAAAAGTACAGCGGCGCATGTTCTGGACTTTTGACCAGCGCCTGCCAGGTTTGTCGGATGCTGCGATCGGGTGTCAACTGCTGGAACTGAAGCAAATCCTGGGGACTCAGCACTTGCCCCTGCGAAACCTGCTGAATCACCTCGGTGCGAGTATAGCCCGCGACTCGAATCGAAGTCGCGACTTCATCCACCCAATAGACTTTGCGCTCCAAGTAGCTGACTCGAAAGAAGATTCCCAGAAAGAGGACGACGATGACAATCCAACGCCAAAGACGAGGAAGCTGAGCCGATGAAGCTTGGGCGGGAGGACGTTCAAAGCGAAGATTAGACACAGAGAAAAGGGGCTAGGGTAGGCAATGGGGCGTTTTTCCAGCAATTGTACCAAAAGATGTGGGTGGGGTCAGAGAAGGATTAAGCTCGGGTACCGATTCCACGTAAGATGGGAAAAACAGCATTTTCTACAGTTGGGAGCGGCTATGCGAATTTTAGTCATGGGTGGAACCCGGTTCATTGGCGTGTATTTGACCAAAGCGCTGGTCACACAAGGACATGAGGTCGTCCTGTTCAACCGGGGCAACAAACCCGCCCCCGTGCCAGGACTGCGGCAGGTTCAGGGCGATCGCACCGACCCCGCCCAACTCAAAGAAAAACTAGCCGGCGAATCCTTCGATGCCGTCTTTGACAACAATGGCCGCGAACTCAGCGACACCCAACCCCTCGCCGAAATCTTCCAAGGACGACTGCGCCACTTTGTCTATGTCAGTTCCGCCGGAGTCTACCTCAAATCCGACCAGATGCCCCACATTGAAGGCGATGCGGTCGATCCCAAAAGCCGCCACAAAGGCAAATACGAAACCGAATCCTACCTCGCCGCCCACGGGATGCCCTTCACCTCTATCCGCCCCGTCTACATCTACGGCCCCCAAAACTACAACGACCTGGAAGCCTGGTTCTTTGACCGGATTGTGCGCGATCGCCCCATCCCCATCCCCGGCAACGGTGCCCACATCACCCAACTCGGCCATGTCCAAGACTTAGCCACCGCTATGGCGGCAGTCTTAGGCTCCTCCAAAACTGTGGGACAAATCTACAACGTGGCAGGCGATCGCTATGTCACCTTCGACGGTTTGGCCAAAGCTTGTGCGATCGCCGCCGGAAAATCCCCCGACGACCTCAAACTCGTCCACTACAACCCCAAACAATTCGACTTTGGCAAGCGCAAAGCCTTCCCCATGCGCCCCCAACACTTCTTCGCCGATATCCACAAAGCCATGACCGATCTCAACTGGAAACCCGAATTTGACCTGGTGTCAGGACTCAAAGATTCGTTCCAGAATGATTTCCTGGTGTCAGGACGCGATCGCGCAGAAATCGACTTCTCCACCGACGACGAAATCCTAGCCGCTTCCTAAATTCGACTGTGCAGGACTGGTAATGTGGATTGTGATGCGTTACGGCTAGCGCCTAACGCATCTTACGGGGTTGGTTTGCTCAATTTGGTATCTCACTGACCTTCTAATAACCCGGTGGAGATTGGAAGTTTCCAATCACAGGATCTAACGCCTGGGCGATCGCCATCAATTCCACCTCCCGCCACCGTTTCCCCACAATCTGCAAGCCAATGGGTAAACCCGCTTGCGTCTGTCCCACAGGCATCACCACCGCCGGATGCCCACTCAAACTAAAAGGAATCGTATAAGCCCCATTCGCCACCGCATGGGGATAGGACTTTCCGGCTACATCGATCGCCGTCCAAGTAGGACGATGGCTAAAGGCAGGAGTCGCCGCAACGGGCATCAGCCATGCATCCCAAGGTTCTAAGGCTTCGTCTAGTTGTGTGGTGAAGCGATCGCGCTCTGTCAATGTCTCAAAATACCCCTTTAAACTGGGTTTCAGCAGTTCGGGCAAGACACGACTAAAACTACCCAATGCACGCAGTTGTGGATCGCCTTGGGTGGCCGTGCGGAACAGTAAAGTGAGACTGCGGCGAATGTTATAACGGTCTTTGGGTTGTGCGTAATTGTTGATGTAAGCAGCCATGCGCCCGTACAGATACCATATCTCTGATAAATCAAATGCTTTGGGCAGCCAAGGTTCGATTTGCATCCCGGTATCGGAGAGCTTTTGGGCGATCGCTCGCATCATCTCTCGAATCTCTGGATCAACCGGAACATCAGGCCATTGATCAATCCAGGCGAGTTTGAGACTGGGGAGCGATTGCGCTGAAGTCTCCGCTAAAGGAACAGGGGGCACATCCGGACGATGCAGATCCGCACCCGCAAGCAGCGAAAAACAAAGCTGTAAATCAGTGAGCGATCGCCCAAAACACCCGACCGTCATCATTTGCCGCAAACAGTAGGGCATCCCTGGCACCTCGGGAATCATGCCTCGGGTGGAAATGCGGCGATCGGTGGGCTTGAGGGAATAGATGCCACAAAAATGGGCAGGCTGTCGCACTGAACCCGCAATATCATTGCCAATATCCAACGGCGAAAGCCCTGCCGCCACCGCCGCCGCACTGCCGCCAGAACTACCACCGGATGTTACATTCAAATTCCAGGGATTATTCACCCGAGGAAACAGCGAATTGGTACTCTGAAAATCTCCCGCAAGTTCCGCCATGTTGGTTTTGCCCAGCAGAACCGCCCCCGCCGATCGCAGCCTTGCCACCGCTGCCGCATCTTCTTGGGGAACATAGTCTTTCAAGGGAATGTAACCTGCGGTAGTTCGTAAACCCGCCGTTTCAAAAATATCTTTGACGGTGACTGGAACGCCATGCAAAGCGCCCCAGTTCTCATCCCTGGCCAGAGCTTCATCCGCTTGCTTCGCCCGGATTCGCGCTTGATCTTCATCCAGGGTGCAAATGGCATTAAGCTTAGCATTGTGTTGGGTAATGTGCGCCAGATGTGCCTCCAGGATCTCGGTGGCTGAGAGGTGGCGATCGCGAATCAGCTGAGCAAGCTCATGCGCCGAGGTGAAGGTCAGAGGCGGCATACATTTTCCCCCAAAAGGACTAAGGTAGATTATAAGGCATTTTAGTTAACCGTATTAACTAATTCAAGATATGGGTCGTCCCACCAAAGAAAACTCCCTCACTCCCGAAGATGTAGTTGAAGCGGCAATCGCCTGTCTCGACCAGGAAGGCGAAGCGGCTTTAGGAGTCAACCGAGTCGCCCGCGCCTTGGGCATCAAACCACCCGCCATTTACAAACATCTCGACGGCAACCCAGGACTCCAGCGTGCCGTCGCCCTCCACATCTGGCGAGACTACCTCACCCTCTGTCAACAGCACATCGCCCCTCTGTCTGATCCCAAACAATTGCTCCAAGTCGGCGCACAAACCACCCGCAGCTTTGCCCACGCTTACCCTGCTCGTTTCCGAGTCATGTCCCATTACCAAATGCGCCCCACCGACCCCGAAGAAGCCGAAATCATCCAGGCATCACTGCACTTTTTCCAGGCTGCTTTGCAACTCTACGATCTCAGCGAAACAGCCCTAATTGATGTCATGCGTCTGGTCAACGCAGCCCTCTACGGTTTCATTATCAAAGAACAATCCGACTTGATGACGCTCGATCGCTCTACTGATGCCAGCTTTGAAGTGATGCTGGAAGCTTTGTTGGTGGCGATCGACTATATCCGGAGCCGTTAGTTTATTTAAAGTGGCTGATTATTTAAAATGGCTAATCCATCTTTTTCTCAAACTTCATTCCAGCTAAAGGATTACAGCCGACAAAGGTCATTGAATCCTCATCTAAGAAGGAGGCGATCGCCATTTCAATTACAGCCTCAAGCGGATAATCAATTTCAGCCGCATAGGTTTGTAGCCCCAGCTTAATCTTGTCCGGCAAGGCATTAAGGAATGTTTGAGCCGCTTCAGCAGAGAGATGTTCCGTTGTGGTTTGCATCAGATTGATCCTCTTAATTGTTCATGCGGATGTTGTAACTTGGTCGGGCACTTTGAATCATTCGCGTTTCTATATATTCGACCTGCTATGCAGTTTGGCGATCGATTCTTACCGTAGCAATTCTCACATCATCTGGATCAAGGCGATCAATGAATGCCCATGCTAATGCTTTATGCCCATTGCGGAACCTCCGCCTCAAGTTTGTCGCAATACCAATATACAAAATCCCATCTAAACGGTGGCGAAAAGCATAGAAGCCTGGGGAATTTGGCACTGTTTCAAACTCTCGGGTTAGAGGATAACAGTCATCAAAAGATTTTGTGGCAAGTCGCTCTAAACATCTCCGAGCTTCTTCTTTAAGCACATCAGACATGAAAGTTTTCCAGATGCCAGAACCATTACTCAAAGACAAATGGCTAGAGAAGCCTTCATCATAAGTGAAATTCCTCTAGCCATTTGATTTAATCAGTTGCAGGTCGGGTTAGAAGGCAGAATGCGGGCTTTTCTTCTAACCGGAGCAACTAGGGGGCGAACTCAACCTAGAAATCAGACTTTGAAAACACGTTGCCAACTCAATCAACCGGAGGAACTATCGGGCTTGCCAGTATGATCCGCACCGCTTCATTAATTTATAAAACATAAACTGCGTAATCTCACGGAATCCATAATGTCTTCATTATTTCTTGTTCTTGGAAAATACTTTTGGTGAAGGCTCTCTCATTTTCCTTTCTCTAAAGCCGTTCTAGGTACTTCAGGACATCTGTAGGTATTTCAGGACATCTAAGTGCTTGAGTTCTGAGGCGGTATTAAATAGATTGCTCCAGAAATCAGGGTGAGGCTGACGGCAATCCAAAATGCAACGATCGCCGGAATTTCCCAAACCTCGGGTAGGGGTGCAATCAGGAGTGCGATCGCCACAATCTGCGAAACCGTCTTGAGCTTGCCCCAAATATTCGCCCCTGAAATTTTCGTTTGATTAACCCGCCAACCTGCGATCGCCAACTCCCGCCCCAAAATCAAAAACACCCCCCAGGCCGGAATCTGTCCCAGTTCCACCAGCGCCAACAGCGGAGCCAACACCAACAGCTTGTCCACCAACGGGTCTAAAAATTTGCCCAGATCCGTCACCTGATCCAACTTCCGCGCCAAGTAACCATCTAACCAATCCGTCCCCGCAGCCAACAGAAAAATCACCAACCCAATCCACCGATCCTGTACCGTCGGTTGATGCAACAGCAACAGCAGAAAAGGCACACCCAGGAGACGAGAAACCGTAATCCAAGTCGGGAGGTTCATAGGAGGCAGAGGGAAAAGGGGAAAGGGGAAGGGGAAAAGGGAAATCCCCGTCTATTCTTTGAAGAGATGTCTTTAAAGATACGAGGAAACGAACATAAAAGGATTCTACCGTCAGTCGCAGATCCACATTCATCAAACCCTTTCCATTGATTGCTATTGCCCCCTTTCGCCTTTCCCCTTTCCCCTTTCCCCCTTCTACGGTTCAGTCTGAACCGTTAAAACTTGCGGTGGACTCGCATCCGGGGGATAGAGGAAGGTGAATTGGACGAGACGGCGATCGCCCCCCGGCATATTCAGGGTCACCAATGGCTCTCCTCTTTGACCGCGACGCTGCACCAGATGGTAAAACTCGGTGCGAGGCAGACCGTTATCATCTCGGTAGTTGACTTTGACCGTGCCGCGAAAGAAGGTCTGGGTGGGCAATGGCTCAAAGAAGCGTAGACCGTTTTGACTCAGTTGATCTTCTTTGATGGGGGTTTGGAGGGCGATCGTCACCGTCCGATTTTCATCAGAGGTATTTCGCAGCGGCAGGGTTAGGTTGTACTCAATGCCATAGTTGCCATGTGCTTGATAGGCCGTATCCGGATAGCGCACCAGCATTCTTGCACTTTGCACCTGATCTGTGCCTAAGCGGCCATTGACCAGCGTACTCAAGCCATAGGAAAACGTTTGTCCTGGCTCTGGAATGGTCAGTGTGGTTGCATCAGGGTCAGTCAGTTGGGCTTGCCAACGAGTGCCCTCAGCGACTCCAGCGACTCGTCCATAGATGAATGGCGTGGTGGTTCCAGCTTGCTCAATGGGGGTAGGGACGCGATCGCGCACACTCGACAAACTTCCGGAGTCTAGGAGCGATCGCCATTCTTCCAGCGTCGGTGCCCGTTCGCTGCCATCCGCATTTTTCTTGGCCAGCAACGCCATACTGGCCAGATACACCGTGCCATCACTTTCCAGACGCATCAAGGTCGATCGCCCATTCAGCGGCGGTTCCAGCGTCGCCACCGGAACTGGTAAATTCATCAACATCTGATAAGAGCGAGGTTCAATCACAATCTGCGCCGGAAAAATCTCCTGCCGTCGCCCGCGCAGCACCTCATTCATCACCCGACTCCCCGGCCCCGCATACACCGTCCCGCCATTATTCTCTCGCATCGGCGGCATTTCCACAAACGGCGCATCCGGCTGACTCAGATAGCTCGCCGCCTGAAGGACATTCAGCTTCACCGGAGTATCCCCCGGATTATAAACAATCACCCCCAGATACAAACTGCTCAACTCCGGATTAATCGCCCGAAAAGCATGGTGAGCAAACAAATCAAACGCGCCATTAAACGGAAAGTTGAGATGCGCCTCCGGCTGCTGCTTCCCTCCAGGCGGAAAGGTCGAAAGCAAAATTCCCTCCGTCTGCACCAACTCCGGACTATTACTGTTAAACACCGGAACCCGATTCAACTGCCCCGGCAAAGGCCGCACCCGCTGCGGCTCAACAACCTCCTGCGGCGTGGGAGTCGGTGTAGGAGTCGGTGTAGGAGTCGGCGTAGATTGCACAGGCATCGGTGTCGGCACAGGCATCGGCGCAGGCGTTACCTGAGCCAAACTCATCAGCGGCAATAGCACAAAAATAGATCGCAACATCCACCCAAAACTTCCGCATCAATAAAGTGTCCTCTAACACCCTACGCCATT
>JALOOP010000303.1 GCA_025454315.1 Oculatellaceae cyanobacterium Prado106
ACCTCAACATCAAACATAGTTACCTAATGCCAACGCTGTTGCTCAAATCATAAGAAATCATGCCAAGATGCTCAAGTTATTTTTACAAGCTGCCTTAGCTAGAGAAAGCAGCTAGAGAAGACAACTAGAGAAGACTGCTGCAACAGGAATTAGATAATAAACCCAATGGGAAAATACTAAAAAATGGTAGGGTGTGTGGAAACATAGTGGAACGCACCATTGAAGAATTCATTGAAGAATCTATCGAGTTATTCATCAAGAAAATCACTAGAACAGTAATCGCGCAATTCATCAAACAAACTCGATCAATAAGATGCCAGGAACCTTAGACCCGTAGGATGCGTTAGCGCAGCGTAACGCATACCAAGCCACCCACGCATTGCGCGACATCTTAAATTCTTTGTTATAAACCCTGAAATCCCTTGAGAAGCTTGATACGATTCAGAGATGAGTTTAGGATTCACCCATGTCAACCGATCATCGCCTGATTTTGTATCACAAGCATCCTTCCAGCGGACGCACATTATTTTTGCGGTTGGATGAAACCGTTTGTCAGTTTGGTGGCTGAATCACGAGTCTTAGAGAGCCATGTGGGCGGTGAACAGGTGAAAGTGGATGTTTCAGATTTATTAGCCGATGCAGAACAGCGACTCGGCATGGAAAGCGGCAGTTTAGTCATCGATCGCGAGTTTGATGTGGCGATCGCCGATGCCGATACCCCCATCCAGGTTTACCTCGCCCGCTTCACCGCCACCGATCCCCCCCAAGAACAGCTTGCTGAACAATCCGGAAAATTTATCGCCTTAACCGAAGCACGACGGTTACCCCCCACAGAATTGGAACTGCTACGCTTGGCGTACACAACCGTCATGGACGATTTATCAAGATAAACAAAATGTAATTTATCGTTAAACTTCGGATCATTTTTGAGTTATTTGTGAGTCGTCTTTGAATTCTCAAAGATGTCCCTGCCGTGATTCCAGATCACAACAAAACTCAACGTCAAACCGTATGGAAATCTACAGAAGTTGAAGGATAAATTCTGTTCAATCGAGAGAGTGGAACTTTTTGTATAAACGCGATCGCCCACCCCCTTCCACTCATCCTTCGTTTCCACAAAAATCATTCCGTTAACGCTGATTTAATTCATGGGAGTGTCGTTCTTAGTGCGGCACTCCCATGTACCCTTTCACCCTTTCCACCCATCCCCGATTCTTGAACCATGAGTGAACAACCCTTTTCCAATGAAGTCGCCATGCGGATTGCCCTGGCCACCCGCGCCCTGCCCGATGTCTCCATCCGAGACATGATCCATGCCCTCCACGGGGCGATCGGCGAAGACCTCAACGAAGAACGACTTGGTCAAATCACCGTCACCCAACTCAAAACCGCCTTCGGCAAAACCTTCGATGTAGACGGCGAAGAAGCTGGTGACGACACCCGAGCAGAACATATCATCGCCTTCAAAGACGCAGTCCGAATCCTTTGGGGCATCAAGGAAGATGTCAACCTACCCGCCATCGAACCCTATACCGATGGCGATATGCCCAATTCCGTTCGCATCGCCGTCGCCTCCAACAATTGGGAAGAACTAGACGGTCATTTTGGCTCCTGCTTGCGCTACTTGGTCTATCAACTTTCTGGTGCTGAACTCAGACTGATCGACATTCGATCGGCGATCGAAGCCGACCTATCCGATGACAAAAATATGTTCCGAGTCAATCTGATCCGAGACTGCCAAATTGTCTACATTGTCTCAGTCGGTGGCCCCGCAGCAGCCAAAGTCATTCAAGGCGGCATTTACCCCATGAAAATTGTCGAAGGCGGTTCTGCCAGAGCCATCCTCCTAGAACTGCAAAAACGCATGAACTCCGCTCCACCCCCCTGGTTAGCCAAGGTCATGGGCGTGGCCGTGGGCGATCGCATCCGCAACTACAAAGCATTAGTTTAATTCCGGTTTACAACTTATTCAAAAAGGGGATAGAAGCCATGGCTTCTATCCCCTTTTTGAATGGCTAGATGTCTCAAGGAACCGTAGAACCGTAGGATGCGTTAGCGGAGCGTAACGCATCGGTAAATCAATGATGTATCACTAATTAATCTCAAAGTGTTTCGCTAGCACTTTAGGCAGTTCCTCCGGATTCAATTTGCTGTAATGTTTCTTGTCAATCAGCATATTAGGCGCAGCAGAACAGCGCTTCAGACAACCCGTGTATTCCACCGAGATTTTTTCCTGGAGATTGCGATCGCAAATCAACTGATTCAGCGCCTGGATCAACCGCTTACCGCCGCGTTTCTGGCAGCCAGATTTGTGACAAAGTTGAATCCGCTTCTGCTTAGGACAACCCTCATGCTTCGCTTTGCAGGGTTCCAGGCTTTGCAGCGGTTCTGGGGTGAATTCTTGGACGATGCTTTGGACATTGTCATGGAGCGTTGTTTCAATGATCTTTTGCACAGGATTGCTGACGGGGGCGACGGGAGCCAGAAACACCTGACTGGCTTTGAGCTTCAGTTCCCCGGTATTGGGATTGAATTTGCCTTTGCCTGTGACTTTGATGGTTTCACCAATTTTGACACTGAAGCCAGATTCCCGTAATTTCTTGGGCAGCTTGATCTGGAGATCTTCGTTGGAAAGTCCCAGCCGAAAGTATTTGAGTTTACCAGATTCGTCGGTGAAGCCTAAGAAACGACCTTCAAAGTTGAAATCCAGGGGTTGATGTGACATGGCGTAGAGGGGGTGAGGTGGATGGTGAATTGGACTGAGACTGTAAACCGATGGGGTGCAAGGGAGGAATATGGGGGGCGATCGCAGTAATTTGCAGAAATGGGGAGGGGCGATCGCCTAGAAGTGTTGCTATTACTGATTTGTCCGAGAATAGACGCAGGTATTAATCAGGAATAATTCTCAATTTAAAGGACTAGTAGGGGGATGATAAAACAATGCCAAAAAACATCATTCATTGGTGTAGTGTGTAATACCGTGAGTCGTTCTAAAGTTTATGACGGCAAATGCTGATGATTATTCTTGTAGTGCGATCGGGGTGATACATCTGTGTAATGAGATGTACTCTGTAATTTCAATCTTATGTATTGAGTTTTTATAGAATGATTACTTAGAAAATATTACTTTGACAAGTAAAGAGATCGGGTTTTTGTGGGGGATATAGGGCTTGGATGGATGGGCGATCGCTTTCGCTCCAATCAATGAATCCAGGAATTACTCCCTGAAATTACCGAGTCTTACCAAGTTCTAATTCAGCGATGCTTCCAATGATGAGGACTAAAGTCCTCACTACAAACAGGCTTGTAGTAAGGACTTCAGTCCTTACAAACCAGTATCTAGACCCATAAATCGGGAAGCTAAAACCTGTAAAGCCCGGCAATCCTGGAAAGGAATTCCCTAGCTAATGGATCAACCTTCATCAATGAATTAAAGGGCATGTCTAGAAAGCCTTCCAGCCTCCGCAGTCCATTTTAATGGACTTTGTCTAATAGCCTGT
This sequence comes from Oculatellaceae cyanobacterium Prado106, assembly GCA_025454315.1. GTDB lineage: Bacteria > Cyanobacteriota > Cyanobacteriia > Elainellales > Elainellaceae > Prado106. The sequence goes on from JALOOP010000303.1 coordinate 3,501, forward strand.
GATTCATCTACGGGCGGGCTTAGAGCGAAGTCATTTCCAGGAGCTTATCGGCTCAACCGATCGCCATCAAGCCAACCGTCTCGCCTCAACCGTCTGCGGCAGTTGTATCGGGTCAGTCAGATCTCGAAAGGCTAATTCCCAACCATTCGCCAAGGTAAACACCTTGCCTTCTTCCGTATCCACTTCCTTGACTACTTCTTCTTCCAAATCTTTCTTCGCAACGTAAACGGTTAAATGTCCAAGATTATTCCGGCGCAGCATGACTTTCATTGAGGTTCCTTGGGATGTGAATTTGAATATTAGACTTGATCGAAGATATTGTTGTTGCGCGGCGAAGCCGCGCAACAACAATATCTTCAACTCTGTTCAACAAATTGGGGGGCATCCGTCAATTCTGATTCCTGCGAATCTTGTTCGACGGGTTGAGGTGCATCCGCCAATTCCAATTCCTTAGAACGGCACCCGACGACAGCACCTCGTTCAATAAAATGCACAGCGTAAATGTAGTAGGTTTGGAGGTAGGTGCCAATGCTAACCACATAGCCTACATCACCCTTTTTCGCTAACGTGACACCGATATCCCGTCCGGGAAATGTGCCGTCGTTACGGAGGAGTTTACGGGAGCGAACTTTTTGCCCCATATCAAAAATAGGGGGATAATTAACCTCAACGGTGTCATCGGATTGCATGGGAGTACCTCTGGAGATCAGCGAGTTGGAGGAGTTCTTCGACGGTCAGACTGCGCTTGGCAGCGATCGCCTCTTGTCGGACTGCGTCTAACACCGCTTGGGTGTCGATGGCACTCAAGTTGATGCCATGCTGTTCTAACAACTGAGCGACTAGGTGCCGCCCAGAATGCTTGCCCACGACCAGACGATGTTCCCAACCGACCTCTTTCGGATCGAAGGGTTCATAGGTGGCGGGATCTTGAAGGATGCCATGGGCGTGAATACCGGATTCATGGGCAAAGGTATTTTCACCGACGATCGCTTTCCAGGGCGGAATCGGCCAGTTGGAAGCCGCTGCGACGAGGCGAGAAAGCTCCAGCAACCGCTGGGTTTCAATGCCCAGGTGAATCCCATGAATGCGTTTAAGAGCCATCACCACTTCTTCTAAAGCCGCGTTCCCCGCCCTTTCCCCTAGACCATTCACGGTGGTATTCACCGATTTGGCTCCAGCCTGGATTCCGGCGAGGGCATTGGCGGTAGCCATGCCCAGGTCATTGTGGGTGTGCATCTCCAGGGGAATGCTGAGGACATTCGTCAGTTGACGGATTTTTTGATAGGTGGTGAGCGGATCGAGGATGCCGACGGTATCACAGAAGCGAAACCGAGAAGCGCCCCAGGATTGGGCACAGAGGGCAATATCGAGGAGGAACGAGGGATCGGCTCTAGAGCTATCCTCGCCCCCCACGGAAATCCAAAGACGATGCTCATGGGCAAAGTCAAGAACTTCCCGCAGCCGATCGAGCATCACCCGCCATTGTCCATGAAACTTGGCCGCAATCTGAATCTCAGACACAGGTACTGAAATATGCACCCGCTTCAGGCCACACTTGATAGACGCTTCTAGATCAGAGATGACGGCTCGGTTCCAGCCGAGCAATTTGGCCTTTAGACCCAGATCTTGAATCGCTTGAATGGCTTCGACTTCTGAGGCTCCCATAGCGGGAATGCCAATCTCTAATTCCTGAACGCCGATCGCGTCGAGGAAGGTGGCAATCGCCACTTTTTCTTCCAAATTAAAGGCAACTCCTGCGGCCTGTTCGCCGTCGCGCAGAGTTGTATCATTAATTTGTATTGAAGCCGCTGCGGGGAGTTTCATAGATTTATGTCCCTGAGTACAGGAATGAATTTAATCTGGTGGTGCGTCTCTGCGCCCAATTTAATTCTTGCCCAATTTAATTCTTGCCCAATTTAATTCTTGCCCAATTTAATCCTCGTTAGCTGCACAGTTTGTTCTGTGTAAGCTTTCGCTAAATTTTCGATGGGGGAGATTTAGCTTCTCCTAGGGGTTGTAGATCAATCAGCAAGCGATACAGCACAAATTCGTAGAGGGTGGTCATGGCGATGATCAGGACAACGCCGATCGCAATAACGGTAAACATGGTGACCTCCAATGACTGCGTAATCTCAACGACAGAACTGCTGACACCACTCCTCACGATCTGGATTTGGCTCCTTCCTCTGGCTCAGGTGCCTTGTACACGAGTCTCGATCGGCTTCGCTTCGGGAGGTTGTGCCCCCTAAATCCCCCAATTCTGGGGGACTTTGAGTTCGACGAATCTTCTAAGGTGAATTGTCTAGGATTACCCCTTTAGAGATTCCTTGAAGACTCCTCGAAGACTCGGCTCCCCAAAGTTGGGGCGGGGGGGCGAAAACTCAGCAGCGAAGCCAGTTAGACTTATGGGTATACAGTTGGATATACAGTTGGGTATACAGTAGCGCAGAGGAGAAGGGTGGGAGGGGTAAGAATCTAGGATACAGATCACGCCCTCCCTCTAAAAGAATCTAGTCAATTGACTAGAGCGGTAAACCTAATTAAACGCAAACGTGAGACTGTCTTTAGCCAGGAAGTGATCCAGGTGGAACGCCCGGTCTTCAGTGGCTAGAAGGATTTGCTCATACAGGTAGCGGGTGGCGCGATCGCCCACACTTTCTGCTTGAGCAGCCTGACGACGGAGGAGTTGGATCACGGCTTGTTCAGCCAGTAGATCATTCTCGACCATGGTGCGGCAGGGATAGATACCATCTGCTTCGGGGGTAAAACAGCAGAGTTCGGCGAGTTTTGAGAAGCTGGCAGCAGGAGTGCCACCGAGGCCATTTAAGCGTTCGCCCAGATCATGAGCATGTCCTTGAGTGGCATTATAGCCATCTTGGAAAAACTCATGCAACTGATTAAACTCAGCACCTTCCACCACAAAGTGATGCTTCTGGTACTGCAAGTAGAGCGCTTGGAAGCTGGCCAGAGCAATGTTTAACCCCTCACAGACAGGAATCGTGATTTCCTGTCCCAATGCAACGGGATTGTCTGCAACTTGACCAAACGCTTGAAGGATAGCTTGCGTCATGAATAACTCCTAATAAAGGTGGTAAACGATCGGATTGCCAGTGAAGAATCAGATTTTACCATTAGAATTTTGTCACTGAAAGAAGGCTGGGTGAATTCCTGCATGACGAGTGAGGGAACTTCTCAATGAACCCAGAGGGTGAAAAATGGTCAATCCCGATTCTGAATCATTGAGAAATCGAATGCGCCAGTCATCACGCTCGGGTAAATGCTCCACGACCAATGGCCGATGATAGATGAGCAAATTAAAATCGCCCAGAAATGAATCAGCCGTTCCATAATTTTTCCCCTTGAATTAATACGGTGAAAACTAAGAACAGAGGACAAACGATCAATGACGAAAGACCCATGGCAAAACTCTCCAATGGCAATCCTGATGTGACAACGGAACTCACACCTGAAGGCAACGTTCCAGCCAGTTCACCAATTCTTGCCGAGGGGCGGTAAATTGCTGAACGGTACTGCGAACCAGGAGAATGGCGATCGCATGGTCAACTTCAACGCGCAGTGTCCCATCGGAAGGACAATTGCAAGAAATTTGCAACTCCTGCAACCGCGAATAAACTTGCCAGCGATCGATCTGAGGAACATCAACAATTTGGTTGCGACAAACTGTCTCGTCCCCCAATTGGCTCTCGCCAATTTCGGGATGACTAATGGGGGTGGGTGGCATGGTGAGGGGGGAGGGGAGAGGGGAAGGGGAAAAGGGGAAGGGGAAAAGGGGAAGGGCGAAAGGCGAAAGGCGAAAGGCGAAGGGGGAAGGGGGAAAGGCGAAAGGCGAAAGGCGAAAGGGGGTTTGTGGGAGGGACTAGAAATCCCCCCTTTCCCCTTTTCCCTTTCCCCTTCTTTCCCTTTCAAACAAGGTTCTTCTGGTTGTTCAGGGCATTCAACTGGGATTCGAGCCGTTCGATGCGATCGATCAGGCTACGGATGACCGTGGCTTGCGCGTCGGGGAGTTGGTTGTGGTCGAGGATGCAGGGATCGTTGGGTTTGGGGCAGGTGTTGCTGCGGCAGATGTTGCGACCGGGAACGCCGACGGCGGTGCAATTGGAGGGGACATGGCGGAGGACGATGGAGCCTGCGCCGACGCGGGCGTTGTCGCCGAGTTCAATGTTGCCTAAGACTTTTGCACCTGCGCCAACGACGACGTTTTTGCCGAGGGTGGGGTGGCGTTTACCTTTTTCTTTTCCGGTGCCGCCCAGCGTCACACCCTGGTAAATCAAACAGTAATCGCCGACGATCGCCGTTTCCCCAATCACGACACCCATGCCGTGATCAATAAAAACACCTTGACCGATCGTGGCTCCGGGATGGATCTCGATGCCCGTAAACAGTCGGGCGGTGTGGGAGATCAGTCGGGGGAAAAACGGAACTTGTAACTTATTTAATGTATGGGCAACTCGATGCATCATCAGCGCATGAAGTCCCGGATAGCAAACGACGACTTCGAGCCAGTTACGAGCGGCAGGGTCCCGCTCGAAGATGATCCGATAGTCGCTTTGCAGGGTTTGGAAAAACTGGGATGCGGATGTGAGATGGGCGATCGCCTCTTTGCTTTTCGCAATCAGATTCAGGGAGGGTTTACGAAGGGAGCGAAGGGCGGCCAGCAGAGGTGGTGTGCGGGGCGATCGCGTGGTGCTCCAATTGGAGAAAGCCCATTGCCCTATCGGAGGGTGTGTCGAGTTACCCCTGGAAGACTCGTTGGAAGACTCTCTAGAAGATTCACTAGAAAACTCACTAGAAGATTCACTAGAAGACTCACTGGGAGATTCACTGTAGCGAACTGTGAAGCGGTCTGTGAAGCCTTCCGTGGAGCTTCCAGGAGCGCTTCCGGTGGGGGTGGCAATGGGATTGGGGGTTAGGTTGGCAACAGGGCTGCTAGAGGCCGATCTGCGCGCCTCCCGTGGAGTCATTTTGGCCGGGTTGCCAATCGTAAAGGTGGGGAGTTGCATGGCAGGGTGGTGAGGAGAGCAAGTTCTGTTCCTCTGCTTATAGCAAATCCCGCCTTTGGGGTGTGGCGATCGCCAAAGGATAGAATTTATTGAAATTAATTAGGGATGTACTCAACCCGATGAGGACAGCAACCATCGAGTTTTCAAAATAGTTTTGGGGTAGGGGACGAGTATTTTGCAGGGTGTATTTCGGTATTTCAGGAACCGATAACAGCAATTCCTGCACTCAAGTCAAACCCTTGTGGTGCAGGCGTTTTATGGCATTTATTAAGAGTGTTTGAGGGAGGATTACGCTGTACTCATTTTGCGATTAGAATCATTTTCTGTATCTGATACTACGGTTTACGCTTTCGTTGTCGATTCTATTTCCATCTTTATCCAAATGCAAGTTCTTTTTTGTTGCTTTTTATAATATTTCTGTGTGGTTGTATACGATTAACCGAGGAATTAATTGAAAATACCCAGAAAACCCTGACAATGAGCGAGTATCGTGGAGTCGTCGTTGAATGTCGTCGTTGAATGTCGTTGTTGAATGTCGTGTTGAATTCTGCAAAAGCTCCTGGAATTCTCCTTGAACGTTCGGCTCCCCCAAAGTTGGGGGCTGGGGGGCGGAACCAGGAACTTGGAGAATGTTCTGAAGCATTGCGTCCATCGCATCCGTCTTGCTCCGGATGCCCTACATTCCCAGATGGGTTCCCTGATTGATTGCTCGATGGATTCCTTGTTTGATTCAGAGATCTCCACCTGAGCGATCGCCCAATCCCCCATCCAGGTTCGCCCAGGTGGAGGACTCAAGGGACAGGATAGAC
>JALOOP010000304.1 GCA_025454315.1 Oculatellaceae cyanobacterium Prado106
GGCAATTCCTCGGACTGAATTTCCAGCCCGATCGAGGGGCGGACTGTAGCAAGCGATCGCCCCCTCCCCCGGAACAATAGCCAGCAAGCCACCACTTACCCCAGACTTCATCGGTAAGCCAATTTGCACCGCATATCGCGGAGAATCCTCATACAGCCCACAGGTCAACATCACCGCATTGACCATTCGCTGATGTGTGGGTTTAAGGCGTGCATGAGGTCGAGCCAGCAGCAGACCTAGTTTTGCCAAGTCATCTACAGTGCCCGAAAAACAGCAGATGCGTTGATAGGTGTCCAGTGCGGTTTCGATCGAGTCGATGTGACCGGCTTGCTTTAATAGGTGTGCGATCGCCCGATTGATCGGATTCGGCAGCGATTCAACGGACGCTAACATGGGTTGATCTAACGTCAGATGACTTCCTGAAAGCTGGTTCAGCCATTGACAGAAATGATCACAGCGCTCAGATACGGTCTGACCGGGTAAGAGAGCAGCGAGGGCGATCGCACCACTGTTAATCATGGGATTACGAGGTTTGCCTTGATCCAGCTCTAATTGAGCTAAAGAATTGAAGGGATATTCAGAGGATTGCACATCGATCAGATGGAGAACCTGCTCCTCTCCCAACTGTTGCAAGCGATAAAGCAACGTGAAAGGTTTGATCAAACTCATGAGGGGAAAACGACAATCTTCTACGCCACCTACCAAGGTTTGCTCATTGATTGGCTCACTAAACATTTGCTCGTTAATAAAACGCACTTGAACCGCAAATTCATGGGCGCGATCGGGATTTGCTAACAAAGGAATGTGCTGAGGCAATTGACCTTGATTTGCACTTGATAGAGATAGCTCTATACATTGGTTCAAATGATATTGAGTTAACGCAGTAAGTTTAGACATTGAATTGAAGAAGTATCTATCGTATCCATAGAAAACCTTATGAACTCTCTCCATGATCTGGATTCTGCCGCTACAGCGATGGCCTGATTGCGATGGCCTGATTGCGATGGCCTGATTGCGATGGCCTGATTGCGATGGATTACCTGCCATAGACTTTATCGGAAATCGTGTTTTGGCGCGGATTCGCCGCGCCAAAACATGATTTCTAACGCCTAAAACCTTACTTCCGATAAAGTTTAATAAATTGATTGCGATTGATTGAGAACAGTTGACTTAAGGTCAGCAAAAGCTTTGATTGAGAAGACTAACATTTGTGTTTCTGCTACCTTTCTATAGTTATAACTCTATCCTCAACTTCATCCTTATCAATTGCATAAGTAAGATGTGACGATCATTGTGGGGATCTGTCTACCGAAGTGTGTGACAATTTGCATAATGTACCGCTTCATAGAAGACTGGTACATGAGTCTATGGAAATTGCTGTAGGGCAAGTATTGCCGAACTGATGGGGATGGGGATTCTTTTGAACACCCTGTCTACCGATACTCAGGCAAAACCTATGCTATGGGGGCTAAACGCTCCACGCTTACTTTACTTTGACTCTTTTAAGCCCCGTCTATTTCATTCACGACTAGTTTATGCACTACTAGTTCATTCACTACAATGCTCCTCGGCAGAGGAGGTATAAGGAGGTATCGTGGATTTTTGGTCTCTATTTTTAATGGACTTCGTTAAGCAGTTGCAGTCCCCCACCCTTGGGTTTTTGATTGGGGGGATGGTCATTGCCGCTCTCGGTAGCCAATTGGTTATTCCAGAGTCGATTTGTACGATCATCGTCTTCATGCTACTCACCAAAATTGGTCTGACCGGGGGGATTGCTATCCGCAATTCCAACTTGGCGGATATGATCTTACCCGCACTCTTTGCGGTCATCACAGGGGTTCTGGTGGTATTCATCGCGCGTTATACCTTGGCTAAACTGCCCAAGGTTAGAACCGTGGATGCGATCGCCACCGGAGGGTTGTTTGGTGCGGTGAGTGGCTCGACCATGGCCGCCGCCCTGACGCTCCTAGAAGAACAAAACGTCGGCTACGAGGCATGGGCTGGTGCACTCTATCCCTTCATGGATATCCCTGCGCTCGTCACGGCGATCGTAGTAGCCAACATTTATATCAATAAAAAGAAGCATCGCGCCGCCACCGAGCAACTCAGCAAGCAGGAGTATCTCAGCAAACAGGCCGTTGCATCAGGCGAGTATGCCGATCAGTCAGACTATCCCGGCAGTCGGCAAGAATATCTCAGCAAGCAGCAGGAGCCTGAAGATAACAAGGTCAAGATCTGGCCCATTATCCAGGAAAGCCTCCAGGGACCTGCCCTATCGGCCATGCTGTTAGGACTCGCACTGGGTCTGTTGACTCGTCCGGAAAGTGTCTATGAAAACTTCTTCGATCCTGCTTTTCGTGGCTTGCTTTCGGTCTTGATGCTGGTCATGGGGATGGAAGCTTGGTCACGGGTTGGCGAACTGCGGAAGGTGGCTCAGTGGTATGTCGTGTATAGCGTGGTAGCACCGTTTATTCATGGACTCATCGCCTTTGGTTTCGGCATGATTGCCCACTACACCATGGGATTCAGTATGGGCGGCGTTGTGGTTCTAGCGGTCATTGCCTCCTCTAGTTCAGACATCTCAGGCCCACCTACGCTGCGGGCTGGTATCCCGTCGGCCAACCCCTCCGCCTATATCGGTGCCTCCACAGCCGTCGGTACGCCCATTGCGATCGGCTTGTGTATCCCGTTCTTCATCGGGTTGGCTCAAGCGATCGGCGGCATCTAGTCCCAGGCATGTCGTGGTCTGCCGACGCTTCCTTGACTCGGCGGCAGACCCAATCAATTAATGTCCATCTTTGAGGAAATCGCCAACATGTCTAAGAAAGCCAATAAGCTTGTCATCGTTACAGAAAAAGTCTTGATGAAAAAGGTCGCCAAGATCATTGATGATTGCGGGGCGACGGGTTATACAGTGGTGGATACGGGCGGCAAAGGCAGCCGCAACGTGCGCTCTACAGGTAAACCCAACACTGCCGACACCGACTCGAACGTAAAGTTCGAGGTTCTAACCGAAAACCGGGAGATGGCTGAGGTGATTGCGGATAAGGTCGCACTCAAGTATTTCACCGATTTTGCAGGCATCATCTATATCTGCGAAGCCGAAGTCCTCTACGGAAGAAGTTTCTGTGGCCCAGAAGGCTGTTGAACCAAGACGACGCAGACCAAAAAGGCCGGGTCATCACCCCGGCTTTTTAGTGACCGCTCCTCCCCTTGATAGCTCTCTCAAATCTTTCACCTTCATCCTTTTAAACTCATGATTTTGTCCCAGATTCTGTCTCCGTTCAGTGGGGGCATTGCCACTCCCATCGCTCCCATCCCCTTTCTGCCACCCCTCCTGGCAACTGCTGTTGCTGAGGATTCACCCATCATTCTCTCTGGCGTATTGCTGACGCTGGTGGTGATTTATCTAGCCAGCAAGCTCGGCGCAGAGGTCGCTCGGCGACTGGATTTTCCGCCCGTCCTGGGGGAACTGGTCGCGGGTGTGATTGTCGGCGTTTCGGCGTTGCACTTGGTGATCTTTCCCGAAGGGGGGCTGTCTGCCTCTGACTCGGTAATTATGACAGCGCTGCAAGGACTGAATCACCTGGCACCGGATGCGCTCAGCCGAGTCTTTGAGTCGCAGAGTGAAGTGATTTCGGTTCTAGCAGAGATCGGCGTGATTATTCTGCTGTTTGAAATTGGTCTAGAGTCCGATCTGCGGCAACTCAAGGAAGTGGGCATTCAAGCTACAGTAGTCGCCTGTGTCGGAGTCGCAGCACCCTTTGCGGCGGGTACGGCAGGGTTAATGCTGCTCTTCCATGTGGCCGCAATTCCAGCGATCTTTGCGGGGGCTGCGTTAACGGCCACGAGTATCGGCATTACCTCTAAGGTGTTGTCAGAGCTGGGTCAACTCAAATCCAAAGAAGGGCAAATCATTGTGGGCGCGGCAGTGATTGATGATGTCCTCGGCATCATTGTCCTGGCTGTGGTTGCCAGCTTGGCCAAGACGGGTGAAATTGATGTCGTCAATGTGATTTACTTGATTATCAGCGCGACGGCATTTTTGATTGGCTCCATTTTGTTGGGAGGCGTTTTTAACAAGACTTTTGTGGCGATCGTCGATCAACTCAAAACCCGTGGCAATATCGTCATTCCAGCATTCATCTTCGCATTCTTCATGGCATTTCTAGGCAATGCCATCCACCTCGAAGCCATTTTAGGAGCCTTCGCAGCAGGTTTGGTTCTTGACGAAACCGATGCCCGCAACGAATTAGATGAATTAATCAAGCCGATCGCCGATTTGCTCGTTCCCATCTTCTTTGTAACGGTGGGCGCACGGGCTGACCTCGGCGTTTTGAACCCAGCCGTACCAGAGAATCGGGCGGGACTTTTGATTGCGGTCTTCCTGGTAGGAGTGGCGATCGTGGGTAAACTGGTGACGGGCTGGAGCGTCTTTGGCATCCCCGGAATCAATCGCGTGGCGATCGGGGTTGGGATGATTCCTCGGGGTGAAGTGGGTCTAGTATTTGCAGGGATTGGCTCAGCAAGTGGCATTTTGGACAAGCCGCTGGAAGTGTCGATTATTATCATGGTCATTTTGACTACTTTCCTGGCTCCACCCTTTTTACGGGTTGCCTTCGGTTCATCCACTGATCCTATTCCAGACGCTACCCCGGTTGTAGAACCTGTTAGTAAGTAAGGTTTTACGAGATTAGATTTCTTTGGATTAATAAGATCCCGGTTGTTAAGAGGAGCGGCGAAGCTACCTCTTCCAATAACCGGGATCTTATTTTTTTTCTTGCCCCTTAAATCAATTATTCAAGGGTAATAACATCTCGCATTCCAGCAATTTCTCTCCAGGGGATAGTGGGATGTTGTTCCCTGAAGTCTTTGGAGAGGCGTTTGGTGGCTTCACCAATAATGGTAATGCGTCGCAAAATCGCATCTTGTTTTTCGATGTTGGTTGCTAAGTTAGCAAAATCAACTCCTTCAACATATTGAAGAATGAGTTTGATAGCTCCTAAAATATCGATTAATGCTTCTCGATCACGTAACATAAACCACCTCGGCAGAATCTAGAATATTCTTGCGTCGCAGCCAGTTGTGGCTTTGTAGAATAGCTTTTTTGCTGACCAAATCAACGTCACGATGTAACAGAGATGAGAGTTCTTCCTGCATTCTCATTTTTTCAAAGAGTCCTCGTTTGGCTGTGGGTTGGTAAGCAACGAGAACATCTATATCACTATTAGCATGAAAGTCATCTCGCAAAACTGAGCCGAAGAGAGCGAGTTCGGCAACTTGCCACCGCTGACAAAATTCAGCAAGCTGTTCTGGGGAAATCCCTAGTCGAGATTGAAGTCTAGAGCTAAGTTGCAGTGTAGTCATCAGTCATCCCCTCCGTTGTCTCTGCCCATGCGGTACTTTATATCGCGGTACTTTATATCATAGTCGATGATGAAGTCGAGTTCTTCGTCAGTGAAGCCGTAGTGTTGAGCGAGGACGCGATCGATTTCGTCAATGATGGGTTTTGATTGAGAGGCTGATTCTGCTTGGCACTGCTTAAAAAAGGAAAAGGGAAATAGGCGGACAAAACCCGACTCATTCATTGTAACAATTCGCACATCAAAAGACGTGAAGAATGCCCACTCTAATCATCCGCCTCTAAAGCTAAATCTAAGCATAGTCCAGCCTGAAGCCGGATAAATACAGGTTGCGATCGCCGAATCCCCCATCCGAAAGACGCAATTCCACCCGCCTCTTTCTAGGATCAATCCAGGATTAATCAAAAAATGAATAATCCCCCCAGATTCTACAAGAATCTCAAGTAAACAGGATGGATTGATAGAGCAGTAGCAAACCCCCAAGCCACTCCTCCCCCCATCCCCTTATCTCCCCCAACTCCCATGACTGAAACATTCAAGAAGGGCGATCGCGTCAAATGGAACTCCTCCGGCGGAGCATCCCAGGGCGTGATCAAGGACATTATCACCGAACCGACCGACTTCAAGAACCATCACTTTGAAGCATCTAAAGACAAACCCGAGTATCTCGTTGAGAGCGAAAAGAGTGGCAAAGAAGCCATTCATAAAGCTGAAGAATTGACAAAAATTGACGAGAAGTAGTTTACAAGTAATTGACAGGTAAATCAACGATGCCACACACAACCCATACACAGACTGAAAACGAAACAACATTACGAGAGTTTCATGATGCCGTGAACATGAGCGCTGATGAACTAGAAGACTGGCTGACTACGGAAGAGTCTATGTCCGTGGGCATGAAAGAGCATGAAGGAGATGAATCCACGGGACATCAATCTGGGCGTCATATTGTAGAACTCTTGCATTAGAAGGACTCAGACTATAGCGAGGAGGACTACAATCAAATGCGTCGGGTCGTCAGCTACATCCATCGCCATTCAGCGCAAAGACCGTCTGGCGACATTGAGCATACCCGCTGGCGCTACTCCTTGAAAAACTGGGGACATGAACCCCTCACAGATTAAACCGCGTTGCTTATCTAGGGATGCTGTCATCATCCCATTCATCCCGGTTAACCCCTCATTTTGATTTGGAGCAATATTCATGACTTCTTCTCAACCCTCTTCTGGGAAGGGCGATCGCAAGATCCGCTATGCTGTGGTCGGTCTGGGTTGGTTTGCCCAGCAGGCCGCTCTGCCCGCCTTTGCCCAGTCCGAAAACTCGGAGCTAGCCGCATTGGTTTCTGATGACTCCACCAAACTCCAGGAGCTAAGCCAGAAATACGGCGTTCAGCACACCTATTCCTACGATCAGTACGAAGACTGTCTGACCAGTGGCGAAATCGATGCTGTTTACATTGCACTCCCGAACCACCTGCACTGCGAATACACCGTTCGCACTGCTAATCAGGGCATTCATGTCCTCTGTGAAAAGCCCATGGCGGTCACTGCAGAGGAGTGCCAGCAGATGATACGTGCCTGTGAAAGCAACCAGGTCAAGCTGATGATTGCCTATCGTTTGCACCTTGAACCCGCGAATACAGAAGCGATCGAAATTCTGCAATCGGGACAAATCGGCGAACCCCGCATTTTTAACTCAGTGTTTACGCAGCAGGTGACGGACGAGAGCAACATTCGTTTACAGGATGAAACGGGTGGCGGCACCTTGGATGATATCGGCATTTACTGCATCAACGCAGCCCGCTATCTCTTTGGCAGTGAACCGATCGAAGTATTTGCCATGGCAGGCAGCAACGGCGAAGAGCGGTTCCAGGAAGTCGAAGAGATGGCAACGGCCATCCTGCGATTCCCCGACGATCGCCTCGCTAACTTCACCGTCAGTTTTGGCGCAGCCCCCGTTTCCACCTACCAAGTTGTGGGGACTAAGGGCGATCTCTGCTTAGACCCGGCCTACTCCTGGCATGGTGAACTGAAGCATTACCTGACGATCGACAGCGAAACCCAGGAGCGCAGGTTCCCAGACCACAGCCAGCTTGCCGCCGAATTCACCTACTTCTCCAACTGCATCGTTAACAACACCGAACCCGAACCCTCGGGACAGGAAGGACTCAACGATGTCCGGATTATTCGATCGCTCTATCAATCGATCAAGTCTGGTCAACCCGTCAAGATTGCCCGACTCGATGAGCATCAGCGTCCGACCAGTGAACAGGTGATCGCCGCTCCCCCCAACGCCGAAAAACCTGACCTCATCAATGCTACAAGCCCTAGTGGCTAAGCCTCCAATTTATAGATAAGGATAGGGGTGGGGCGCGAAGTGCCCCACCCCTATCCTTATCTATGAACATTACTGGTTCGGTGAGATTTCCTGTTTCCCACCCGTTCCTTCACAGATCCGCTTGATTGATTCCAGGGTTTTGCCAATGCCCTCATTCATCGCAGACTCAAAGCTATGCTGGGGCGATTGCTCTGCCATGTCTTGCTGCATTTCAGCGGGAGGGGCATAGTGAATGTGAACCTTCACCTCAGATTGATCTCCACTGCCGTTGACTTCTAGCCAACCGCTGTAGTCATTCTCGCCATCCGAACCCCATTCCAGACGATGCTGCTGATGATCGATGCGAAAGTGACCGTCGGAGTCATATTCATGATTGCCAGCATGGCCTTGGGTGCGGATATGTTCACCCGACTGGCGTTCGGCATGGGTAACAGTCGGCAAATATTCGGGTACGTTTTGCACATCGGACAGGTATTCAAAAATGCGATCGGCTGGAGCATGGACGGTAATGGATTGTTCAAAGTCAGTCGTCTTGACCGATCGCTGTGGGGCAGAAGTCATAAGCTTACCTCGTACTAAGTTGACAACTTGTCATGACCTCAGACTACTGGGTAAACCTAACTCAATGCTCTATCGGGAGACGTAAACTCAGATGCGTGTAGATAGGGAATATGTCGATACAAAGAGACCTGAAAAAGAAGAACCGATGAAAAGAAAAGGGTATGAATTATGAACAGTTTAGATAGAATCGGCGGGACGGTGAAGCCAGTTAAAAATGATAAAAGAGGTGAATGTGCCGATAAGATGATCTGTGATGACTGTGGTATTGGCTGCTGCAATGAGGATGTCTAGCGATCGAAAATCTGATTTGAATCATCAATGTAACGCCTTGATTCATGATGCTGCTGGCGAACTCTAATTGTCTGAATCGGCTTCGTTTCCAGCCCGCCCGTAGATGAATCACGGGCTATTAGACCAAAGTCCATTAAAATGGACTGCGGAGGCTGGAAAGACTTCTGAACAAGTCTTTCAACCCATTTTAATGGGTTTTTCCGATTAGCCCGCAATTTATGATATCGGTGGCGAATTCAGAGCGCTCGGATCGGCTTCGTTTCCAGCCCGCCCGTAGATGAATCACGGGCTATTAGACCAAAGTCCATTAAAATGGA
>JALOOP010000305.1 GCA_025454315.1 Oculatellaceae cyanobacterium Prado106
GCGTCGCTGAGGTTGCTAGAGTAGGGCATGATGAATCGACTAATGTGACTTTCCTAGCCTAATCTAGCCTCTCAAAAGATGTCAAATGGATTCTATATAGCCAACCTTCAAAATTTAGAAAATATTCTAAATTCTTGAACGCTAGGATGCGAGAGTAATTACACAACTGGAGCCGTTGAGCGAAGGGTTCTCCAATTTGTGTGTTGAGATCTAGGCATGGTTTGATTCTGCTGAACGCGCTCTCGCAATCCAGGGATGGCTAAAAGCTCTTGAGTTGCAGCTTCGCTTTCAGTATCTGCCAGGTAAGCCGCAAAGTCAGCAAGGACTCGTAGTCGTTCTGGGGATAAGCGTTGGAGGAAGTCGGTGAGTTGGTGTTGAAACTCGGTCACGGATGCAACCTCGATCGCCTCTTCCTCTTTTGCGGAACTCTCTATGGAATTCATAGCCTACCTTTCCATTTTAGGAGGTGTTCTCCATTGTAAGGGCAAGTTGATTGGGAATGGGGGTTTTGCTGATTTGGGCATTGCCAACTCCATAGAGATGATTGCGATCGCATTTATGGGGTATCCGTGTCCTGTTGTGGAAACAGCGGTAATACAAACGCCAGAAGCTCGGGAATGCTCGATTGAACAACTTCCCATGGCAATGTCAAGCAGGTAAGCGCGATCGCGATTCATAGATGTTTGTTGCTGTATTCAGGATCTCCAGACACCGAATCTGATTAGGGCTGTCTTCGACCGATTTTTGGGTAAATAAATCGACTTTGCGATGGAGGATGCCTGTGCTGCTATTACAACGCCACTGCAAAATCTGTGTACTGTCGCATCTTTGGCTCATGGAATGCCAACACAATGTCCTCTTTAGGAACTCCTACACGAACCAAATCAGTAGCAATCCCCTCTTCAGTCCAATCCTCTTCAATCCAGAATTTATCATCGCGAATCCGAACATAGACCGTCATCTCTGTAACACGCTCTCCATTCTGCCAACCCAGATTCATCCAAATGTAATGAGACTTTGCCTCGTTTACAATCAATAATGTTTCAATGTCTGGGTTGGGATGGCGATGACTTAGTTCGACATACTCGGTCAGAATGTGCTGAATCAACTTCGGATACTCTGTTAATTTATCCATTGGATAATCTCCTCTGTCTCTAGGTCTACGACAATGATTGGAAGTTGATGTCGATTGAGAATGAGTTGAGTCACATCCTGAGTAAAGAAGGTATTGTACGCGACTTTGCTGAAGGCGTTTGCTCAGTTATGGGTTACCCCCTACACCACAACCCCCCTCATTAATCTTCAACTGCACCAGTTTAGCGGGCTGCAATCCTCCCTCGGGCGGTGCAAAAACGCCGCCATTGCCAACGACATAGAGATGATGGCGATCGCTCTCTATCCCCAAGGCGATCGCCGTACTCCCGACTACACCTTGTTCAGCCTCAGCGATTACCTGACGGGTGCCGTTTGGGCAAAGGGCAACGACTGTGTTGGTGGGATGGGTTGCGATGTAGAGCGTGCCATCTTCGGCAAAGGCAAAATCGTCAATGACCGTATTTGATGCGAAGATTTCTGGTTGGCCTGCGGTGCCGTCGGGTTGAATCGGGACTCTGACAATGTGTCTGCGATCGGAGTTGGAAATGTAGGCGGCTCCTTGAAACACTTTAATGCCGTTGGCTCCTGGGAAAGAACTTTCGGGTGTTTGGGGAGTGAGCGATTCATCTTGCAACCAGGTTGTGGCGGTGCGATCGCGAACATCTATGCGCCACACGAGTCCTGCGGTGCTATCGGTTGCCAGGAATATTCCCGGTTGGAGTAAGGTCATGCCATTCAGGAATTGTGCGCCAGGAATGGTCATGACGGGTTCGATCGCGCCTGTAGCCGCAATGCGATATACCGTTGCTTGGGGTTGTTCTTTTTGTCCTCCCACGGCGTAGAGGCTGCCATCCTGATCTAGGGCTAATCCGGCAATGACTCCGTTGGGATTCGTGGCGAAAGTCGAGAGGGTGCCGTTGGGCGATCGCTCAATCACTTCTCCTGTTTCGTGGCGAGAAATATACATAGCTCCGGATGGGGCAATGACAATACTCTCTAGAAAAGAACCTTCTGGATAACTGGTTAGAGTTTGAGCCGGAACTAAGCGTACAGAGGGTTGCTGTGTTTGGGCGATCGCAAAACTCACAGGAAATACAACGGAAGCAGCAACAGCACTTGCACAAACAGCGATTACACAACGGGAAGCAAAAACAAGAGATGGAATACTCATTCGATGTAACGTCCTAATTCGTTCTAACGATATGCAGTTTGAAACAGGATAAATGCTTGCTACCAGGGAACAGGCTGACCCAGATGGAAAAAGCCACCACTCGCGCCATCATCGGGCAGGGTTGCCAGTTGAACCCCTGTCTTTGCGCCTTCTGAAATATCCATCATGGCTCCCTCTCCGCCCAGTTCTGTTTTCACCCAGCCGGGATGGGCGCTGTTGACTTTTACTGGAGTATTTCGCAATTCGTGGGCTAAATGAATCGTGAATGAATTGACTGCGGCTTTTGAGGCATCGTAAGCAAAGGGTTTGGAATCATAGATATACGAAGTGGGATCGGCGTGTAGTGAGAGCGATCCTTCAATGCTGGCCATGTTGACGATGCGACCGCTGGGACTTTTTAGAAGCAATGGCAGGAGGGTTTGGGTGACTTCGACTAGGGCAAAGAAATTGGTGTCGAAGGTGCGACGGATGACCTCAAGAGACACAGAACTGGCGTTACTGGTGGCCCATTCTCCATCCAGCATGACTCCTGCGTTATTGATCAAGACATCGAGTTTGCCAAACTGTTGCTCAATTTGCTGAACGGCGGCTTGAATTTGATCGCGGTTGCTTACATCGAGGGCGATCGCCATTCCCTCCAGTCCTTCATTTTTCAGCAGGGCAACCGATTCTTCAGCCGCTTGCAGGTTTCGAGCGGCAATCAGCACTGTAAAGCCTTGCTGAGCCAGTTGGCGGCTCATTTCTAACCCCAACCCTTTGTTCGCCCCTGTCACCAATGCTACTTTGGGAGTCAATGCGCTGTTTGTCATCATCAATACTCCATCTTCTGCTTAACCTTTCTCAACATACTGGTCGAGGGGTTATATTGTCTAATAGATAATGGAAATAGGGGTTATCACTAGCATGAATTATGAGCAGTTCGACCTTAACCTGTTGAACGTGTTTGATGCCGTCATGACGGAACTCAATGTGACCCGTGCGGCGACTCGTCTCAATATGACTCAGCCTGCGGTCAGCAATGCAATCAAACGTTTGCGTCACCTGCTCAACGACGAGCTTTTTGTCAAGGTGCCCACGGGTGTTAGCCCAACGCCCAAAGCTTCAGAGATTTGGCAACCTTTGCGAGAAGCACTCCATCAGATTCGGCAAACCCTGGAACCTGCTGCCTTTAACCCTGAAACAGAAACCGCCACCCTGACGATCGCCCTCACAGACCTGACCGCGCATCTGATTCTGCCGCCGTTGGTGCAAGCGATCGAGCAGTTTGCTCCCAATATCGACATCCGAACGATTCCCAACCTAAATATAAATGCGGCTATGCTCTTGGAACAGTCCGAAATTGACATTGCGATCGGGGTCTTTGCCAATCTGGGGACTCGGCTGCGATCGCAAACCCTGTTCACAGCTCCCTGGATCTGCGCCATGCGACGTGACCATCCGCTGGCTAAGAAAAAGCTTACCCTAGAACGCTACGTTCAGGCCAAACATCTGCTGGTCACCTTGACCGGAGAGCCTACGGGTTTTATGGAGCCGTTGCTGCAAGAGAAGGGGTTGAAGCGTCGAATTGGATTAACCATCAATCAGTTTTGCATTGCCCCGCAACTGATTATCAACTCCGATCTCATTGCAATTCTGCCCCTCCGCGCCATTCACCTTAGTGGACTGGCCGACCAACTGCATCTAGCATCGCTACCGCTTGACGTTCCACCTTCACAGATTAAGATGATTTGGCATGAGCGAAGACAGCAGAATCCAGTCCAGGAATGGCTGAGAGCAAAGATCGCACAGGTTTGCTTGGAGGTTTAAGATCACGGGTTTAATCAGGCCAAAGATCGCCAGTTCAGCAACTTGCCACCGTTGGTAAAACTCGGTCAGTTGTTCTGGTGTGATGGGGAGTCGGGGTTGGATCTGGGTAAGGGGAATTGAGGTCATGGCGATCGCACTTCTGTTCTCTATTCGGTTTATCATTGGCTCCGATGATGCCCGAATCTCGTGGCATCATGGCATCCGCGTCCGGGATGGAACCCGTAGGAGTTCGGTTCAAACCTTGCCTCCCATTCGGGTTCCAGTGTCATTTTGACGAGCACTTGCAGGGC
Organism: Oculatellaceae cyanobacterium Prado106; assembly: GCA_025454315.1. Lineage (GTDB taxonomy): Bacteria > Cyanobacteriota > Cyanobacteriia > Elainellales > Elainellaceae > Prado106. The sequence goes on from JALOOP010000305.1 coordinate 4,363, forward strand.
GCGGTCAGCGATGGTGAGAATTCCAAGTGGGCGTTTTTCCGCTTCGCGTCCAGGTTTGGGTATCCAAACTCGGCGCGTCGGCTTTGCCCGTCCGGATAGGCTTAGTTGATTCACCAGTTCTAGCCGTTGTTTTAGAGTGAGAGATTTGCCCCCATCCACCCCTGCTGTTTGCTTTCCCTAATTATCTTGAGTCACCCTCCTTATCGCCAGACACTTTGCTGACCCTGATCGCGTTAACGTTTTCTGAAGTCGCCGGACTACCTGAACATCACCACGACGTGAGGCTTTGAATATGCGAGGAGCGCAGCTTGAAAACTTTCCGTTCTAGCTTGTGCCAAGGGATTGTTCTCCATTCCATCATCAGTTTCATCAACTGTGCCTTAGACTTGTAAACTGCTACTGATACCGATTCATTCCAAACTATCGGGTCTAAGAAGTCAATGCCCAGACATTACTCTGGGCATTGACTTCTTAGACCATCCTTCCGACTCATGGCTTGTAGTTGGCACCTACTCTTGGAGCGATCGCCTGATTATCCCGCATTACTCTAATCAAGAATCTTAGTGCCTCATTAACCGCATCAGCATTGGGAAATATCTCTGCGACATCAGGTTCTAACCGTACTGTTGCTCCACCAAAACTCTTCCTTCCAGAACCTAACCTTCTGACTCGGAGGCTTGTCAAGTCATACTCTGTCCGTAAATCATCTTCCATTTCTGATTATTCCTAAGCTTTACGCGCCATGACCGCGTAGAAAGGATCGCCGCCACCCATTCCTAGCATTTGCAAGACGGTTGGAACTTGGCTAGGACGGGCGATGACTTCAGGTTCTGTAAAACCTGGAATGGCTTTGAAGTAGAGCTTGACAAGTTTGACCCGGTCTTCTTCAGAACTATCTCTCCAAGCGGCGATCGCTTTCTGATAAAACATTCGGTTAGAGAAACTGATGATGGCGATGCCGTTGGGTTTGAGAATGCGGTAAATTTCGGCGAAGATGGCCTCGGGATGCTGGAGATATTGCACTGAGACAGTGTTGAGAACGGCATCAAAGGAAGCATCGGGCAGGGGGAGCAATTGGTTTTGGTTGAGGTTCTGGACGAAATAATGGTTGAGACGGGGGTTTTTGGCGAGTTCTTCCTCGTTGAGGCCATGGCCTTCTACATGCTCAAACTGGATTTCCTCGGGCAGGTGGGAAACCCAGCTACTCATCAGGTCTAGGATGCGCGTTTGAGGCTGGAGCTTTTCGCGGTATAGCTCGGTGAGTTGTTGAATGAAGCCGTCATCAACATGGGTGACGAAGCGCGGATAGTCGTAGAAGAGGCCATCGTCAGATTCGTCTAGCTTGGTTCGTTGGGTGGGGGGCAGCATCATAGGGCATTTTGAAGACAACTTCATCTATTTTAATGACTTTGCGGAGAAGTCTAGAGCATCAGGAGAGTGATTTTGGGAACCGAAAGGAGAAATTCTAGGTTTGAAGGGCAGCAGCGAAGCCATCCCTTAACAAAACCAGAATTTTATGAATGAGCAGTGGATAGGAACTTTTCTGATCGGCGCTAAGCCTTTGAATGTGGATAACACCAGAACTATCGGATTAGACCAGAACTTTATCTATAGAGCTACACGAATTATAACTATCGACCTAAGTTAAGAGATTCGGCTAACTAAAGCCATCAAACAGCGTATACGCCATCACCTTTTATTCAAGGAGCAATTCGATTTATGTTGCATCATCTTTCGATCGCCGTTCACAACCCCCAGCATGTTGACTGTAGAAGCTTTTTGGGGGAGGTTCTGCTTTGCAGAACCTCCCCCAAAAAGCTTCTACACTTCATTTTGTTCGTGTTTCTAAGCGAAAGTGACCCGAATTTTGGCGAATTTAAAGCGAAGCAGATAACGAATTTCATCTATCGACGGATCAATGCAAACTCAAGATACTAGAGTCATCAGGTGAACAAACACCGCACACAAACAATGATTCAAAGGAACAAAGTCATGAACGCCTTTTCAACGAATATGCAAGCAACTTCTATTATCGACCTCAAAGCAGTTTGCTTTTACTTTGAGCCTTATCAGTACAAGCATCAAGTCCTGGCTGTGAACTGGTTACAAACCCAGCTACCTTACCCGATTTTTCGCGAGTTTACGCAACGATGGGAGGATGAAGTGATTTCTCCCGATCCCGTTTTGCAAATCAAGAGTTGGGGAGCAGCAGTCTTTGAACTTCAGCAAATGCTCAACAAAACTGGAACAAATCTCGTCACCGATGGGGAATTTGGCTCAAAAACAGAAGCCGCTGTAATGCGATTTCAACGGAATAACGCCCTGACCATCGATGGAGTGGTCGGCAACATGACCTGGGCAAAACTGAGAGAAATTTTGGAGCCTCGCTATCTCTGGCAAATGTTTGATTCCTACAATGTCGAGGAAAGCCCCCACCAAGATCCGGCTTTGAGTTGGCTTCAGAAGCAGATTTCAACTACGACGCTGACTGAATTTGCACATCGTTGGCGGAATCCCTAAGCCGTTTCTCCTCTATCTCTTGAATAAACGCTTTGATGAATTGATGAACGTCACTTGAGGAGTTTTGCATGAGATTGCTGCGATCGCCCCAAAACCACCACCTCGCTAAAATTCTGAGCTTCTGCATGGTGATGGGTTCTACTTTTTTACCCATGCCTGCATTACTCGCCCAGGACTTTTCCAGCAGCCCCTACTCGTTTGATACTTCAACCTATCTGCCCCTGACTCCAGAAGTGATGGATAAAGTCATCACTATCCATGAGTACACGCTCAATGCCACCCTAACCCCTGATGAACGTCAAGCCTTTACCGATATCCTGATTCGTCATTGGGAGAGCGATGGCGGTCGCTTGCAGCAAACCATTGGTCAATTGCTTCCAGCTTATGATCAACTGATGCAAATGCCGGACGCAACTCGCCAACTCTCACGACGAGCCAATACCCTGACGCTGCTGCTGGGTCTGGCGCAGAATGCCGAAGCCCAGGATGAGGTCAGTATTCTGATGCTTCAGATCTATCGTCGGGTGCATCCTCCGTTGCTGGCCGAGGCTCCATTCGTCAGTGCTGAGGTCGCAGATGCCTTTATTGATGCCTATCTCTTCGTCAATGAAGTCAAAAGTAGCCAAAATGCTCCGGCTATTAGTGAGGCGACTCGGTCTGAACTGCGCCTGGGTGTTGCGGCTGATTTTGCGCGGATGCCTTCGGACATGCAACACCAGTTTATCGGGCAAATGCAACGGGTCACACAACTGATGTTGAACTGGGGATCGATGGAGCCTTGGGAACAGTTGTTGACTCGGGCAGAAGTTGGTGCGCCGCTGTCCTTGGAGGAGCAACAAATGGTGCAACAGATTCAACAACAGGTGAGCGGTCATTCAATCCAATTGCTCAGTAATGAGTTGAATTACATGGCGCAAAACCAACAAATCATTATGGGAAGTGCCCCTTATTGGAATCCTGCCAGTCAAGCCTGGGAACAAACGGGCGGAATTGTCACAGAATTCCATTGACGATCGCCCCATTGCACCCATCACCCAGAATTTCAGTGCTTTGCCACCGGGATTCAAAGCCCAATCTCAATGCTTCTGCCTGACTTGTAAATGAATTCCTGTTTCATTGAAATTCTGGGCTCTACACCCTGTTACGAACACCCTGTTATGAACACATTGTTACGAACACCCTGTTACGAGCAATACGCACAGCCTGTTACGAACGCTACGAACAAACTTTTCATGAACGAATCACTAAGGAGTACTCTCATGACTTTTACCACAGAAGTAACCGTATCACTCACCGCAGACATTACCCTCAGACGCGGCAACACTGGCAACGAAGTCAAAGGACTGCAAGTTGTCCTCAATTATCGAGGTGCTGGACTCACCGTGGATGGTGTGTTTGGTGCTATGACCGAAGCTCGCGTTCTAGAGTTTCAACAAGCTGCACAGTTGACGGTTGATGGTGTCGTTGGCTCCAGAACCTGGGAATCTCTGCGCTCTGGGATGGTACAAGTCCGCATTCCCGGCAGCACCATCAACATGCGTGCTACTCCCGAACGGACTGGGACGGTGGTTCAAACGCTGGTTGCTGAAGATAGTGTCCGGATCCTAGGTCGTTCTCCGTTAATGGAAGACAACTACTACTGGTTCTACCTGCAAGCGAGACAGACTATGGGTTGGGTGCGGCAGGATCTAGTTGAGCTTTTGGGTTACTGTTTCATGCTTTCCCTGCCCATCGTCAATGGCATCACCATTCAGTCTCGGCCTCGTTCCTGGAACTTGAGCATTGATCCCAGAATTGAAGCTGGCATCCGGAGTGTCTTGAATGTGGGGACTGGCGATCGCATCCGGTACCTGACCTATGGACGGGAGCAATGCAAAATTGTGGGGTTAAATGGGAGAGAGATGAGCGGTTAAAACGGAGCGACAAAAGGTAGACCAGGTTCCAGCCGCCCATTGACAGC
>JALOOP010000306.1 GCA_025454315.1 Oculatellaceae cyanobacterium Prado106
TATCTGGAACTGTTCCAAAATTTCAATGTGACATTGGAAATGCCCCGCTTTGTAGATATCATCCACCGCATAGGTTTCATTGTTGCGGTAGCGTCCGCCCTGGGTGTCTTGCAGGTGGGTATCTGCCCAGACGGTTCGGATACCTGGGCCTGCGATCGGTTCCCAGCCCGTCGCCGCCGAATCCGCGACAAACTCACCGCTCCAATCGGGGTTAAATTTGTAAATGGCGACGCGATCGCACCGAATCTGCTGCCGCAACTCCTGTGTAATCGTTCTAAAAATCGACTTCACATCCAGCGATTTACGAACATTTTCGACAATGCGTGACAAGTTCTTTTCGCGATCGGCTCTCAACTGCGCTTCCCGCAGCAGCTCTGCTTGCCGAACCAAAGATCCGAGTTGTTCACTCACATCAATCAACAGTTCTGCATCTGCCTTTTCCCAGCGACGAGCACCTGTATTTTGATAAACCGCCAACAAACCCCAAAGTTTCCCTCCCTGAAAAATTGGCACTGTCAGGTATGCTCGGCACTGATACTTCTCCAGCACGGTTAAGTAGCAGGCAGAGAAGTTCATCTTGTAAATATCATCAACCTGAGTGTAGCGATCGCCCTTCGCAAAAGCGCCTCCTTGAGTTTCCTTCAAGTAGGTATCAGTATCCGCACTAGTAGAAGTCGTACTCCATGTTTTGATCACACAGCGTTCTTGATTAATTGCGCCCGCCCTGAGACTGACATCATTGTCTTGCAAATTCAGCACCGACAGCCAACCAGCCCCCACCGATTCTGCAATAAATTCACCACTCCAATCCAAATTGAAGCGATAAATCCCTACTCGATCGGCCTTTAACTGCTGCCGCACATCTTGAATCGTAGATTTGAGGATATTGGGCAAATCTACTGATTGGCGTACCCGATCAAAAATACTGGCGATCAGCGTTTTCCGTTCTCCCTGCCGTTGAAGATCTCGATACGCTTGGGCAAATTGCAGAGCAGAACTGAACTGGTTGCTGATTTGAGTAAGAAAAGCAAGTTCATACTCTTCCCAGTGCCGGGGTTCTGAGTTTTGATAAGCTGCCAGCAATCCCCAGAGTCTCTGTCCCATAAAAACTGGGACAATCATGTAGGCTTTAGCCTCAACCTGTTCCAGCATGTCGATATGACACTGGGCATGTCCGACTTTGTAAATGTCATCGACGCTGAAAGATTCATTCTTTCGATAGCGACCACCTTGGGTTTCCTGTAGGTGCGTATCTTCCCATGCCATCTTGAAATCAACGCCGACCAATTTTGTCCAACCATTCCCCACCGATTCTGCAATAAACTCACCGCTCCAATCTGGCTTAAATTGGTACACAGCAACGCGATCGGTTCGCAGCAATTGCCGCACTTCTTGAGTCGTCGTTCTGAAAATCTTGTCAATGTCAGTTGATTGACGAATTCGCTCCATCAATTTGTTGACCGCTTTTTCCAAATCCACCTGCTGCTTCAGCTTCAGCGACGATTCAAACCGTCCCAGGTGAATCGCCAACTGCAAGCAAATTTGGTTAAGCAAATTCACCTCTGCTTCTTTCCAAACCCGTGCCTTCGAGCATTGATGAACCGCCAAAATACCCCAAGGCTTCCCAGCCGGCGAAATGGAAAGGCTCAAGCTGGACTTGATTTGGTATTGATCAAATAACTGCCGTTGATAGGGGGTTAAACCACCGCGATCGGTATCATCAACCGCCACGGGCTGAATCGCATAGTCCTCTGCTCGCTCTTCACCAAAACAAGGCACCACCACCGCACTCCCCATCATCGGAGTAAATCCACGGGCAACCGATTCCACCACGACCTGCCCCGTGGACATAGAATCAAAGCGGTAAATCACCACCCGTTCCGCTGGAAGTGCCTGCTGCACCGCCATCAAAACCACCTTCATCAGCGCGTCAAAGTCCTGCGCCTGACGCATCTGCTCAGCGACCGCCATCACCTGCTCTCGCTGATACTGAAACAACTGCGAAACCCCCAGCGGCATATTCTGCTCAGAGGGTTTGGGCAGAGTCGCGATAAATTCCGTCACCTGCAAAAAGCTTTGTTTGATGCTGCCCTTCTGCAACAACCCGGCCTGTTTCAACTCTGACTTCAGGTTAGACAAAGCCGTCACCACTTGCATCATCTCGCGACTATGCTCCAGGGTTGTGGAGGATTGCTTGTCCCGTTGACCATTTCCATTGGCAGCACTCGCCTTACGCGGTTTAGCCGACTGCTCCACGGGCGTCACCTGCGATCGGCTCGGACGACTCGCCGGAGCCTCCAAAACCGTTGACTCAGGCTGAGGTTCGGGGTCTGGCTGATCCAGTTGGCCACCCGAAAGAAAGTCGGCAAAATCTTCAAGGGTCAGGTCGGGTTGGTAGGAAGCGGTCATCGCGATTACCTCGATTGCAGTGATGAAATAAACTGAAGCGTAAAGGGTGGTTCTAAGCTGGAATTTAGCTGGAATTTAGATAGAATTTACGGGTTGGCTAAGTCTGCCCCAGACAAGTTCGTAACCCGTTAATACTTAAAGTTTTGTGACGCTCCGATCACTCGACTTCAAGAGCAATACTGCCCATACTCAGGGCTACACCTCACAACTCAAACCAAAAAGTACGTATATCGACTCTTTGATACTTCGGTTCTTACGCAATAGCATCACCCCCTAAAATTATCACCGCCCAAAACAATGCCCAAAACAATACCCAAAACAATGCCCAAAACAATGCCCAAAACAATGTAGGAGATGGAACGCTCACTGTTCCATCTCCTGCAAAATGTGATGAGTTGAATTCTGCGGAACTATCCGGCGTGATGAACCTGCAGGGTCGGATCTTGTAATAGGGCTGGAACGTTGAGAATGGTGGTGCGATCGCCCGTCAAATACCCCTTCACAAACGGCAAAAACTGCGCTGAAAACATCTCTGGAGCAGGCTCATGCAGCAACTGCGAGTCATGTAACTCGATATCAAACACCTGCCGCACACAAAAGCCCAAATTTCGCCCCTCACTCTCCACCACCACCGCTGACACCTCTCGCAGAACAGCCTGTTCTTTTACCCCCTGGAGTGGCGAAAACATCGGCGAAAATCCAGCCTGATGCCCTAAGTCAACCAGCCACAGCATGTCACCGCGCCAGTTATAAAGTCCCAGCACACAACCGGGCATATGCGGCACAGGGACGATTTCAGGGATGGCGATCGTCACCACCGCAGCAATCTCATCCACGGCCAGCAGCGTCGTATGCTCAGTCCCCAACTGGAGCCGCAGAAACTTCTGTCCCTCAACAACAGGCGCAATCTCCGTAAACAAAGCCGCAAGACTCGAAAACTCCCCCTGAAAACTCACAATCTCTTCTCGGGTCACCGAGTCCATCTCAACAGGATTCAACACATCTACCATAATGAGCCTCACAATTGACAAAACAACGCCTGATTACCCACAGTCAAAGACTCAATCCTATCCCCTCTTGTGGGATAGGCGTCCCGCCTGTCCTAGAATCCAGACAGACGGAACGCCCATCCCGCAGTTACTCGATAATTTTTTCGACGTTCATCAAACTCATCCATAAACCCACTAACGAACGAGTTGTTGAACCGTGCGAATCAAGTCTGAGAGATCAACAGGCTTCGGCAAATAGGCATTTGCCCCCAGCATGTTGCCCCACATCTTGTCAGCCTCGGTATCCTTGGTGGAGCAAATCACCACCGGGATATTGCTCGTACTGGGATCGGCCTTGAGTTCGCGGCATAGTTCAAAGCCACTCTTTCCTGGCAAAATCACATCCAGCACAATCAGATCTGGTTTCTGAGTATCCAGTTTCAACTGGGCTTCTTCACTGCTTTGAGCGCTTACAACCGTCAGCCCCGCCTGTTGAAGATAGTTCGTCAAAACTTGCATTTCCGTCACCCCATCTTCGACCAAAAGCACCGTTTTCATGGATGAATTCTCCCATTAATCCTATTCAACAACACAGCTTCAAAGTCCGTCTTTTGTTGCCCCTCTTTTCGTCTCGCTATCCTTGGGGCACCCCCAAGAATTTCTCAACGACGCCCAAGACCTTATCCGCTTCCACGGGCTTCGAGAGAAACCCGGTCGAACCCACGACCTTGGCGCGAACCCGATCTATAATGCCGTCGTTGCTGGTTAAAATAACAATCGGCGTATCTTTAAATTGCGAAATCCGACGAATCTGGCTACAAATCTCGTAACCACTGGCCACAGGCATCACCAGATCCAGAAAAATCACTCCCGGTTTTTGCTCCAGCAACACCGAGATAGCCTTCACCGAATCCTGAATGCCGACAAATCGATAGCCCGCCTGGGTGATGATCCGCTCCATCGTGTCGCATTCCCGCTTGCTGTCGTCAATACAAGCCACCAGCGGCGCGGTCGGCGACACGGTTGGCTTCAAAGACCCAGTTGACCCTGTGGTTCCAGGTGCTGCACTGGGGGGAGCCACCTGCATCGCTTGGACTGGCGACGGGAAATCAGGAATCGGCACTAACCCAATGAAGCCTTTGCGGAAATAGGGTACTAGCATCCGAGTTAGGGGTACTAGATCCTGTTTCATCAGCACGGCCAGATCCCGGAGCGATCGCCGTCCATCGGCCAAGGAAACCAGGGTCTTGTAGACCTTCTCAGAAGTCTGCTGCTGCAAAAGTTCCTGCTGCCGCAAAACGGGAGCCAAACTGGGCGAATGATCCACCAGCCCCAGCGCTCGCCAATCATTCCAAATCGGCTGCACCTCGTCTAGAACTTGCTGAGCATTGACCAATGCCAGCGACGCATCCAGCACATCTTTTTGATCAATTTTGAAATTCACAAATCGCGTTTCTTCTTGCTGCAAGATGTCAAACAGCACCTCAGAAACAATACTGCGAATCAAAGCACTGGTTTGGTCAATGGTGACCTGCTGCTGTTTAATCAAGCTGACCAGGATATCGTAATCCCAGCGATGAATGTTGCCCGCTTCGCCAAAGGTCACCGCTTGAGGATTAATGTGAGGGCAATGACGGGAGAGGTATCGATACCACCGCCGCACTGGATGGGGGCCTCCTGCTGCCCAAATCAACCGACCCATATACAAATAAAGACTCCACTGTTGGTTATTCGCCTCCACATCCAATCTTCCGGTCAGATGCAGGCGGCTTTGAATTCCCAACAATCCACTTGGTGTGTCCGCCGATAAATGATCAACCCCTACCATAATTAGCTCTTTGATGCCTCAGAAAATGACAACCAATTAAAACTCGACAAAATCAACAAACATCTCAGGTTAAAGAATCTCTCCCAGGCTTACACTCTGGCTCGTTCTACTGAGTTCATTCCTGAACATGAAACCGTTACTGGGTGTAATCGGCAGGTTTAAGAACCATTACTCCAGACTCCTGAAATCACTATAGTTTCAGGGCTGAGCGACCCTGCACTGCAATGGTAGTAAGTGACTTATTTTGTTGCTCTAACGCTTAAATCCCCTTGAAACGTAATTTTAAAGTACCCAGTATGCAACCTCCGTTATCTCACTAGATAACTGTATTAACAGATACACGGAGAAAATGTGGTGAGCAATCCTGCTGAATTGTTCATGGTCTGTTAGCGGAATTTCAAAACGGGGAAGGATGGGTGTACCTCCATTTAGAGAGGTGTGCCGACCTGGTTTTATAGGGAGGCATCATCCCCGCTCAGGGCATTTGTTCTCGCAAAACAGATCGCTCTTCTACAAGTCATTCAATTTAGGTAATTCATCATGGCTGTCGAAAAAGTTAACTCTTCCTCTAGCTTGGCTGAAGTGGTCGATCGCATCCTCGATAAAGGTATTGTGGTTGACGCATGGGTTCGCGTTTCACTGGTGGGTATTGAACTGTTGGCTGTAGAAGCCCGGATCGTGATTGCTTCGGTAGAAACCTACCTGAAGTATGCAGAAGCAGTTGGTTTGACCACCCAAGCTGCGGTTCCTGCTTCATAGCCCATTGTTTTGTTGACCAATTTGTTGACCGATGTATTGACTGATGTATTAACGAACTGAATCAGCCAGCGTAACGTACCCTGTGTCAAACTTGCGGTACGTTATGCTGCGCGATTTTTCTGAAATTTAGACTGAGTTAACTCAAAAAATTAATTTAAAGCGTCGATTTAGAAAATCAACTTAAACCTATTCGTAAACGGTGAGTATCACCCATTCGATGATCAAGGAGAAGCGTGCATGGTATCCCTGAAAGAGTCTTGGCAAGCCCTAAAACAGCAACGGCAACAGGAGTTGAGCGATCGCCAACACCAAGTCAATCAAACCTTAGTCCGCTACCAACAAGAGCGACAAACCAAAGCCACCGCTCTTCGCCACGAACTCCAGCAGTTTCAGCAAGCCCTCCAGCAAGAAACCCAGGATTTTTTGGCCGATGTCAATCTCGATCGCCAAACCCGCGCTGAACAAGTGGCGATCGACCTCCGCAGTTTTGCCCAAACCCTCCAGCAGCAAACGGCACAGTTTCTCGCTGTCACCACCGCCGATCGTGACCTGATGGCACAGGCACTCACTCAAGATTTAGAAACCTTCCACACTCAACTACAAACTTCGGTTGCAGACCTACAGCACAGCCTACAAATCCGCATTGGCCAAATCCAATCCGAAGTCCAAGCGATCCAGGACGACACACAAATTTTTCTCCAGGCCACCCAAGCCCAACGCCTGAAAAATCAGATGCAACTCATGGAACATCTCGCTGAATATGTGGAGATGCTTCAGGGAGAAGTCCAAGCCCATCTTTTAGAACTGGAGTTGGAACGGCAGGAGCGATCGCAACAAATCCACAAGATGCTGAAACAAAGCCGCGAACAGCGCATGACTGAGACGCAAGCCTTCTTCCACCAGCTTTCAGAATTTCGAGCCGAACTGAGAACCTACTGCCACCAAATCCATGAGACGGTCTGGGGAAAAGCCACACAGCCAGTCGCACAGCCAGCCACACAGCCAGTCGCGCAACCAGTCGCGCAACCAGTCGCGCAACCAGCTAAGCAGCCAGTCGCACAGCAACCCGCTGCAACCGCAGCAAAGCCAACCGCCGTGACTTCCACCCCGGCTCAATCTGCATCGACTCCCACCACCACCGCCAAAACTCGAACTGCACGCGCATCGGTCGCACCCCAAAGTCCACAACCAGAAGCAGGTTCTAATAATCTCAAAGCTGCTCCAGTCGAGGTCAATCCCCCCGCACCACAGCCCCAACCGACATCTCAAGTGAGTGCGATCGCCCCCCCAACGCCATCGACTCCAGATGCGTCAGACCAAAAAATCTATCGCTACTTGCAGCAGGTGCAGGCAGCCAGACTGACTGAAATTCAGAGCGCACTAGGAATGAACCGTGCCCAAACCGTAGACGCTCTTCGAGTCTTGATCAAGCAAGGCTTGGTAACTCAGCGCGATCGCACCTATCGCATTCCATAACTTATCGCATTCCATAACTTATCGCATTCCATAACCTATCGCATTCCATAACCTATCGCATTCCATAAAACTCATCGTTGAAATTCATCGTCGAACTTGCCCTGCAATTAATCCTGCAATTATCTGAGAGGAAGTGACCCTGTGACCACCGTTTTAAGAGCCAACCCCCGGCAATTTGTCAGCACACCCGCCATTGAGCGCGTTGCCGCCAGAGCCTTACGCTATCTGCAATCGGGTTTCTCGGTGCATCTGCGCGGCCCCGCCGGAACCGGAAAAACTACCCTGGCGCTCCATCTAGCCGATCTGCTGACTCGCCCAATCATGCTGATGTTTGGTGACGATGAGTTTAAAACCTCCGATTTGATTGGCAACCAGACCGGGTATACCCGCAAGAAAGTGGTGGATAACTTCATCCACAGCGTGGTCAAAGTCGAGGATGAACTGCGGCAAAACTGGGTCGATTCACGGTTAACTTTGGCTTGTCGGGAAGGGTTCACCCTGGTATACGACGAGTTCAACCGATCGCGCCCTGAAGTCAACAATGTGTTGCTTTCGGCTTTAGAAGAAAAGCTACTGGTGCTGCCGCCCAACCAGGATCGCTCAGAGTATGTGCGGGTGAGTCCTAATTTTCGAGCCATTTTTACCTCCAATCCTGAAGAATATTGCGGAGTTCATTCCACACAGGATGCATTGATGGATCGGTTGATTACCATTCATATTCCTGAGCCAGATGAACTGACGCAGCAGGAAATTATGGTACAAAAAGTGGGGGTGGATCGAGAAAGCGCTCTGACGATCGTGCAGATTGTCAAGTCCTTTCGGCAGCGCACTCAGGCGGAAAAGTCCTCGGGCTTGCGAACCTGTCTGATGCTGGCTAAAATCTGCCATGAGCATGAAATTCGGGTCGCTCCTGAAAATATTGAGTTTCGAGAAGTCTGCCAAGATCTGTTGCTCTCACGAACTGCGTTGGCTGTGGATGAGGCGACTCGGGTCTTCTGGGATTTATTAAATGAACGCATTGCCAGTGCGACCTTGCCTCCGGCTCTTTCTAGTCGGTTTTCTACGGTACAAGTGGCGGATGGGGCGATCGCCGATTTTTCCCCCCTCTCTCAATTAGCCACAGCAACCGATGAGGTTGACCATTTCCCATTAGAACCGCTCTCTAAATCATCCGCTCAAACCTCTACAGCCGTCATTTCAGAACCTATTGCGGTGATTCACCCCAATTTAGTGACTGCTGAAGCAGAACCCGATTTGCTCTCGGTTGATTTCCTGCCCTCCGAGTTACCTGAACCCGATTCAACCCCAACCGATTTTCTCCTGCCTACCCTGGTCGAAATCACTTCAGACCTGCAAGACA
>JALOOP010000307.1 GCA_025454315.1 Oculatellaceae cyanobacterium Prado106
CGGTTTCATCGAAAAAAGTCTCCTGGTTACCCGCCTTGAAAAGCCCAAACTGACCTGAATTTTTCTCTCATCTGGATTTAACACCTAGACAGGCATCCTTCTTAGCCCTAGCGAGTATATGTTAACGGCTCGGGGTTTCGAGCGATTGAGCGAGTTACAGGCGTCCATCATACAACCGTTATTACCTGGGTCAAGCAAATCGGCCAACTGCTACCCGATGCTTACGCTCCCGAAACACCGCCTCAAGTGGGAGAACTCGATGAATTGGAAACTTTTGTCGGATCAAAAAAAACAAAATCTGGCTCTGGACAGCAGTTGACCACTTCAAACAAGGGATCTTAGGCTGGGTCTTGGGGGATCATAGTGCTGAAACCTTTAAGCCTTTGTGGGCGATCGTCGCAACTTGGCAATGCTACTTTTATGTCACCGATGGTTGGTCTGTTTATCCGGGCTTCATTCCGCCAGGGGATCAGATTGTGAGCAAGACTTACATGACTCGGGTGGAAGGAGAGAACACGCGCTTGCGTCATTACCAGGCACGCTTGCATCGCAAGACGCTCTGCTATTCTAAATCCGTAGAAATGCTGGCACATTCGATTCGATTGCTACTGCACTATCTTAGATTTGGAGAAGTTCCGGTTCCTTAAGTCATCATAGATCGATTCAGCAACGCCTTCGTGGGCAATGCCCGTGTTGTTGCGACTTGAACGCAAATGGTAGTGGCGACACAGCGCCTCATAGCGTTCGGTTAAGCGATGCTTCCCACCACTGTTGGTATAGGCCGCGCTCAGGCTATCGGTGCGGTGAACTAGCGGCGCACCCTCACTGGCACTCAAGGCATTTTGCAACCCCTCGGCCAGGGCAATATAGCTTTCCCCGCCCTGGATGATTTGGACGTACTGCCAGCCACTGTAAGCCAGCCGATAGTGATACAGCAGATGGGCAAAAGGTCGGCCACCAATCGTGATGGTCACGCCTTTGAGTTCTGTGAAATCCGAATATCCCATCTCTCCAGGCGTGTGCCGTAACTCAAACATCACCTCTGGGGGCACGCCATGCTGGGCTTTCCACTCCGAAACTCGCCGTTGCACCGTTCGCAAGGTTTGCTCATACGCTCCGGGGTAGCGTTCCTGCAAATATTCATACAGGGTCATCGCTTCCAGACGCGGTTCTCGCTCCAGTTGCGGCTTTAACTCTTGCTCCCACACCTCTGCCAACGGGTCAACGCGAGTTCGCCAATCCCGAGGATGCTCTTTTTTCGGTTGATGTTCGCCGGCTTCGATGCGTCGTCCACTGCGTTCTGAAATGCCGGCTTTGGCAGCAGCAGTGATCTGACGGTGGCCTGCTTCTCTGGCTTCCATGTATACTTGCTGTTGAATTGAATTTATATGTTTTCTCGACACTAGGATGCTCCTTGCTTAGGGGATGCTCCTAGTGTTTTTTATTTCTGCCTTCCGCTAACACCTGCCTCGGCAATCGCGACCGGCCTTTCTAATTGGCGGCGAGCGGCCTATCTAATTGTCACTCCATACGAGCCAATGGAGTATAGACCTTCGGCTTGAAAATACTCATAGTTGACGATGCGATGTTGATGTTTTTGTAGGTACACACAGAAGTTCTTGGCTTGCTTTCTTTGGCAGTTGATAAACAAAGCAATCGTGTCCTCCACTTGACCTTGCCACAACAGTGCCTCTGCTTGGTTGAGCCGCTTGATAGAACCACCCACTTTGTGCAGATTCTCTTTGAGATGGTACCAATCCAAAATCTCCAATCTTTGAGGAGCCGTTGCGATTTGGCCGACAATATTCCAGATACCATCATGACCATCTCCTAAACAAACCAGTGGTTTTGCCAGAGGTTGTTGGTTCACCCAATCAGTCAACTGTGCATTATTGTGAAAGTTGGCCAGCATTCCCTGATCTGTGGCAATGGCTTTGTAATCTTTCCATTCACATTCCTCACCCAAAGGCGTTCTCAATCTGACTTTACCGCCATCCACACAGACCTCCTCTATGGGCTGTTCGATCTCTGGCAAAGCGAAGGTTTGGCGATGAACCAGACGATGTTGGGTTTTGGCTGGCACCCGAACTCCTGTCAGGTATGCGAGATCTCGTTCGGCTTGCTCATAAGACACCACCGCACTCAACCGTAAGCAACAATTCTCCAAATGGGGGCTTAACTGGCGATGCGGCAACACCTCTAGTTTCTCGGCTTGTCGTGTCGTCATGGCTAACTCCCCTAATGTGCTTTTTAGGGTTCGGGTTCGGCCTGCTGTTGTTCCTGTAAGCGCTCCAATAAAAAAATTCCTAACTCTGGGCCGACGTGGGCTTGAATCTTTTGCCTGACGGTCATTTCAATGCCTTCTAGGGTTTGCATCGTATCTGGATCGCTGTCTTCATAGAGAATTTTAGCGACGGCTTGAAGATGAGTTTTGAGGGCTTGCTCTTGTTCGGGTGTCATGGCTTTGTCGGTGTAGGCGATCGCTCTGATTGTCGCCGATACCACTTCAATTTTCCAGTACTAAGCGCCTTAAGCATTTCTACTCATTGCAAAGGTGACATGCTCCCAAGTTTAGTCAAGTATGTAGAACAGGTGATTAAAGGGTTTGGGGAAGAATATGTGATCAACTTTGCCTAAATCTGTACATGCCATCTTAATATGTAAGGATTTTTGCATAAGGACTTACAAAGAGGTTCAATGCCCTTTTTAAACGATTGAACATGATTCACGATTCAATCACCGAGTCATTGTCTTGCCAACAACTTCAAGTTCCTTTAAAAGTTACTTTGGTGGGGAAACGAATTGAGAAGCTGATTTTTCGGTGATTTCTCTCTAAATTTAGAGAGAGTCAGTAGGGTTATACACCCTGGTATAGAGGAATATGGAGGAACCAGGATAAAAATTGCGAGTATTGGATTAAATAGAAGGCTATTCTTCAAAAATTTTATATTTTTTGTGCGTAGCATTACGATCAGTTCGGTCTTAAGTTTTGCGTTGAAGTGGCCATTGGTCGAACTGGAAAATCTTTGAACTTTACAAAAAACTTAAACATCACAGTTTGTTTTACAACTGCTCAAATTATCATCTGACAAAGGTTTTAGGATTTTTGGTAAATGATTAAAACCTGTGATTTGAAGGACTGATGGCCTAATTGTTTGACTGAGAATTATCCGAATAAAGAAGCTAGAAGAGCTATTGATCTGCTAGCGGCAAGCCTTTTCCATGGTTAATCGATCCTTCTCAAATTGCCCATACGGACGATTTCAACAGTTTTTTGTCAATTTTGAAGTTGGGATAGAGAAACCGAAAGATATCCGAATCTGTCATGCGAATTTGACCAAACTAGCTACAGGAGCAAAGAGATGCTCACAAAACAGAGCTAATACGGGTGGAGACAAGTTTCTAGTTTCCCCGATGTTCCTAATTCCGCTCAAAGTATAACGTCAATTACAAGGCCAAAAATACCATGTCATTTCATCCTTCTACCAACGCAGACGCCACAGGACTCTTGACTGCTGCCACTGTTTCGTTAGTTCCTAGAGTCGGAACTCTTGATTCACAAGCAGAGCCACTATCTGGCTCAAAGGCTGGATTACTGCATCAGGACGTTGACTTTTTGCCTGTTGAAGGTGGATCGGTGCTGTATTCAAAGCGTGAGCGATCGCATCACTTTGGTCATGGTATTGGCATTAAGCTTCCCGGAAAGCCCGTTCATTCCATGATTTCACTCAGCCAACATGGTGACTTACACGGATTTGAGAAATTAACGGCCAAATCGCCAACAGTTGAAGTCGCGTTAAAAGTTGCTCAAAATCAACTACAACAGTTGGCAACCCGTTCAGATCGAATGGAGGTCATGCAGCAAAGCTTTGGCACAGGTGCAAACACAGCAGCATCTCGTCAAATCATGCAGCGTTTTGCCAAGGGAGATTTTAGCCAACTTCCTAATCTTGTTGTTTTACCGGCTGCCAAAATTAATGGAGCAAATGGTGCGTTTGCGGCTGTGACCAACACCATTTATCTTTCCCAAGAGTTTCTTGCTCAAAACCTGAATAAACCTGCCGCTATCACAGAAGTTCTGTTGGAGGAGATTGGTCACTCTATTGATGCCCAGATTAATGGAGTCGATACCCCTGGTGATGAAGGCGAAGCTTTCTCAATGCGGGTTCGCGAGATGCAAATCACGCCAGCAATGGGTGAACGATTGAGGCTGGAAGACGATCGCACCCTTGCTCAAATTGACCATCAAACTGTCATCCTGGAGCAGAATCGACGCAGCTACACGATGAGGTCTGGTGATACGCTGTGGGGCATTGCACAGCGCGAATTAGGCAATGGGAATCGCTGGCGTGAGATTACCAAAGAGAATGGCCAACCCTTTACCGACGAAGAAACCCGACGATTGCCCGTTGGACAAGTGGTTTACATTCCCGGAAATAAGAACACACCTGCTCCATCTCCCAGTCCTTCCCCTGTTCCAACGATTCTTCCACCAGCCAATCGTCGTCCTTACACGATTCAATCCGGTGATATGCTAACGGCGATCGCCCAACGGAATCTGGGCAATGCCAATCGCTGGCGTGAAATTACAAAGGAAAATGGTCAGTCCTTTACTGAGGAAGAAGCGCGACGACTGCAAATTGGGCAAGTTGTTTACCTCCCTGGAAATGCGCCCATTCCAACCCCTAGCCCATCTCCGGCTCCGGCAATTACACCCGCAAACCGTCGCTCCTATACGATTCAGTCGGGTGACATGCTCTCCACAATTGCACAGAGGAGTTTAGGAAATGCCAATCGCTGGCGCGAGATTACCAAAGAAAACGGACAACCGTTCACCGAAGCCGAAGCTCGCAATCTGCGCGTGGGTCAAGTGGTCTTCTTGCCCGGAGGAAGCAAAGATCCCACTCCTTCACCGATTTCCTCTCCATCCGTTACGACCCGACGCAATTATGTCATCCGTCCTGGAGACAGTTTATCGGTCATTGCTCAGCGTGAATTAGGTAACGCCAACCGCTGGCGCGAAATTACCAAGGCCAATGGTCAATCCTTTACAGATGCAGAAGCGCGGAATCTCCAGATTGGGCAAACGGTGCTTTTGCCAGGGAGCAATCAAAACTCTGCTCCCATTCTTGGAGGAAGCGCGGGTGGAACAGGGCGACTGCCGACCACCCTATCTGAGGCCAACCGCTTTTTCAAACTGCAATATCGGGGAGCTTTTAATCCCACTGGCCCCAGCAGAAGCGGAAATTGTGGCCCGGCAAGCCTTGCGATCGCTCTGAGTGCTTTAGGTCGGGAACCTGCTGGATTGAGTATTCAAGACAGTATCAATCGAGCCAGTCGGTTAATGGGACGTGATCCCAATGCAGGTTGGACGAGTTGGGCACAGTTAGAAACTGGAATTAGAAATGCGGGAGGTTCTCCCGTCACCCTTAATTCCTGGAATGCTTTGGATGCTCGTTTGGCAGCCAATCAACCTGTCATTCTCAACGGATTCTACGGAGCCAATTGGCGGCGACAATTCCCCAACTACAGCCAAACGGGCGACGGCAATATCTTACATGTCAATACGGTCTTGGGTAGAACTAGCGCTGGCAA
Organism: Oculatellaceae cyanobacterium Prado106; assembly: GCA_025454315.1. Lineage (GTDB taxonomy): Bacteria > Cyanobacteriota > Cyanobacteriia > Elainellales > Elainellaceae > Prado106. Next base: position 5,596 of record JALOOP010000307.1, read on the forward strand.
ATACATTGTTGCTGACCCAATGTACCAAGGCGGCACTGTGGAAATGACCCGGCAACAACTCAGTGCCTTCTTCAGCAACGGTAACCCTGTCGGGATTGCGGTAACAGGACTGCCCGTAATTGCCTCTACTTTGGGTTCAACCAACAATCAGCAAAACTCATCAACTCAACGCCCCGGAAATCAATCCCAACCCTGGAACTCGCCGATACTCATTCCCCCTAGAAATAACGTCACTACAGGCAGCGGAAATAATGTTGCTACCCCTACTGTTATTAGTAATCGAGATTGGATTGAAGGCGTAATAGGCACGAGCCAAGGGGGTGAGAATCGTTCAGGGAAACTCAGAAGAATTGGTGACAACAAGATTGAAAATAAACCTACATGGATTGTTATTCATGGTATGGATAGTAGTCCTTCTGGAGAGATCGACAACCTAGCTAAGGCTATCGATGAGTATCGGCGAGATGATCAACTACAGGTTTTAACTCTAGATTGGTCACAGGCTGCTAAATCAAACGTGATTCCTGCTATCGGTGGTTCATGGATTCCTGCTGTAGCGAATTTTGTCGTAGAAACCTTGAAAAGTTGGAATATACCATCCTCATCGGTTAGCGTTGCAGGCCACAGTTTAGGTGCTTTTGTTGGATATGAAATTGCCAAACAATTTGGAGGAATTGATAAATTGGTAGCGCTCGATCCAGCAACAACTACACTTTGGGGGTATAGCGGAGATGATACTGCTAATTTCAGTCAATATTCCAAATGGTCATGGGGATTTTATAGCAGTTTGTTAGGAGATGAAGAGCGCACGAGGACTGCTCATGAGTCGTTTAAGTTAGAATTTCCTTGGACAAATTTCAGCGAAGGACATGGAGCAGGGGTTAAATTGTGGACTAATATGCTCAAAGATCCAAACGGCAATACTAGTAAGCATTTTGGGCTTGAGGACATGAATTCTATTGGAAAACCCTGGCACATCGATAATTCATCAGGTTGGGAAGCTCAGATAAGAGCTAAAGATACAGATTCAAGATGGGGGGCGGATCATGCTTCCTGGGTTCCTGAAACTTGGTGGGAGTTGTAGAGTCTAGGGTTCCATCATTAAATCCCAAAAATCAAAAGCGATCGCCCTTCCGTAGGTGCGATCGCTTTTGCGCTTCTAAAGCAGCAAATAAGTCATTTGGCAAAACCCATTACACTGTTTTCAGATTCCTGTAAACTCATTGTCAATGTCAATTTCTGGCGATCGCTTCTACCGCATCCTTTGCGATCGCTTGAGCCAGTTCGTTCTGATTCAACCCTTGAGGCAGCCTATCCAAGCACGGGGAAGCATCCGATGCCCCTGGAACCCAGATGGGGACAGAAGATTTCAGGATTTTATTAGAAGGTGCAATTTTTAGTGTAAGAATTTAGTGTAATTGACATTTCAGCTAACACCGCCGTTAAACCTCCAAAACCCTTGATTTTCTGTAGATTAGTTGCGGGCACCACAACTAATCAAGATAGTAGAATGCTTTATTGGTAAGGGTTTTAGAAGATATAAATTTAGATTTGGACTAATGACTGGATTAATCTTAAAAAGAGACGTGAAATCTCAGAAAAATACAGGGTTGTGAGGACGCAGGTTGGGAGTGAAATCTATGATGCGAAAGCCAGCATTGAAAAGGTGTTGAGGGATTATATCTAAGTTTTGACCTGTGCCAGCGGGAAGGACAATGGCTGGCTTTGAGGGGAGGCTTCTGTGGACTGATGAGGGGCGATCGCTCATAGCGCCCGCATCGTGACAATTGCCTCTGCGTGTTGAAAGGATGTGTATTCTAGTTGCGCGTTAAGGAGAATAGCCGCTGAAACCCGCATTCTACACTTGATGGCTTGTGTGGCAACGTAATTCATCAATCAAGAAGCGTTTAAGCAGACATCTTCCTAAAAGCCTTGCTGAATAGACATTTCAGCATTTCGTGGCACTAAAAAGCGCCTATCCTGATTACACCCCGTCAAGAGATGACCGTGAGCGCGATCGCGGCGACGGTTCTACGGGATTGGCTGCAATCTTCATCACGAGAGACATCGCGGTTTCAACAACGACTGGCGCAGAGTAATCAGTTGGCATGGACGCTAGCCACGGGGCAAGATTCGCGCTTTCCGACGACATTAGGACGCGCCTCGATCGCTGGTTAGCGAGTTATACCAATCAAGCGATCGGGCAAATTCATCGCAGTGCTGAATTGAATACGCTGATGATGGAGGTTGCACATATGGTGCGATCGCCAGTGGCATTGTTTCAGCCGCAGGTGGTGTGGCGGGTACTTACAAGCCGCTGAGTTTTCTATTTCAGGCGTTGTAGATGGCGTAGGAACAGGAGCAAGAAGCCGTTAGCACATTCTGCACTTCATTGAATTGCTTACGCAGGAATTGCTTACGCAGTATCCTCCCTTCTGTGCCTGCTCACCAAAAGCTCGGAAGAGCCCTACCCCATTGTTGTAAGACACCCTTTCCAGTAGTGGAATTGTGGTGACTCGTAATCGTAAGGACTTCAAGAAAGTTCTTGGGCTGTAAATAGAAGATTGGACTGTGCCGCAATAATTGGTCGCAATAATCGTTTGTCTGGTCTTCCTGGAAGGTGTAAGTCTTAAAATTTTGTGATTCTCTGGATATTATTGGTCTAATATTCAGTATGGCAAGTTGTTATAAGTGTCTGGCAACGATCGTGTCATGTGATGAACGATAGCATCGTGATAGAAAAAATTAAGACTTTGGGTCTGTCTGCCAATCCATCGATTAGGAGAGTCAAGGAATGCTGACTGAAGATTTTTTGCGGGTGGCGATACAGAAGGTCAAGCGGCGGACTTGGGTGAAGGGCATGGGGGCAGCGGCATTGGCAGCGGTGGCGATCGGGGTGCCGACTGCAATTCAGGCAAGGGAAGCCCAACAAATTGCAAAAGGACTCGCTCTCCCCCAATATCCCCCCTTCATCCCCCCCCATTCGCTCACTCAACTTCCCCCCACTCCCTCATCTACCCCCATGCCCGAACTTATCCCCTTCCCACCTGTCCAGATCCCACCTCCCCCTTCGATAGATGCTCCAATTTCATCCAGGAACAACAATATCTGGAGCATCAGTTGGAGTAGCGATGGACAAACCCTCGCCTCGGGCGGATCGAATGGCACCGTCAAGCTGTGGACGCGCCAGGGAGAGGCGAT
>JALOOP010000018.1 GCA_025454315.1 Oculatellaceae cyanobacterium Prado106
AGGACGCTCACTCGACGAAGCGTTGGACATGGTGCAGCGCTTTCAGTTGATGATGAAAGGGGAAGCCGAATTTCCTCAAGAGTTGCGAAAGCTCAACGTGATGCAGGGCGTGGCACAGTTCCCCGTTCGCATCAAGTGTGCTAATTTGTCATGGCATACGGTGAAAGCGGCTCTGGACGGATCCCAAAGCGCACAGCCAGCGGGGTTCGTCAGTAACGAATAATTCGTCCCAAATCATCTGAGGCGAATCATTCCCGAATCATCCGCAACCTATCATTCCATAACGATTCAGAGTATCCCATCACAATTTTCCCCATGAATATTCCCACCCCCGCCGACTTTTTGACCTATACCCAATGGGCAGGGTTGTTTACCCTCTTCTGTGCTGCCCTGGCTGGGATTGGCTTCCTGTTCAAGTGGGGCATTCGGTTTCGCCTGGTGGGGATCACGGGCTTTATGGGCGTTCTGACCGTGGGCTTGCTGGCCTTGTTCTGACCGTGGGCTTGCTGGCCTTGGGCATCGTCCCTTTCACCCGCACTGTGGTTCCAGGTTCAGTCCGGTTTGTCAATGTCTACGACTCAGGAGCCGCTGAGTCCGTGATTGCCGTCCCCGCCACCATCACCGAAGATCAACTCACCGCCACCCTCCAGCAAGCTGCCAGCGACCTCTTCTCCCCCGGACGACTCAGCCGAGGCCAGGACAAACTCACCATCCGCGCCCGCGCCATCCTCCACCCCGAACCCGGCATTTCTCAACCGCTCTACCTGGGCGAAGTGAAGCGATCGCTCTACAACCGCGAAGACGACCAAATGGCCATCACCCTCTACCGCGAGAACCTAGCCAAACTTCCCCAACCGTCAGCAAACCCCGCTTCCTAGCGATCGGCAGTGAATGTAATTCTTAGGGGCTGATGCAGGTGATGCGTCAGCTCTTTGTTTTTGTGGGGCGAAAGGGAAAAGGGGAAAGGGGAAAGGGTTTTCGGGGATAGAGCAATGATTTTCCATGTTTTACCTAGATTTCTCCAAAACTCCCTGAACCTTCCTAAAACTTTCTGAACCGCCTCGAATCCCTTCAACAATCCCTGAGTTAAGCACCAAAGATCTCCAAAGACCCTAAAAAGATCTCAGATTTCACTTTCATCAATCGTTCTTTGACCACTCCAGGTTCCCCCTTTCCCCTTTCCCCTTTCGCCCTTCCCCTTTCCCCACTCCCCACTCCCCAATCAGGTGATTTCTTCAGAAGTTATAAAAAGGTATCCTAAACTACAGGAGCGATCGCTTTAAAATAGAGCGATTGTAGTAAAGTGTTCTTTACCCTAAATTAACCCTAGGGTTCTGCTTAACGACCGCTTCTATTCTCTATCCAGGTATTCCAAGCCAATTCAGGTTATGAAAGCAGATCAAGCCATTGCTTCGCCCATGAGTTTCACATTGACCATTGCGCCCGCCCAGGTGATGCGGGGGGCAGGTATTCTCGCGCAGGCCGGAAGTGCGATCGCCCGTCTGGGGCAGCGTCCTCTGGTGATTGGGGGCGACCATACCCTGGCGGTGATTCAGCCTTTTCTCCAGCCAGCCCTGGAGTCCTTACCGACGGCTCAGGCTTCCTATGGGGTGGATTGTAGCGAAGCCGGGTTAGCCAGTTTGAGAGATGCGATCGCCCAACATCAAGCCGACGTGATTATTGGGGTTGGCGGTGGCAAAGCGTTGGATGCGGCCAAACTGGTGGCCTACCAGAGCCAGTTGCCGATTGTCACCATTCCCACCTCTGCGGCGACCTGTGCGGCCTGGACTGCCCTTTCTAATGTTTATTCCGATGAGGGCGCGTTCCTCTACGATGTGGGTCTGGTGCGCTGTCCTGATCTGCTGCTGCTCGACTATGACCTGATCCAAACGGCCTCCCAACGAACGCTGGTGGCTGGCATTGGCGATGCCTTGGCCAAATGGTATGAAGCTTCTGTCAGCAGCGGCCACTCGGAACAGACTTTGATGATTGCGGCAGTGCAGCAGGCGCGAGTTCTGCGGGATCTGCTGCTGCAAAAGGCGATCGCCGCACTCCAAGCTCCGGGCGGTGAGGTTTGGCGAGAAGTCGTGGATGCCTCGGTGTTGATGGCTGGCATGATTGGCGGGTTGGGCGGTGCCCAATGTCGGACTGTGGCGGCTCATGCGGTTCATAATGGTCTGACCCATCTGTTGCAGAGTCATGGGACGCTGCATGGCGAAAAGGTGGCCTATGGCATTCTGGTGCAGTTGCGGCTCGAAGAAATGGTGCAGGGCAATCTCCTGGCCAGCACGGCCAGACAGCAACTCCTCAAGTTCTACGGCGAAATTGGCTTACCCCAAACCCTACAAGACCTGGGACTGGATCAAGTCACCCTAGCGGAACTGCGGCGATCGGCTGAAGTCGCCTGTCAGGCCGGGTCGGACATTCACCGTCTGCCCTTTGAGGTCACCCCAGAACAACTGATGGCGGCCATGGTGTCCACCACTGCTCCCATTCCCCCCCGCTCCCTCGATTCGCGCACCATCGCCCCCCTTGATCCGTCTCCTGTCCCTTCCTCCTATACTCCCAAGAACTAACGCCATGAATCTCGGTTGGATTGCTCCTGCTGATCGCCTCGGTGCCCTGCCCCCCTACGTCTTTGCCCGTCTAGACGAACTCAAGGCCAACGCCCGTGCCCAAGGACTAGACCTGATTGACCTGGGTATGGGCAACCCCGACGGCCCCACCCCTAGACCGATTGTGGAAGCGGCGATCGCAGCCATCCAAAAAACCGAAAACCACGGCTACCCCCCCTTTGAAGGTACGGCCAGCTTCCGACGGGCGATCACCGATTGGTATGCCCGTCGCTATGATGTCGATCTCGACCCAGACGGCGAAGCGTTGCCCCTCTTGGGTTCCAAGGAAGGGTTGGCGCATTTGGCGATCGCCTACATCAACCCCGGCGATCTGGTTCTCGTACCCAGTCCCGCTTACCCCGCCCATTTTCGGGGTCCTCTGATCGCAGGCGGCAAGATCCACCAAATTATCCTCAAGCCCGAAAACGACTGGTTGATTGACCTGGCAGACATTCCAGACAGCGTGGCGCAACAGGCCAAAATTCTCTACTTCAACTACCCCAGCAATCCCACCGCAGCCACCGCACCCCGCGAATTCTTTGAGGACATCGTCGCCTTTGCCCGTAAGCACGAAATCCTGCTCGTCCATGACCAGGCTTACGCCGAACTGGCCTTTGACGGCTATCAACCCACTAGTCTCCTGGAAATCCCCGGAGCCAAAGATATCAGCGTCGAATTCCATACCCTCTCCAAGACCTACAACATGGCAGGCTGGCGCATTGGCTTTGTCGTGGGCAATCGCCACATCATTCAGGGCTTGCGAACGCTCAAAACCAACATGGACTACGGCATCTTTGCCGCCCTCCAATCCGCCGCCGAAACCGCCCTACAACTCCCCGACCACTACCTCCACGAAGTCCAGGATCGCTACCGCACCCGCCGCGACTTCCTCATCAAAGGACTGGGCGAACTGGGCTGGGACATCCCCAAAACCCGAGCCACCATGTACCTCTGGGTACCCTGTCCTCCAGGCACAAGCTCCACGGATTTTGCTCTCTCAGTGCTACAACAAACGGGCGTAGTGGTCACTCCAGGGAACGCCTTTGGCGCTGGCGGTGAAGGCTATGTGCGGATTAGCTTGATTGCTGACTGCGATCGCCTACAGCAAGCACTCGATCGGCTGAAGCAAGCGAACATTCAATATCAACGAGTTTCAGCCCCTGTTTAGGGTTGGAACAGTTCTGGGACAGCATTCTGGCTGATTCGTAACATTCCATGTTCCATCGATGCCAATTGCGAGATGGCGATATGCTAGGGATATGTTTTTCCCTAGCGCGCTATGACCGCCAAAACGATCGCAGCCCATACCCTCAAACTCCACGACCTCAAATCCCGCTTCCATCTGCAAAAATCTGAAGCGGCAGATTTCTTTGAGGAATGGCTAGATCGGGGCGAAAATCTCAGCGCAGCCGAACAGACCACCCTCGATCGCCTTCAACGCAACTATCTCTACCTCCTGGAATATCCGGTGATGGAAAGCATCGTTAAAATGGTGGTGCTTTCTCCTTTACTAGACTTAGCCGGATTTTATGAGCCGCCCATCCGCGTTGAAGGGGAAGTGAATATCCAAGTCAGTGCTGAGGATGAAGGGGAAACCATTCAGGGCAGCATTGATGTGCTGGTGGTGCAGCGATCGCTCTGGATCACCGTGATTGAGGCCAAAAATTCTGAATTCTCCATCACCAAAGCTATTCCCCAAACCCTGGCCTACATGCTTGCTGAACCAAACTCAGGTCGGTCAACCTTTGGGCTAGTACTCAATGGCAGTGAATTTCTCTTTTTGAAACTTGTTCAGGGCGACAGTCCACAGTACGCTACTTCCAACCTCTTTTCCATGCTCAACCGAGGAAATGATCTCTATCCCGTTCTGCAAATTCTACGGTCGTTGAAGCAGACGATCGCTCCTTAACACTCCGGCACGAATTCTCCAGCTATAGAACCAACAGTTCGAGCCTCGGCAGAATCTTGAGTCGAATCAAGGTGAATTGGCATGGAAGATTCCTCTGTCATATGGTGGAGATGCGATCGCCCCATCCCCACTGAAATCCAATTAGAATGACTGATATTCGGAGTTGCAGATCGGGGCTATGAAATGTTATGTGGCGACTGCGCCGCCACATAACATTTCATAGCTGAATTCAGCGACGACTGATATTCTAGTATTCTAAGTTTCCTTTCCTCCCATGCCTGAAGGCCCTGAGATTCGTCAAGCCGCCGACCAACTCGAACAGGCATTGTGCGATCGCCCCATCACCGAACTGTTCTTCGCCTTCGAGCATCTGAAACGGTATGAGTCCGCTTTTGTTGGAGAGCAAGTGACCGCAGTGCGAACGCGGGGTAAGGGCATGGTGATTTGTTGCACCAACCAGCTTTACATCTACAGCCACAATCAGCTTTATGGTCGCTGGTATGTTCGCAGCTTGCACTCCTATCCACCCACGAATCGACAGCTTCGATTAGCGATTCACAACGCCAAAAAATCAGCGTTACTTTACAGTGCTTCTGAGATTGAAGTGCTAGACGAAATTGGCCTGATTCACCATCCGTTTCTCAGCAAGATTGAGGTGGATGTTTTGGATCAGGCGGTGACGGTGGAGCAATTGGGCGATCGCCTCTCCAGCAAGCGTTTCCATCGACGCGCCTTGCCGTCACTCCTGTTGGATCAGCAGTTCATCGGTGGCTTGGGAAACTATCTCCGCAGTGAGATTCTTTTTGTGGCACGAGTTCATCCTACGCTACGTCCTATAGATTGTTCACCAGAGCAGATCCAATCGTTGGCACAGGCTGTTCTTTTAGTGTGTCAACAGTCGTATCGAACTAAGGGCATTACCAATGATTTGGAATTGGCGATGCAATTGAAAGCACAAGGACACAAGCGTAGTTTCTATCGACATTTTGTGTTTAATCGGGAGAATCGTCCTTGTTGGGTTTGTGGAGTGGCGATCGTTAAGGAGACGCTGGCGGGTCGTCGGCTTTATTACTGTCCCCATTGTCAAGCTAAATCCAAGCCTTGAAATCATTGAAGATCTTTGGTGGGAGAAGATGGGCGATCGGGGTTCATCATTGCAGGGAGAATGGTCAATCGAGACAAAACCTGAACGAAGAATGCTAATAATTGCAGTCTCGGTCGGCTTCGTTTTGGAGGGTTTTGCCCCCTAAATCCCCCAACTTTGGGGGACTTTGACTTCGATGAGTCGTCTGAGATTGCTCTTGAGATTGCTCTGTGAAAACTCCTGTGAAAACTCCTGTGAAGGCTCCAGAAAAACGACTCGAAGGCTCGGCTTTCCCAAAACTGGGGCGGGGGGCGGAAACCTGGCAGCGAAGTCAGTTAGACTTAGGTGTACCCGGTAGCCCTAGGATGAGAGCGATCGCTCTCTGATCTGGCAACAGCCTATGAGAGAGAGCATTTCAGCAGAGAATCCTATGGGGATCAATAAAGAGGGAATGCTACTGCCGTAATCTAGGTGAAATGTATTGCTTTAACAACCTTTGTTGCCATAGGAGTATGATTTACGGTTCGCTTCAGTTAAGGTTACGCTGTTTGAGATGGCTTTACTGAGATCATGGGGATGCTCAACTTTTATCGGCAGCTTGATCGCAGGCTTCAACAGGAAGCGGTAGTGGTGGCGACCGTCATGGGTGTCAAAGGCTCAGTTCCACGGGAAGTGGGAGCTAAGATGCTGATTGCGGCCAATCAGAACACTGAGGGAACCATTGGCGGTGGGGCTGGGGAGGCCAAAGTTATTCGACAGGCGATGATCGTCTTGCAAACGGGGAAAAAACAGCAAGTCGAGATTGATCTGACTGGAAATCTGCAACGGCAAACCGAGGGCATTTGTGGCGGCACGATGCAAGTTTGGCTAGAGCGCTGGCAAGGGGAAACGGCGATCGCCCTCACCCGCCAAATTCTCCACCATCTCGAATCCGGCCAAACCGTTACACTTGTTACACCTTTTGCCCCGGAACAATCCCCGTTTCTGCTTGAAGAGAATTCACCGGAGCATTCCGTGCTCCATTCACAAAGCCATTCTCAGAGCCATCCCAATACTGCCTTCACCGAAACTCTCACCCCACCGCCCACCCTGCTAATTGTCGGCGCTGGACATTGCGGTGTTGAATTGGCAAAAGTCGCTGATCTAATCGGCTTTCAGGTTATGGTACAGGACGATCGCCCCGAGTGGGCTAACCGCGATCGCTATCCCCAAGCCGCCCGGATTTTTACAGAGGCGATCGCCCCCTCTCTCCAAGCACTAGCCGCCCATGCCCAACTCTATGTCGCCCTCGTCACACGCGGCTATGCCTATGACCTGGAAGCCCTCCAAGCCCTCCTCCAGCGTCCTATTCCCTGCTGCTACATTGGCATGATCGGCAGCCAAAAGCGAGTTCGTCAGGTGATGCAGGCGATCGCCACTCCAGATATGCCAACCGATTTACCCATGATCCACGCGCCGATCGGCCTCGACATCGGCGCACTCACTCCCGCTGAAATTGCCGTCAGCATCGCTGCCGAGCTTATCTTGGTGCGGCGCGGGGGAACGGGTACCCCTCTTTCAAAAGCATACTCCCCTCAAAAACAGGGAGACGTTTCAACTTAAAAATTCCCTGAAGCCCAATAGCATCTCTTTCTTTAAAGTCTTTGGCTTCGCTAGGCTAGCGACCTGTGCCTACGATCGCGACGATGCCCGAATATGAAGGCTAGGATGGGTCTGCAATTGCTTGAAGCTCGGCCAAAAACTCAGTTACCGCGTCGTACTGGTCGTGATAGGTGATGTAGCGCAAGAAAGTTTCTATAGGCAGATAAGGCAGTAAGCTGCTTTTTGCAACCTTAGTGTAACGCTGGATCGAGGTGTTTTGCAGAGGTGCATCCTCGAAGAACGACTCTAAAATATAAATTGCTAGACTTCCATCTTCCCAAAACCAAACCTCAGTCACTCCCAATTTTCGATAAATTTCTAGTTTATCCACCCCGCCACTGGTGAAGACGACTTCAATCACTAACTCAGGGTGAGGTTTGCGAGTGCCAATGTTATAAGACTCATCCGGTTCTTTTCGTGCATCTTGCTCCTGGGTTGCCAGGGTCGGCCCACCCCGACCATAAAAGCGGATTCCAGCGGCTCTCATGTAAGCTTCTAGCAGGATTGCAATGGTCTTTTTGAAATCCTCGTGGTCAGTAGATACAGGCATGATTTCGAGCGTTCCGTCTAGATAGGCAAGGCGAAACCTGCCAAACTTACTCAGGGCAGCGTCAATTTCTTCGAGTTGCTGCCAGGAGACATGGTGAATCAGAGTCGCAGATTGAGGTTGTGGAGTTTGTAGAAGTTGTGCCATCATGTCTGCTCTTGTTCTCCAAGGAGTGAGTCGAGGGTACTTCAACTGTTTATACCCTCATCGTATCAATAGACTTACAAGACTTACAAGACTTACATTACAACAGATTTCATGGAAGTGAGGTACGGCGTGTGAGTATCGTAATAGGGCACAGCCTCGCTACGGTACCTCAGCCTTGACAAGGGCTGTGTTTCTGAGTTTATGATTTCTGGATTTATGGACTGGTGTTGCAGGATGTTGGACTAAACGATCGCCCCAACCACCAAGTTCTGCAACGTCTTCAATAGATCTTGTTCCAGATAAGGTTTGGTTAGATAGCCACTCGCGCCTAGCTCCTGGGCGGTTTGACGATGCTTGTCGCCGCTGCGGGAGGTCAGCATGATGATGGGAGGAGCTGCATCGCCAAATTCTTGACGACATTGGTTAAGGAACTCGAAACCATTCATGCGGGGCATTTCCACATCACAGAAGACTGCTTGAATGCCGGACTCCTGTTGCAGTTGGGTGATGCCTTCTCGTCCGTCGCGGGCTTGGAGAACGCGGTAGCCAGATTTTTCTAGCGTGAAGGCCAGGGATTGGCGCACGGTCAGCGAATCATCGACGACCAGAATGGTCGGAATGCGCGGTTTTGCAACGGCACTGGGAGGGACGGGCGGGTAGAGGAAACTGGTTTGAGACGGTGTGATTAACCCCTGGCTATCAATGACGGGTACGAGCGCGCCGTCACCCAGAATGGTGCAGCCGTAGAGGTGAGCCGGAGCTTTGACTGCACGACCAAAGGGTTTAATGATGAGTTCTTGTTCTTGCAAAATTTGATCGACTTGGAGCGCCACTTTTTGCCCTGCGTAGGCCACAATCAGCAGCGGAATCTTGTCTTCTAGGGGGAGGGGAATCGATTGCAGCGAGAGGTTACGATTCTGGGAAGTCATGTAGGGGTGGAGCAGCGATGATGCCGGACAGAGCGGCACCCAGTCCTCCCGCCAGTGGTAAAAGGACTGGTCATCGCGCATTTCGATTTCATGGGTGGGAGCGGTGACGATCGCCACTAGAGCATCCACCGGAATGGCCATAATTTGGTTGTCAAGGCTGAAGATCAGCAGTTTGGCGATCGTCAGCGTCAGGGGCAATCGCAGCGTAAACCGAGTGCCCTTCCCCGGCTCTGAGGTCAGCGTCAGATTGCCTTTGAGCGCTTTGATTTGTTCCTTCACCACATCTAAGCCAACGCCGCGCCCCGAGAGTTCACTGACTTTGGCCGCTGTGGAAAAACCGGGTGAAAAGAGATATTCGTAGAGGCGATCGCTCGATAGTTCAGCCGCTTCTTGGGGAGATAACCAGTTGAGCGCAACGACCTTAGCCCGCACTGCTTCAACGTCAATGCCCTTGCCGTCATCCTGCACTTCAATAAAAGTTTGGTTGCCGCGATGGTAAGCCCGGATTTCGATCGTGGCTTGGGCGGGTTTGCCCTGGCTCTCTCGGACTGCGGGAAGTTCAATGCCATGATCAAAGGCATTCCGCACCAAATGCACCATGGGGTCGAGGAGTTTTTCCAGAACCGCCTTATCCATCAAGGTCTGTTCGCCGATGATCTTGAGGCTGACTTGCTTGTGGTATTGGGTGGAGAGGTCGCGCAGCATTCGAGGGAATCGCTGGAGGATTTCGCCGATGGGGAACATGCGCGATCGCAGTAAACTCCCCTGAATCTGCTTAACGGTTTGTTTGCGACGATTCTGAGTCAACTTGGCCTGCTGACAGAGCAACGTCGTGTCCTGCATAGCCTCTCCCAGTTGGGCAATTTCCTCCATCATGGATTGCGCCAGGGTGTAGAGATGGTTGTAGGAATCCATCTGGAGCGGATCAAAGTCTGAGGCCGGAGAGGTGAGAAAAAAGGAGTTTTGCAGTTTTGCTTTATTTTTTTGGCTGCGGTAAGACCAGCGGTGTAGTTTTTGGGTGAACTGCTGAAACTGTTGAAACTGCTTGCTCATGGCGTTGAGGCGATCGGCCAATTGCTGAATTTGCAGAACGGCTCCCGTTTCCTGAATAAACAATTCACCAATGAGGTTATTGAGTTTCTCCAACCGATACAGGTCAACCCGAATTGTATTCGAGAGATGGGGCGTGGGATAAATGTGGGCGGTTTTGAGGCGATCGGAGAGACGCTCGACTAATTCGGGTGGTTCATTGCGGAGTTTCTCAGAAGTCTGTTGGGATTGCTGAAGATCAGCAGGTTGGGATGCGGCGACGAAGGGTGAAGCGGTCGCGCGATCGACGGCATTGCCTTCCAGGAACTGACGGGCGATCGACGCTTCCTCTGCCACAGGGTGAATCATGGAACCAGGGACGGGGGCATCGCTCAGCAAGTCTTCTAAATCGGCGAGGGTGTCGTGCCAGTCTTCCTGTTGCAGCGTGGTGACAGATTCAGATTCAGCCAGGTTGGCTTCAAATAGATTATTCTCAGTGACCATGACAAACGGCTCTAGCAGCTCTGGCTCTGGCTTTTCGCGGAACCAATCTTCTAGATGGGCAAAGACAGATTCCGCAGTTTGCAAGGTCAAGCCACTATCATGATGACCACTGCGAATTTCCTGCATCAGGGGCGATCGCAAACAGTCATAAGCCCAAAGCAGCAGCCCTTCCAAGTTCTCATCAATTACAGGTGCCTGATCCCGCAGGGTACGAAGAATCGCGGCAAACTGGTGGGCGATCGTCCGTATATCCTGCAAATCCACCTGGTCAGCCCCTTTCTCGATCGCCAAGGCCGCCTGAATCAGGGCATCCACCTCTCCCCGTTCATACCCTCTTCGCAAACACAGCAAACCTTCCTCCAGAATCTTGAGAAACTCTGGAGACTCCTGAACGAAGAATTGATAGCCCTGGTCGAGGATGGCGGGGTCGAAGACGAGCATGGGGAAGGGAGTGGGGAGTGGGGAGTGGGGAGTAGGGAGTAGGGAGTGGGGAGTGGGGAGGTGGGGAGTGGGGAGTGGGGAGTGGGGAGTGGGGAGTGGGGAGTGGGGGGATGGGGAGATGGGGGGATGCTAGGCGTTAACTATTTCTCTTAGCTGGGGTTTGTCTGCGTTCCTTCTGGGAAGTCCGCGACAATATCTGTGTGTCCCCTTTCCCCTTTTCCCTTTCCCCCTTCCCCTTTCCTCCCCCTACTCCCCACTCCCTACTCCCTTCTAACGAACTTTGAACTGCGCCACACTCACCTGAAGTTCTTTAGCAACTTTCAGAAGGTGGGTGAAGGAGTTGGCGACGGTTTCGGATTGTTTGGAGGTTTGGTCGGCGATCGCAGAGACTTGCTGCATGGTGGCGCTGACGCTGGCTGAAGTCTCGGTTTGTTCGGCGGTGGCCTGGGAGATTTCCTGGACGAGTTGGCTAAGTTGGCCGCTGACTTCGCTGATGTGGCTGAGGTGCTGGCGGGATTCTTCGACGAGTTGGGTTCCGGTTACCACCTGGTCGGTGCCGGATTCCATGGCGGCGACGACTTCGTTGGTTTGGGTTTGGATATCGACCGCTAACTCTTCGATTTCGGCGGCGGCGGCGGCGGATTGTTGGGCGAGCGATCGCACTTCTTCGGCAACGACCGCAAAGCCCTGGCCTTCTTCTCCAGCGCGGGCGGCCTCAATGGAGGCGTTGAGCGCTAGCAGGTTGGTTTGGGAGGCAAAGCCATTGATCAGGCTGACGACGCGGGAGATCTTCTGGGAGGCTTCTCCCAGGGATTTGATTTGTTTGGCGGTTTCGGCGACAGTTTCGCGGATGGCGGAGAAGCCGGAGACGGTGCGATCCATGGCTTCGTCGCCGGCTTGGATGGTTTGGGTGGCCAGTTCGACGATTTTTTCGGCGCGTTTGGAGCGTTTGGCAACGCCTTGGATGGATTCCACCATGTCCTGGATTTGGGCTAGGGCTTCGTTGATGGCCTGCATTTGGTGGCGAGCTTCATCGGACAGGGTGTCAACGGCAGTTTCGTTGCTGGAAGCGGTTTCAGCCACCGACTGGGAGGTGATTTGAACCTGTTCGACGATTTGACGGAGGGATTGAATGATCGTGTTGTAGGATTCGGCGATCGTTCCGACTTCGTCAGGGGTGACATGGGGGCGAACGGTGAGGTCGCCTTTGCTGACGGGGGCGACTTCGATGAGCAGTTCCTTGGCGCGTTTTTGCAGGAATTCTTTTTGCTGGCGCTGTTCTTCGGCTTTGGCGTCGGCTTCTTGGCGGGCTTCCTGACGGGCGTTTTCGGTGTTTTCCAGCAGGTATGCCTGATCCAGGGCAAAGCCAAGCTGGATGGCGAGTTGTGTCAGGAGTTCGGTTTCTTCCTGTTCCCAGTGGCGGGGGCCAGAGCAATGGTGGGCGCAGAGGAGGCCAATGAGCTTGCCATTTTGCAGAACGGGGGCGACGATGCTGGCGCGGATTTGAAACCCTTCTAGGAGTTCCAGGTGACATTGGGTGAGATTTTCGGTGGTGATGTCGTTCATCGAGCGGACGCGGCCATTGCGATAACGTTCGATTAAGCCTTCGCGGAACGGATCGATGACTTTTTCGCCCAACACTTTGCGCCATCCAGCAGCGACGGATTCGGCAATAATTGTGCCATTCCAATCATCTTCAAAGCGATAGACAATGACGCGATCGGTACTGAGGGCATAGCGCAGTTCGCTGACCGTAGTGTTGAGGACGTTTTCGGGATTGAGCGATCGCCGCATGTTCCCCACAATTTCGCTGAGCAAGCGGGACTGTTCGACGCTACGGATTTGTTTTCGCAGCAGTGAGGATTGATCCAGGGCAAATCCTAACTGGATGGCGAGTTTACCAAAAAGGTCAATATCTTCGACTTCCCAGTACCGAGGCCCCGAACATTGGTGGGCACAGAGTAGCCCAATTAGCTGGTCATTTTGGATAATCGGCGCGACAATGCTGGCTTTGATCTGGAAGCCTTCTAGAAGTTCGAGATGGCATTTTGTCAGGTTCTCAGTGGTGACATCGTTCATGGCGCGGACGCGACCGTTGCGATAGCGCTCAATCAACCCTTCGCGGAACGGATCGCGGACATATTTACCCAGGATTTTTTCACAGGTTAGCCCCACCGATTCGGCAATAATCACGCCATTCCAATCATCCTCAAACCGATACACAATGACGCGATCGGTGTTGAGGGCATAGCGCAGTTCGCTGATAGTGGTATTGAGAATGTCCTCTTCCTTGAGGGTGCGTCGCATGGTGCTGACAATTTCGTTGAGGAGGCGCGATCGCTCCACACTGCGGGTCTGTTTCTGAATCAGAGCCGCTTGCTCCAACACAAAACCCAACTGAGACGAAAGCTTAGCAAATAGATCAATGTCTTCTTCTTCCCAGTCGCGAGAGCCAGAACATTGGTGGGCACAGAGTAGCCCAATCAGTTGACCGTTCTGCACAATCGGCGCAACAATGCTGGCTTTGATCTGAAAGCCTTCCAACAGCTTAATGTGGCACTGGTGTAGATTTTCCGTATAGATGTTATTCATGGAGCGCACCCGGCCATTGCGGTAGCGTTCGATGAAGCCTTCGCGGAATGGATCGATGACTTTTTGTCCCAGAATCTTCTGACAGCCGGAGGCAACGGATTCAGCAATGATGGTACCATTCCAGTCATCGCTAAATTGATAGACAATCACCCGATCGGTATTCAGCGCATATCTCAGATCGCTCACCGTCGTGTTTAAAATATCTTCCTGGCGCAAGGATTGACGCATGTTCTCGACCAGTTCGCTGAGGAGGCGCGATCGATTCGTCATCCGCACTTGTTTTTGTTGCAGATTCTTCTGCTTGGTTTCTAAATCTTCGAGCTGCTCTTGAACCAGTTCAGAAGCTCGCTTAGCCGTTGAAATGGCGATCGCCGTCACCAATGCCGTCACGCTCATCAGCCCGATCGCCATCAGCATCAACCGCCCCCGCTGAGCATCCAGAATCATCTGGCGATTCGCTTCAAACGCTACGCCCCACTTCAGATCCGGCATTCCGCGTAGGGTAGCGGTGGGACTATAGCCGATCGCATGTTCCTGCGGTAATTCGGGCTGGGCAAAGGATTGCAGCAAAGCTGTTCCCATCAACAAGCCGTTGGAAACTAGGGTGTCGGCGGCTGAAGCGGTTCGCAGAGATGCAATGCCGTTGATTTGTTGATCAATATTTTGATTGACTAAAGCTGCGTCGTTGGCCAGGATGATTTTTCCGGTGGCATCAAAGACGGTGAATTCTTGATCTCTTTGGATGCTTTGTTTGGTTAGGCTGTCGAGCTTTTCGAGACTCATGCGAAGAACGGCGATCGCCACCACCTGCCCCGTCTCGCCGTCCTGCACGGGAGCCGCAAAGTGAATCATCGGCACGCCAATATCGTTTGGAGTCGGAGCGCTGATCACCGCACGATTTGTTTTGAGAACTTCTTGAAAATAGGGCTGATTTTGAGGTTCTTGAATAATGCTGCCAACCGTTTGAAGCTGAGCATTTCCAGCCACATCCAGGATCGCAATACTGTCGTAAACACCGTAGGTTTCCTTCAGCTTTTCTAGGATCTGCTGCTTCTCTAGGACGCTCATCACGGTACGCACTTTGGGATTGCGGAGCATCGGCTGAGTCGCCAATGTTTGCAGGTCTGTGTAGCGTTCAAACATGAACTGGTTAATTTGATTCGCGAGCTGGGAGGCTTCTACCTGCTCGGTTGCGGCCATCTCCTGACTGATGCTGCGACTAGAGGAGATATAGCCAATCAGACTCAACGCCAAAAGCGGTAGGGTGCTAAGGGCGATCGCTTTCCAGGTGGCTCGGCTTCTCAGGTTGAGTTTGAGGCGAGAAGGTTGCTGAGTTTTGGGACGAGCGGGATGGGTTGCAGTCGGTGGAAGAATTGTTGGCGGAAGAATTGTTGGCGGAAGAATTGTCTGATTTTCTGGAAGCTCGGCAGGGACAGGTTCTAGGGTGGGCGATCGCATCTCTGTTCGCATCTCAGATCGCATCTCCGTCATCGCAGGTTGTTCCATTGCTGCAGGGGGCAAGGGCGATTCCTGAGCAGGATGTGATTTTAAACCGTTGGGTGATAGAGCGTCCATCATAGGTTGTGCTTGCGGTGTTTCCAAAAATGGGTCTTCGATCGTGAACGATTCAAGGCTAGGTTGTATCCCTGGTTTCATCATGGAGGGTGGCGGCGGTGGCGCAGCGAAGTTGGGCGATGCCTGCTGCTTTCTGGGCGGCGGCGGGGGAGCCGCAGGATTGGGGGCTGGGGATTTCTGAGGCGACGGAACGCCCTGCTGAGCTTGAAAATCAGCATCGTCTAGAGGGGAAAGAGGATGGAAAGGATGATTCTCAGAGGTCTGCCCGTTCGCAAGCATGGTGTGTTCCTGGTAGATGGGAGTGGGGAGTGGGGAGTAGGGAGTAGGGAGTAGGGAGTGGGGAGTAGGGAGTAGGGAGGTGGGGAAATACAATGTCTTGTTTCGCCGTTCTTTGTTGGAAAAAATCCGGGGATTCCGTATCGAAGTTCCCCCTTTCGCCTTTCCCCTTTTCCCTTTCCCCTTCTTCCCCCTACTCCCTTCTTAAACAGAACCCTTCAATCAAAGCCTCCCCATTAAGCAGCCACTGGCTTTTGCCCTCGGGGGTGAGCCAGCAGCCTTCGATGCAGCCGGCGAACTGGAGGGGGTTGGGGGTAGCGAGGATGGGGTAAGTTTCGCTGGTGTCTTGGCGGAGGATGGCTCCGATTTGCTCTACGACGAGGCCGAGGACATAGCCTTTGTGCTGGACAACGATCGTATGGAGTTGTAGGGGGCGATAGGCGCTGTCGCAGAGGCGATTGGGGGAAACTTGGGTGCCGATCAGGGCGGCTAAATCGACTAACCAGAGGACTTCGCCGCGCCAGTTGCAAACGCCCAACACTTCGGGGGGAACCTGGGCGATCGGCACGATCTGATGTGAGGTCAGGTTGAGGATTTCGATGACCTGCTGGGTCGGCAATAGTGCCTGAATATCAGGGGGGAGTAGGAAGCTCAGAAATTGCTGAGTCGTGTCTGAAGTGGCGATCGGTGTCATGGCAGATTAGAGGTGAACGAGCATTTCTAGCCCTTTAACCGATTCACGGCTCAGATCCGGTTGCGAGGGTGGGTGACGCAATAACGGGTCATGCAAAGTGGATATGTTCGACTGTGGCTACAACCGATCGGTAAATTTCCGAGGTTGTATGACGGCGATCACAATGGTCAAAGGGTGACCCTGATGATTTTCAGAGTTGCCAAAATCTACGGAGAACTAACATTTTCAGTAAAGAAATATACGGGTCGATTCATTGTCTCTCCGTTTGGTATTCCCGCTTTAGTCATAGGCAAATTGCCCCAACAAAAGGGGATGCAGTGTAGCCACCACATCCCCTTTCTGTATCCAATTCGCTAGCGCTAAACATTACTCATGCGATCGCGTTACTGGAATAGATTCTTCTGCTTGCTTTTTCAATTTTGTTAAGCAGGTAGGTTTCCTTGCCCCGTTCTCTCAGGGTTCTGGACATTGGTCAGCCGATTCCAGAGTTGATAGTCAATTTCAGTTTTAGGGACATAGTAGTTGCTGGAACCCGCTTCCATGTCGCCTCTGGCGGCGAATTCTTGGCGTTCGGGATCTTTCAGGTCAATATATTTTGCGCCTTGCTCCAAACGGCTTCCCGGCGGCAGCACGATGATTTGTCGGAGATCGTCGCGGGTGTAGCCTTCTAGATCGCGGTGTAAATCCTTGATTTGATCCGCCGTCAAATACTCATGGGCTGAGGCTGAGGTTTCAATTCCATGATTTTGCCCCGCTGTTGGATTTGGGTTGAGATCCTGTTGCCACTCGTCTTGCTTTTGGTCGTTGGGGCGGCCTGTTTTTTGTTGTTGTGCCATCTTACACTGCTCTCCAGCGAATTTGGGTCAGGGGTTGAGATGAGTCGCTTGATCTAGAAAGGAATGGGTGTGCAGCGACCGTGCCGCTGCATACCCACTCACTGCACTCATCAACAACGTTGATGAACAAACGTAATCAACAAACGTTGTTTTGCTTAATCCTAGACAGCGGCACTCCTGCTTGCCCCTATCAGAAGCAAGATTGTGCTGAAATTCGATCGTAAGGAAGAGTAAATGGAGTGCTGAATTTATTAAACCTAAAGAAGATGCACATGGGAGAAGTCAATCTGCTAATTTTGTTGCGATCGCCCCCAAGCGAGAATTCTCCTATTGTTGATTTGCCATTCTGTTCATTGCAATTCTGGGAGTTTAGAGCATGATCACCAAGAATCCATCGCCGTTTTTTGATGAGTTGAGTCTGGTTGAAACCGCTGAAACATTGGGCAAGCAGGCTGTGCAGCAAGGATTAATTCCCAGTTTTGTCCTGCGCTATTTTGCAGATAGCTGCCAGTTTTATATTCCGGATGAGAGCCAGGAACCTCTGACTCCGGAACGAGCCTATATGCAGCTAAAAGCGCTAATTGAAAAGTCTAGTGCAACATTACAACTGTAAATGAATCACGGAAGATGAATCACGGACTGTTATTACTTCAGCAGTTAGAAGGATTGTACTTGTGTGTGACAAGCAATATTGAAGGTTGAGGCGATCGTTTAGATCAGCGATTGCTTTGGGGGTATGACATCGGCTTCGCGCCAAGCCTGTTCGTGAGTGTATGATACCGATATCAAAATCAAAGAAGAATGGTCGGCGATCGCAGGGGTTTTGGAATGTAGAGTCTGTACACTTCCCTTCGCGGATCGCGGAGATTTGCTAGGCGGAGATCTGAAGGGCGAATGGTATTCGCCCTTCAGCCAGAAATCTCTCCTAGATGGCTTTCAGGGATTTTCTCTGGGGTAGTTTTTAAACTAAAACAAACTGCTTACCGAAGCAAGGCTTTGACTAGTTTGGGATGCAGTTGTTCGGGGGTAAACTGAGGTTCGTTGGGTGGGTATAGTTCTTCTTCAGCGAAGGCGAAGCCGTATTCTTGGCTCAGCGCAACCAGTTCTTTTGCGCGTTCACAGGCTTTGAGTTTTTCCTGGAGAGTAGCGTCTGTCTGGGCTTTTACGGCAAATGATTTGATTTGGTTTGCAGACATGGTGGCCTCTTGGTAATTCTCTTTGTAGGGATATTGACAAAAGCACGGCTATACGACACCACATCCAATAGTTTGATTTTAAGCAGATTTAATCG
This sequence comes from Oculatellaceae cyanobacterium Prado106, assembly GCA_025454315.1. Taxonomy (GTDB): domain Bacteria; phylum Cyanobacteriota; class Cyanobacteriia; order Elainellales; family Elainellaceae; genus Prado106. Next base: position 18,111 of record JALOOP010000018.1, read on the forward strand.
GTCTGAATCACCAAGTTCTATTACAAAGTTTTGAGGTTTAGCAAAAAGTTGTAAAAGGTTGTTACGGTCAGCCCTTCCCCTTTCCTCTATTCGCTACCGATCGACCAACTGCCCATCTTCCATGTATAGGATGCGATCGGCCAAATCCAAAATACGGTTGTCATGCGTCACTAGGAGGATGGTGCAGCCTCGTTCCTTGGCCAGTTTTTCCATGATTTCGACGACATCTCGTCCGGATTGTTTGTCGAGGGCGGCGGTGGGTTCGTCGGCGAGGATGATTTGGGGTTGGCTGACGAGGGCACGGGCGATCGCCACTCGCTGTTTTTGTCCCCCGGATAGTTCGCTGGGATAGTGGTGCATTCTCTGCGCGAGTCCGACGGCAGTGAGGATATCTTGGATGCGGCGATCGGCTTCTGTTGCGCTAATGTCGTGAATCTCTAAGGCCATTTCTACGTTTTGGTAGGCGGTGAGGAAGTTGAGGAGGTTATGCGCCTGGAAGATATAGCCAATGCGACGGCGAATTAGCGTCATGGTGGCGGGCGTGGCATGGAGGAGTTCTTGCCCCAGGATTTGCAGACTGCCTGTTTGGGGCGATCGCAAACTGCCAATTAAAGTTAAAAGGGTGGTTTTTCCTGACCCAGAAGGGCCAGTGAGAATGACGATTTCGCCCCGATCGATTCTGAGATTAAGGTCAAAGAGGATTTGTTTTTGCAAGTTTCCTTGACCATAGTAGTGATTGAGATGCGTGACGGCGATGGTGGGTTGAGCGGCGATCGGGCGATCGGTTGAGGCAACATGGGATGACATTGGGGTATTCCTAAATCTTGAATCGCTGTTTATGGAATTGTGCGATGAATGCTAGAAAATATCGGCAGGATCTGCGTTTTGAAGTTTGCGGACGGCGATCGCTGCTGAAAATGAACACATCACAGCGGTTAACAAAAACACGAAAATGACTCGTCCGAGATCCATGGCCATGGGTAAAGCGGTGGCTATGTAGGTGACACGGTAGAATCCAAGGGCGATCGCAGTTCCTGGAACAAAGCCAAAGGCTGCCAGAATTAGGGCTTCTTGAAAGACAACCAGGAGCAAATAGCGATCGCGAAACCCCATTGCTTTGAGGGTGGCGTACTCGGGTAAATGATCGGTGACATCGCTATAGAGAATCTGGTAAACAATGACGGCTCCCACAATAAACGCAATGACAACACCTAAGTCAAAGGTATAGCCGACGGGTGTGCTAGCGTTCCAGAAAGCGACTTCGGCTTTGGCGTAGTCTGCGCGAGTCATGACTTTGACATCTTGGGGAAGGCGCGATCGCAGTTCTGCCAGAACGATTTGAGGATCAGCACCAGGTTTGAGTTCGATGACACCGACATCAATCAGGCCACCTTGGCGCGATCGCACCATTCGCAGAAAGTTAATATCGCTGGTGACCAGGTAGGCGTTAATGCCAAAGGTTGGGCTGAGTTGAAATAATCCCTGTACTTGAAATTGACGTTCGTCGATTTCGGTGGTGATGGATTCTCCTGCTTGAAAGCGCTGGGCGATCGGGCCGAATTCTTTGCGGGAGCCGCTGTTGAAGAGGATTGTGTCGGGTGCGCGCAGTTTGTGGCGGTTGGCCTCTACACCAGGGAGATTCATGACCGCATGTTCGGGATTAATTCCGATCGCATAAATATCCCAAATCTCTCGGTTATAGGGATTTCGCCATTGGACAGGATTGAGATAAATAGGGCTGACGGCTTGAACACCTGTTGCTGCCGCTGCTTGATATAAACGCCGTTCTGTAAATCGATCGAGGGAAATGAGCGATCGCGAACGACTGCTGACCATGATCAGTTCACCGTTTAGGCTCTCATGAAATTGCACGGCGCTGTCAAATAATGCGCCTCGAAATCCCATTTGTAGAAACATGAGAACATCGGCAAAACTGATGCCTGCGATCGCCACCAAAAGTCTGGCGCGTTCTTTGCGAAGCTGTAGCCAGGAGAGGAATAGAGGTTTCTTTCTTCGAGCAGGGAGGGGGGCGATCGGGCGATTCATAGAGCTATTGTCTTGGATTAGCGAATGTCAATGGAAACTTGAAGACTGAGGTTGGTTAAGCCTGCAACCTGCTGGCTGGCGGCTTCATCAAGTAGAACTTTGACTTCAACGACTCGGGCATCGAATTGTGCCGCTGGGTCGGTATTTAAGACATCCTGTTTGTTGATTTCTAGGCCGACTTCTACGACTTGGCCTTGGAGGGCATCGGGGAATGCGTTGTTTTTGCTGATGATGGTTGCAGGTTGTCCGAGTTTGACATGGCGAATATCGGTTTCGTAGACTTCAGCTACGGCGACCATGCGCTGTGTTTGACCGAGGCTGATAATGCCTTGAGGACTGACGACTTCGCCGGGGCGGGTGTGGATTTTGAGGACTTGTCCGGCTTGGGGCGATCGCACTACGGCTAAATCAAACTCTGCTTTTGCCCTGGCAACGACTGCCTGGGCTTGGCTGAGTTGCGATCGCGCAACCTCCACATCCACGGGGCGAACTTCAGCAATTTGGTTGAGGGTGGCTTGTGCTTCGGCAATTTGGCGGGTGCGGGATTGACGAATGCGATCGAGTTCGGCCTGGGCTTGGCGGAGTTGTTGTTGGACGGTATCGACGGTAAGTTGTTTGCTGTCGCGCAGGGAGGCGGAGACGGCTCCGGCAATTTGGAGGGATTGGTAGCGTTGGTTTTCGAGTTGGGCGTTGGCGAGTTCGGCGGTGAGACGGGCGATCGCAGCGGATTGGGCGGTGGTTTCGGTTTGAAGTTCGACCTGGAGGCGATCGATGACGCGCTGCTGAGCTTGGATCTGTCCGGTTTTGGCTCCGGCTTCGACTTGCTGGAGCTGTGCTTGGGCGACCTCGACTTGCGCCTGGGCTTCTTTCCAGGCTGCTTCTCGGGGCGCATAGGTATCGAGTGTGGCGATGATGTCTCCCTGGCGAATCCGCTGGCCATGCTGCACCATCAACCGCTCGACTCGGGTTCCGGCGAGGGAAGGCGGCGAAAAGACCTGAATGGTTTCCCCTAGGGGTTCTAATCGACCGAGGGCGGAGATGGCTTCGAGGGGCGGCGTGGTTACAAGCGGAGGTTGCGGAGGAGTTGCCAGCCATCTGTAACCAATGCTGCCCCCGATCGCCAGCACAGAGCCGATTGCAGAACCTATTCCCAGCACAATCAAGCGTCGCGAAGACAGCCATTTGGGTTGCAAATCTAAATTCATCATCTTGAATTCCTGTTCTTGTATTCAAAAAGTTGAATACAAGATTATGGTATGATCGATTTCAGGAATAAGTCAAGCAGTTTTTTACGGTTTTTTCACATTTTTTCGATAGGCTATGGCACTGAAACACACCCTCTTGGCTCTGCTATCCCGCCAACCTCTGAGCGGCTACGAGGTGGCCAAAGAATTTGCCGAAGGGTTTGGCAGTTGTTTTTGGAAGGCGAGCCAGCAGCAAATTTATGCTGAACTGACCAAGCTGGAGCAGCAGGGCGGTATTACCTATGAGGCGATTACCCAGCCTGGACGGCTGGACAAAAAGATTTATTCCATTACCCCAGAGGGTTTGCAAGACCTGACGGACTGGCTGATCAAACCTTCAGAACCCGCCGCCATTCGGGAAGATTTGGGGGTGATTGGGCTGGCTGGCCATTTGATTTCCCACCGGGTTGTGGTTCGTGAAATTGAGCGACGACGACAGATCCATGCAGAAAAGCTACAGCAGGTGAAACGTATGGATGAATACTTTGCTCAAAACATAAATACGCTGGAGTTGAAGGAACTGTACATGCATTTGGTGATTCGCCGTGGAATTCGTTATCAGGAGGAATGGGTTGCCTGGTGTGATGAGGTGCTTGGCGCGATCGCCCAGGCAACCGATCGTTGATCGAACATAATAGTCTTTATCAGCAATCGTGTTTCTGAGCGGCTTCGGCGCGTAAAAACACGATTGCCAACTCATTAAACCTAATCTCCGATAAAGTTTAATGAGATCATCGACTGACCGTCATTGCGCTTCCTCCACCCCGACGCGAAGGCTCGGCAGCGGCCACCATCGAGCCATCTGGATTGACCAGAACTCCGGTTGCTGCACCAATTTCAGGCATGGGTTCGAGCAGATGCCCGATCGCCATTAATTCTTTTCCTAGCTCCGTTTTTTCAAACCCACTGTCCACCTGAGTGCCGCCACCATTGCGCTGGGAGATGCGGGGAGCAGCGATCGCATCCGACAAGGACATCCCAAAGTCCATCAAGTTACAGCCAATTCCCAAAACCGTGGTGATAATCGTGGAACCTCCGGGAGAACCAAAGGCGATCGCACGTCCATCCGGGGCAAAGGCGATCGTTGGTGCCATGCTGCTGCGGGGGCGTTTGCTCGGTTCAGGGGTATTGGGATGGGGCACGGTCGCATCAAAGTCGGTTAACTCATTGTTTAACAAAAAGCCATAGCCGGGAACCACCATGCCAGAACCACCCGTGGATTCAATCGTTAACGTGTAAGACACTAGATTGCCAAAGCGATCGGCCACGCTCAGATGCGTGGTGGATAATCCTTCGTGATCGCCAATGGTGGCAGTTTTGGGAACGGCAGTGAGACTGGGACTGGGATCGCTTTGGAAGGGCAGTGGATCGCCTGCGGTGGCTCGAAATTCCTTCTCGTTGGCTGGAGCGCGATCGCCTATTAATCCCCGACGAGTCTGGGCATAGTCTGGGTTCAGCAACCCGGCCAGTGGCACATCGACATATTCCGGGTCGCCTAAAAAGGCATTGCGATCGGCAAAGGCTAGGCGCTGGGCTTCGATCACGCTGTGCCACGCTTTGACGCGATCGAGGTTGGGCAGGTCAAAGCCATTTAGAATATTCAGAACTTCGCTACTGGTGATGCCGCCGCTGGTGGGGAGTCCCATGCCGTAGAGTTTGTAGCCGCGATATTCGGTGACAAGGGGCGATCGCACTCGGGTTTCGTAGCGATCGAGATCATCCAGGGTCATGCCGCCGGGAATCACTGGGAAAGGCGGGGTTTCTACAGTGGGTGGATTTTGCACGGTTTGGGCGATCGCTCGGCCAATTTCGCCTCGGTAGAAGCCATTGATACCTTGTGATGAAATGATTTGATAGGTTTTTGCCAGGTCAGGGTTTTTGATCACGGAGCCGATCGCAGGTGGTTTTCCCTGGGGCAGATAGAGCGCTGCTGTGGCTGGGAATGCACTAAAGCGCTCCTGGTTTTGTTGTACCTGATTAGCAAAGGTTTGATCCACCTCAAAGCCATTCTCCGCATAGTAAATGGCGGGTAAAATGACATCTCCTAAGCCCAAAGTGCCATAGCGTCGTAGAGCCTCTACCCAAGTTGCTACCGTTCCAGGTACCCCTACTGCGACACCGCTACTGATCCGATTGGGGGAGAAGGGCAGTGGTTCTCCCGTCGGACTATCGGGGTTTTGAAACATTTGGGGATGGGCAGATGCGGGAGCCTCTTCCCGGCCATCCAGGGTGATGACTCGGTCTTCTGCCTTCAAGTAAATCATCATAAAGTCACCGCCCCCCACACCTGCTGAGAACGGCTCTGTCACGCCCAAAACGGCAGCCGTTGCAACCGCTGCATCGATCGCATTGCCTCCCGCCTGAAGCGTTTCAATGCCAATCCGAGTTGCTAACCGATCCACTGAGGCCACGGCTCCGCCTCGGCCTTGGGCGACGTAGGTGGGAGTTTGGGGTTGGGCGGCGGGTGTAAAGAAGGGTAGGAGCAGGAAGAGGGAGAGGGCGATCGCAAAACAGAGCGTTATCTTGCGGTTCATAGGATTGGGGAGTGGCTGGCTGTGATCAGCATTACATCATAGCGAGGTCAGCAATTCTACGCAATCCTTTTGTTATAAGGTGTATTGTTGCTTGGGTAATGGAAGGCTCTTCGTCACCAGTATCCACTTCGCTTTCAAGCACCCTATGGGGATCTTGGGAATTCATGGGTTAGCTTGCGATCTGTTCCATTAAGTTGGTTTCGATTTCTTGGACAAGCTGCTGTTCTAGAATGGAAACGACGGCTAGTTCTGCGGGGCGAAGGGCATAGGGATCGTCAATGACTAGGCTGAGATGTTGTTCCATAACAGGGTGGAGTGTCGCTTCGGTGTAAGCTTTGAGGATGGCAGGGTGAATGTAATATTTACGGCAGGTGGCTGGACGATTTCCTAAATGGGTGGCCACAGTTTTGACGGCTTGAGTAATGTTCTTTTTCGCGGCTGTTTCAGAGGTGAACATTTCCAGTTCAACAAGCTGGGAGGCGGCTAAAACGGTTCCAGCCCAGGTGCGAAAATCCTTGGCGGTGAAGTCTTCGCCTGAGATTTCGCGCAGATACTCGTTGACATCGCTGGAGCCGATCGCCTGCACTTCTCCCTCTTCGTTGAGGTACTGAAATAAATCTTGTCCTGGTAAATCCTGGCACTGTTTGACAATTTTTGCGAGTCGGCGATCGCTCAGGCTAATGTCATGCTCAACGCCGCTCTTGCCGCGAAACTGAAAGTGAATTTTTGCACCCGAAATATCTACATGCTCATCCTGTAAGGTTGTTAATCCGTAGGAATGGTTGGAACGGGCATATTCTTCATTGCCGACGCGAATCCGCGTTAGTTCCATGAGTTGAACCACGGTCGCTAGTACTTTCTGCTTCGGCAATCCCGACAGTGCCAGGTCTTGGGCTAGTCGTTGACGAATGTTGGGGAGTACCTGACTGAAGACAATCATCCGGGTGAACTTGGTTTGGTCGCGCACCGATCGCCACAAAGGATGATACCGATATTGCTTGCGTCCTTTGGCATCGCGTCCTGTTGCTTGCAGGTGACCATTGGGATAGGGACAAATCCACACATCTTTGTAGGCCGGGGGAATGGCTAGAGCGTTGATGCGCTGGATTTCCTGGCGATCGCGAATCGGTTTACCATCTAGCCCCAGATAGGTGAACTCTTTACCCGTGCGTTTGCGTTGAATTCCTAGAGAATCGTCCGACACATAGCGCAGCCCAACGGATCTGGCTGAGGCAACCGGATCTGAGATAATCACCGCTCGAATTTGCTTCTGAATCTGTCGTTTCTGAATTCGCTTGGGAAGGGTACGCTGCATAGCTTTTAACGGAGGTCACTCTAGGTCAGTATCCTCCACTCTAGTGAGGGCAAACCTGGATGTAATCTGTAATGCAGCAGAGTTTGAAGATCTCTGTAGAGGGAGCGTACCCATTACGAGTGAGGATTCCTGGATGCTTCGAGAGAGGTTTGTTGCGTGGGTAGAATGACGGTAAAGGTGGTGCCTTGGGCGATCGCACTTTCTACCAAAATTTCACCGTGATGCAATTCAACGCAACGTTTGACCACGGTTAGCCCTAGCCCACTTCCGAGCGCTGTGCCCGTGTTGTGACCTCGTGAAAATGGCTGGTAGAGGTTGGGCAGATCTTCTGGGACGATGCCAATGCCTTGATCACGGACTTGAAACGTGATTTGGTTGGGGTTGCTGACGAGATGAAAACGAACTGGAGCCTCAAGGGGAGAGTACTTGAGGGCATTGGAGAGAAGATTGCTGAGGAGGGAATAGAGGAGCTTTTCGTCCAGTTGGGCATGGGTGATTTGCCCTTGATAGCTGAATTGGATGGAACGGGCTGAAGGGCTAAATACCTGCATGTCTTCGATGAGATTGAGACAGAAGGTTTGCAGTTCTAACGGCTTGGGGTTGAACTCTAACTTTCCGGCATCTGCTCGGGCAATCATCAGGACATCGTTGAGCATCTGGGACATGAGTTTGGCGGAGGTTTGAATCCGCTGCAAGTTCTTGAGTTTACGGGTTGCAACCAGAGGCTTCAGGCTTTCGTTGAGCAGTTGGGCAGAACCGCTAATTAAGCTTAAGGGAGTGCGAAACTCATGGGACACCATGGAGAAAAATTCTAGCTTGAGATCGGTCAATGCTTTTTGCTGCACCATTTGTCTACGCCCTTCCTCCGCCCGTTCGCGTCCTAGTTTTTGCCGTCGCAACATCAGGTAGACACTCAGCATAATCAAAAAGGTGAGGAAACTGCCCCATCGCTCAATGAAGAGGCGCGATCGCAAGTTTCGCTGGGATTGATCCAAGTAGGTCTGAACTAAATCACTTTCCTCTAGCCGCAGGCTATCTAGAATCTGGCGAACCTCCTGGCGGTTGCGCTGGATTTGCTGAAGCATGAGGGTATCTGATGGATTCGCGCGATCGTCTGCTAAGGCAGGATTGGATGATGGCTTGGATTGAACCTGCTGGCGCGTCAGTTGAACTCGTTGGGCAATCAGGGTTTGGAGTCGATCGAGTTGTTGTTGACTTTGGAATGAATTGAGCAAAGGTCGCAGTTGTTCAATTCTGGTGTAGAGCAGATCAACGGCTGTGCGTTCACGCGCTAATTCCTCTGGATCATCCGGGTTATCCAACAGAAAATAGCCAGGACGGGCAGACTCCGCATCGATTAAAAGCGCTGACATCTCAGTGAGGGTGAGAAATGCTACTTGCGTTTGTCGGATTTCAGTTGCGTTATCGCTCAGTTCAGTGGCATTTTGATAAGAGGTGACACTCAGCAGCGCCAGCAGCAGCAGGGCAAATCCATAGCCCACAGTGGTGCGTTTCCCTCCTAGGGATACTTTCCTGTACAGGCGTTTGAGATAGGATTTGGCGATGATGAAGGATTTCATGGAGGTATGGAACGAGGGGGGTAACCCTAACAAGACAGCAGGAAGGGTGGGTTGGCTGTGGTGCTAGACAAACCGTTTCTGATAAGCCGGACTGTTCTGATGCTGCCTTGATGCTGTCTTGATTGTATTCGATGAAACATTGTCTCGGATCAAACAACTGAGGGTTTGCGGAAAAGCGATCGCCACTCTCCCCAAAAAAATTTCACAGCTTCCCGATTTCTATCAAGATCACGGGATAACAGGCTATTGCTCCTGTGGCAACTGGGACAGCCCCATGACCGCTAGCAAAATTAAACTTCCTCCCAATCCCTGAGAAAGCATGAGCCTTTCACCTAGGAACAAATAAGCGCCGATGACACCAAAGACCGGAGTCAGGGTTAAGTACAGTGAAATGCGGCTGGCGGACTGATGGCGAACTGCCGCCAGATACAGCAGAAACGCCAGCCCATAACCAAAGGCTCCTGATGCGATCGCCACTCCCACACTCCCCCAGGTTGCCGAAGTAAACTGAACCGATTCTAGCCCCAATGCCCAGGCTCCCAAAAGCATCACCCCAAAAAGCACTAGTGCAGCCGTTTGCTGAATCGCAGCTAAAACTACGGGATGCAACTGTTTGACCGAATGAGCCGTGGTAATGGCATAGAGTGACGCAAACAAAACGCTTAGACAAACCAGCAACGTTCCCCAGAGGGTGCCTTGCCCCATGGATGCTGCTTCCGGAGCCGCTACCCAGGACACGCCCATACAGGCCAAAACTCCTAGCCCAATGAAGGGCAGGCGGATGCGTTCGCGGAGAATCAGCCAGGATAGAACCAGGGTGGCGATCGGTTCTGTCGTGCCAATCAAGGCTGCATCACTAGCTGAGGTTAAGGAAAGTCCAAATACTCCAAAGATATAGGACAATCCAGGCTCTAAGAGTCCGGCTAAACCATATTTGAGAACATCCCAATGAAGGGGAACTTGAATTCCTCGAATGACGATAATTGTCCAAAAGAAAGCAACACTGGAAGAAGTTTGAATAAACAGTAGGGTAAACGGTGGAAGCTGCGTCAAGGCTCCTTTGGTTAGCACCAGGGTAAATCCATAAATGGCCGCAGCCAAGATCACATAATAGGTACCTTGAGCAGCCTGGGGCATCCGTTTGAAGTCACGCAGCGAATTGGAGAGGTAACGAGCGACCTCTGGCGTTAAGGGAATCATGAGATCCTTAGTAATTTTTGATAATATTCAGCAAAATTTTGACCGTCTAACCAACGCTAGACGATGGGAGGTAGGCATGAGGAGCGATCGCATCACCCGCGTAAAATAGCCGTAGTCAAACGACTTTGGGCAAATCTCTATCGCACCAAAGTCGTACCAAAACCTTTGCCATGTAAAGACTGGCATGGAAAAACTTCGGGTTAGTGCGATCGCAAACCCCTATGCCGATTTCAATCGATAAAAAACACAAAAAAGATCGCTGTACCGAGCAGCAGTCACCTAGTCGTGCCGCGCAGTTCCAATCGGTACAGGTTCTACAATGTAGAGGATGGATCTGGACAAGCCAGTTCCTTCAGTAAGTTCGATGTGCTGGAAATTTGGAATCATAACGTTAACTCCTTTGACCGACTGACGAACGTCCTTCGCCCCTGTCAAGGTCAGGATGTTGATTCATTCAATAAATTCTCTTCCTAATGTTACACAGTTTTGGAAAGTTTCGCAAATATTGAATTGTAAATTGAGAGGCGATCGCCATCCTTCTAACTAAGGGTGTATTGAGAAACACATATGTTTCTCAGTAATCTTTCCGGGTTGAATTGGTTCGCTCAATGCTGAGCAAAATCGGATTTTGTTGGAAAATGTCCGAACCTCTGAACCCCGCTTGAGAATTACCCGCAGGGGGACTAGTGAGAGCAATGCCGCTTTTCTAGACTAAGAACAATCAGGTCGATTTCTAGATGATGTTGGTTCATGTATTAACCCTTTAGAAATTGACCTTTTGGCGAAGAACTCACTCTATTTATATCTAGGAAGGTTGACCCCGATCATGGAACTAAAAATTGGCACTTATTTTGCTCAAGGTTCGGTATTTGCAAGAAGCTATCGAGCGATCGCCCAAAAAGGAAACCGCACCTGCATTCATTTGGTAGACGGCCCGCCCAGTCCCTATGCCGGATATGCCCGCATCACCGTCAGTCATGTATCGATGAAGGATGGTCAACCCTTCATAGAGGCCACTCGTGAAACCATTCATATCAACAGCAACCCCGACATGAGCAGTAGTTTTCATTTCACCCTTGGCGAGGGGGAGGGTCGAACGGCGGTTTGGGAGCATCGTCAGAATACCTTTAAACCTTCTGCCACGATCGATGAATGTTTATCGGCGATCGGCATCTATGTCAAAATCGTACAGGGGCCGTTTATTCCAGGAATTACAACCTTAACAGCACAGAATCCAGGATCAAAGATCAATGTGCGATCGGGGCCGGGGACGAACTTTGTCAATCCCCATTTTGGCATCGCTGGAGATGAAGTCAGTTGTCAAGAAGTCGCTGAGGGACAGGATGGTAAGTCCTTATGCAAAAATCTTTACCTATTAAGGGAGGTGTAAAGGTCTAGGCAAAGTTGATCACATATTCTTCCCCAAAGCCTTTGATCACCTGTTCTACATACTTGACCAAACTCTCCCATCCCTCGTAAGCCCACAGTTCTATCCATTCATACTTCATGAAACGCCAC
>JALOOP010000308.1 GCA_025454315.1 Oculatellaceae cyanobacterium Prado106
TGGGGAGTGGGGAGTGGGGAGTGGGGAGTGGGGAGTGGGGAGTGGGGAGTAGGGAGTAGGGAGTGGGGAGTGGGGAGTGGGGAGTGGGGAGATGACTAGAAAGCCACCCTTTCCCCTTTCCCCTTTCCCCTTTCCCCTTCTTATCCTCTGCGTCTCTGCGGTTAAACGGATCGGGAGTGAGAGAGGGGGTTCAGGTTAGCTTTCTGTGGCAGTGATCATGGGTGGAGGGGGAATTGCTTCAGGGTCGGGAGACAAAGGCAGAATCACTGTAAAGGTTGCTCCCTGACCTTCGCCATCACTGGCAGCGGTAATGGTTCCGCCATGTTGTTCTACCAGATATCGAACGATCGCCAACCCCAACCCCAACCCTTGCTTGCTCGTCGCTTGATGCGGATCTTGCCGAAAGCGATCGAACACATAGGGCAGAAAGTCAGGATGAATCCCCTTTCCAGTATCCGTGATGCGGAGGAGAGCGTGGGGTGGAGATGGGTGGATGAGTGGATGAGTGGATGGGTGGATGAGTGGATGAGTGGATGGGTGGATGGACAGGGAACCTTCCCTTTCCCCTTTCCCCTTTTCCCTTTCCCCTTCTTCCTCCCCTTCTTCCTCCCCTTCCTCCTCCCCTACTCCCCACTCCCTACTCCCTACTCCCTGCCCCATCAGTTGAACCCCAATCTCTCCCCCATCTGGCGTAAATTTCATCGCATTGGTGAGGAGATTGAGGACGACTTGTTGGAGGCGATCGGCGTCGCCTTGGAGCGGGGGGATGTCTTGGAGATGGGTCGTGATTTGCAGGTGTTTGGCTTCGGCGGTGAAGCGGAGGGTATCGATCGCGGTTTCGACGACGGTTCTGAGATGGACGGGGGCAAATTCTAGATGGAGGTCGCCGCGCACGATGCGGGAGATGTCGAGGAGATCTTCGATCATCTGTACCTGGATTTGGGTGTTGCGGACGATCGTGGCCAGCGCTTTTTGGGTGGTGGCTTCGTCAAATTTGCGGGTTTGCAGCAGGTTGGCCCAGCCCTGGATAGCGTTGAGGGGCGATCGCAGTTCATGAGCCACCAGCGCCACAAAGTCATCCTTGCTGCGGTTGGCGGCTTCGGCTTCGGCACGGGCGGCTTCGGCTAAGGCCAAAAGCTGTTCGCGCTCTTGCGCCAGACGCTTTTGCTCAGAGATATCCTCAAAGGTACTTACGGCGGCAATGCGGTTGCCTTGTGCGTCAATCAGCGGAGCCGCATTGACCGAGAACACCGTATCCGTATTATCGCCCCGACGATAGTCCATTTCTTCCGCCTTGATCAATTCCCCCTCCAGCACCGCTCTAGCCAGGGGATAGTCCGTGGGATCATAGGGTTGCCCCTGGGGATGCAGTGCGCCGTACTGGGCAAATCCTTCGTAATCTTCGCTGACTCGCATCGGATGACGGAGCAGCCGGATCGCTTCGTCGTTGTGGTAGAGCAGTCTGCCCGAGGGCGCTTCGGCGATCGCCACCCCAGACGGCATTTGCTGCAAGGTTTGCTCCAGAAAACTGCGCTCACTTTCGATTTGCTGGAGGAGGCGATCGCGCTCAGCTTCGGCCTGTTTGCGCGCGGTAATCTCCTGCACCATAACATTCACCCCCAGAACTCGCCCCTCGGCATCCTTGAGGGGAAAATAGCTAGCCAACCAATCCCGCTCGACTCCAGGCTGAGTCCGCAGTTCCAGATGAATCTCCTCGTCCAAAATCGGCTCCCCAGTTTCGATCACCCGTCGATGCAACGGTTCAACAATATCAGCAATTTCCGGCAGTACCTCCCGAATGGTGCGCCCCAAATGCGCTGCCGCTGAAACCCCGTTGATTTCAGCGAGGCGATCGTTCATTCGCACATAGCGCAAATCCCTGTCCTGGAAACACAGCCCAATCGGAGCCGAATCATAGATGCTCTCCAGTTCCGCAAACTGCTGTCGAATCGTGGCTTCGCGCTGCTGCAACAGGGCTTCACTCGCGCGCAAACGTTCCTCGGCCTGCTTCCGCGCCGTAATCGTCTCTGAAAAGATAATGATGCCGCCAATCTCCTGCTCACGGGTATACCAGGGACGCACCTCCCAGCGCAGCCACATCGTTGACCCATCGGGTCGCACCAGAGGATCTTCTTCCCGCGTTTCCACCGCACCCGCCATACAGCGTCGATGGACTTCCTTCCAGCGCTCCGGCAAATCAGGAAAGACCTCATAGTGCGATCGCCCCACCACCGACTCTTCCGTTAACCCATAGCTACTAAACCAGCGATCGCTAGCATGGACATAACGCATCTCCCGGTCAAACATCGCTACCCCCACAGGCACATGCTTAATGAATAACCGCAACTGTTCTTCCTGGATGCTCAACGCTGTTTCAATCTGCTTGCGATCGGTAATATCCAAAAACGCCCCAATTGCGCCCTTAATCTCATCCTGCTCATCCCAAATGGGAGAAGCATAGGACAGCAAATAGCGCGATCGCTCATCCGGAAACCGAATCTCAATCTCCACATCCCGCACCTCCACCCCCAACCGCGCCGATCGCTGCATCGGCAACTCCTCAGCCGCCAACTCTTCCCCCGCCTGAAACACCTGAAAAGAAGGTCGCTCCTCAATCGGCGCACTCTTAGAAATATTGCGCCCCGGACTCACCTCCAAAAGCTGACGCAGGTAGGCATTGTTCTGCATCTGGGCACAGCCTGGATCATCCGCGATCGCAATCCCCACCGGCATGATTTCAATCAGCGCCTGAAGTTGACTGATGCGATCATTGAGTTCCCGGTTGGCTTGTTGGAGGTCGGGCGTGGATGGGGACATGGGGAGATGCGGGGATGAGTCGAGGCTTTCCCCTTTTCCCTTTCCCCTTCCTCCTTTCCCCTTCTCCCTTTCCTCCCTTTCCTCCCTTTCCTCCCTTTCCTCCCTTTCCTCCCTTTCCTCCCTTTCCTCCCTTTCCTCCCTTTCCTCCCTCTCCTCCCTCTCCTCCCTCTGCGTCTCTGCGTCTCTGCGGTCAATAAAAATCCCCCCCTCCAAAACGGCACTACAAACCGCCTCTTGTAGTGTTTCGGAGGTGAGATCCGACTTAACCCAATAATCGATCGCCCCCCGTTTCAAAGCCTGTACCGCCGATCGCGCATCCCCCGCCATTGCAATAAAAACAACTGGCGGACAGTGGGGATCTTGTACCCGGAGTTGGTCGAGAAACCTCAACCCATCGGTATCGGGGAGAGAATCGCTGAGGAGAATAGTGGCGATCGCTTCCCTTTGACAAAGTTCTAGGGCAGCCTGTGCGGTTTCAGCAACCAAGAAACGGTAGACCCTATGAGGATCAGACGAAAGGCTGTGTTGGTAGAAGTGGCGATCGCTCGAAGTGGCTGCAATGATGAGAACCGTGAGAACCATCTGAGTCGAGGTAGACATAGATCAAATAAGGAGCAGAATTCGCTAAAGCTAAGACCGAAAACTAAGACCGAAAACTAAGACCGAAAACTAAGCATGAAAAGAGTTGGGATGAACTGCGATCGCTTCTGGGGCATTCGCTAGACAATCTGGAGCCTTGTCAAATCCTGAAACTTGATCGAATCCTGAACCCTCGTTAAACTTTGACTCATCCGCAAACACAGCAAGATTCAACATCGGAGATATCTCTGATGTCATCATCATCATGCTCAATTTCTCTTTACCCATCCCTCCTGTCATCTTGCCTGTCATCTCTCCCGCTATCTCCTCCGCTATCTCCCCTGCAATCTCCTCTAACAGCAACCAACCGCGTCGAGACGTATCCTTAAAGCTAATGCCACCCTCTTTCAAGGCCAGTAGCACCTGTCGCACCGTTTCCCTTGTCACTCCGGCTTGCTGGGCAATCTCCCCCAGCGTCGTCGCCTGGGTTGCACTACAGCAGTCTAGAATCTTGAGGGCAAGCTGATAGGGCTGATCCAGGTAGGGACGGACAAAACTCTGCACCGACTGCGGCAAGCAACGCCGAAAGCGGATGAGGAAGAGAGCCGCCGATCGAATTTTGTCGGTACTGGTTTTGTTCATAATGGGGAGGCAGGGGAGAATGAGATGAATCCCTACTAACGATAGAAAACATCCCATCAGGATGGAAATACTCCTTAAGGTAGAGTTCTTCTCATTTCAAAGGATTGGGAATCTGCGGGTTCATTAAAATTAAAACTATATTCAAACGCTCTCCTGAGTCTAATGCTTCTGGTTACCGGCATCTTAGCGGCTGGATTGGCGCTGATCCACATCTTTGCAGGGCGACTGCGGTTTCTCCAGGTGACACCGCGCAGTCTTTGGCTCTCAGCGGGGGGTGGGGTTTCCGTTGCCTATGTGTTTATTCATGTTTTGCCAGATTTGAGCGAATCGCAGCAGATCCTCCAGCAGAGCCTCAATCCAGCCCTAGCCTTTTTTGAGCATCATGTGTATCTGCTTGCGCTATTGGGGCTGGTCGTCTTCTATGGTCTAGAAAAAGCCGCAGCCCTCTCTCGACAGCGCAGCCAGGAAGCGGGCAATGGGGATGTGACCAGCGCTAGAGTATTTTGGCTGCATATGGCTTCCTTTGCGTTTTACAATGCGCTGATTGGGTATTTGCTGTTGCATCGAGAAATGCCAGGGTTGAGGAGTTTGCTGTTCTTTGCGATCGCCATGTCACTCCATTTTCTCGTCAATGATTATGGTCTGCGGGAGCATCATAAAACGATGTACGACCAGATGGGTCGCTGGATTTTAGCAGCAGCGGTGATCACGGGTTGGAGTATTGGCAGCAGTGTGGCCATTTCTGAGGGGGCGATCGCGGTTCTATTCTCTTTTTTAGCAGGGAGTGTGGTGCTGAATGTCCTAAAAGAAGAACTCCCTGAAGAACGAGAGAGCCGCTTCTGGGCATTTGCCGCAGGCGCTTGTGGATATGCGGTTTTATTACTAGCGCTATAGCAGGTTCAATAGATTCCGCTAGCTCAACGAAAGTCTTAAGTAAATATACCTCTTAACCTTAACAAAGGTTAACCTGGAGCGTTCGCATTGGTGGGGGATAAAGCAAGACAAACGCTAGCTGTTTTTCCCAGGCTGAACCTCTACGATAGAAACCAAGTTGAACCAGCAGAGGAATGACGGCGATCGCAGGCTCCCAAAACCCAGGTCAAGCTGAGTTGTCCGACGACTTGCGCTAAACGTGATGAATCCTATGGCGATCGCCGTTCTGCTGCAACTTCATGCTAGGTCATTGATTTACGTCACTCAATCTAAGGAGTTTGAACCATGGCTACTGAAGCATCTTCCAGCCTATCTACCAACCAATGTTCCCCCAATCCTTGCGAGTATACGATTCCTATTCACCTGAGCATTCCCATTAGTGTGGATATTGAAGTGTGTGCGACCAATCAGCCCGTTTCACCGCAGCTCATTGTGGTGCCAATTCAGCCTGATCTGCAACTGACTCCCAAGGTCGAGTCCCGTCAACCGGAGTGTCTTTACCCATCCGGCAATGGGGGATACCATCAGCCCGAGCAAGGCTACGCTCTCAAACCGTAGGTCTATCGTTCTTGAACTGACGCTTGAACTGATTCTCAAGATCACCAGTGTCATCAATATTATCCATCCCAAAAATACCATCAATAGTCATCAAGGAGTATCACCCATGACCACTGAAGTACAACCCAATCCCTTCGCCAACTATTGTCCGCCCAATCCTTGTGTCTATAGCATCCCCATTCGCTTAAAGGTGCCAATTTATATAGACATCAAGACGATGGCAACTAGTCAACCCGTGCCGCCGCAGCTAGTGATGGTGCCAATTCAGCCGAACTTGCAGCTCACGCCAAAAGTGGAGTCTCGGCAGCCGGAATGTGTCATGACCGATCAATGTGCGAACTAGTCTCTCCAGGTTCTAAGGTACAGAGCTAAGCTCTAGGGCTTTGGGTGCGATCGCGCTCAACCCCCTAGAGTTTCTTTGATCTCGGATCTTGCACCGATACTGACCGATACTGTAGGTTGGGTTGAGCGCAGTGTAACCCAACATCACCGTTTTTCAATGTCTTGTTCCTCGATGTGTTTTGAAAACTATTGAGGCATAAGCCCTTAGTTCTTTAAAGCACAACCTATTCTAAAATTCTATAGATGCTTATGGTCTGCTTGAGGAGGAAGGTGTCCCTATGGAACACAACTCTGAGTGCTGTAAGTTTTATCCCCTCATGTAATTGAATCCGGTATGCAAAGTAGTTTATTCACCGCCGTTTTACTGCCCCTGGCTTTAGCCGTTGTCATGTTGGGCATGGGGCTGAGCCTGGTTCCAGAAGACTTTCAGCGGATCACCCGCTATCCCAAGGCGATCGCCATTGGCACCCTCTGTCAGGTCTTGGTGCTGCCGCTAATCGGTGCGCTGCTGACGCAGGTAATTCCGATGGAACCTGCGATCGCCGTAGGCCTGATTGTCCTCGCAGTCTGTCCGGGTGGCCCTTCTTCTAATCTGGTCACCTATCTAGCCAAGGGCGATGTGGCGCTTTCCGTCACCTTGACCGCCGTCAGCAGTATCATCACCGTCTTCACCATTCCCATCTTCACCAATCTGGCGCTTCAGCATTTTCTAGGACAAAGCGCCGCCATTGCCCTCCCCATTGGGCCAACCATGCTGCAAATTTTCCTAATCACCTTGCTGCCCATCGCCATCGGCATGACCCTCCGCCACCGATTCCCCAACACCGCCCGACGGCTCGAAAAACACATGAGTCGCCTAGCCGCCGCGCTATTAATGTTGATTATTGCGCTCCTGCTGGTGCGAGAAGGTGACAAGCTGCCCGGATTTGTGGCGCAGGTGGGAGCCGGGGTTTTGTTCCTGAATCTCCTGGCAATGTTAGTTGGGTTCTCGGCGGGAAAACTCTTTCGATTGCCCCTGGCTCAGCAAATTTGTATGGCGATCGAAGTCGGGATTCAAAATGGGACATTGGCGATCGCCATCACCGCAGGTCTGCTCAACAACCCCGATATGGCGGTACCTGCTGCTTTGTATAGTCTGTTGATGTATGTGACCGGATTCGCCGTCATCCTTTATGGCAGAAAAGCGATGCTCTATGCTTCTGCCCTAAAATAATCGCTTTTAAAGCTTGTCCATCGCACTTCAGACCCTTGACGCATTCTACACCACAGAGACTTTGCCGCTTTCCATCCCTCCTTTAGGGACTGAGTACTGTCGCATTGAATTGGCGTAAATGGCCAGTTGCGATCGATTTTTCAGGGTTAAACGGTTGAGCAAATGGGTGACATAGGTTTTGACTGTTCCCTCTGCCAAATGAAGCTGGCTGGCAATTTCTCGGTTGGTATGCCCCTGACCAATTAAGCGCAGCACATCCTGTTCTCGGGCAGGCAGTTGGGCAATTTCTGGGGGTTGAGGCGGGGTGATGGCCTCGGGTACGACCCTTGTGAGTAATTTTTCGATCAGTCCTGGAGCCATTTGGCCATACCCCCGACTCGTTAACCGAATGGCCTCAGCTAACTCGGGGGCAGGCATGTCCTTGAGCAAATAGCCTTTGGCTCCCGCTTGCATCGAGTAAGTAATATCGAGATCATCATCGAAGGTGCTAAGGACGAGGATTTTGATCTCTGGGAATTTTGTGGTGATTAATCGAGTCGCTTCAATGCCAGTCATCACGGGCATCCGAATGTCCATCAAGATGATATGCGGATGGAGAGAGGGAACCAGGTCGATCGCCCTTTGGCCATTTTCGGCGGTTCCAACCACTTCAAAATCGGGCTCTTGATCTAAGACGGCGGCCAATCCTTGACAAATTAAATTTTGATCATCGACGAGTAATAGACGGATCATAGCTGTTCCTTGGGTAGAGGATTTCGGCTTTACACCAGATTTGATCGGAGTGACGTATCGGATGTGAGGACAACAGGACACAGGCCTACTATTTTCACATCCATAGGAAGAGCCGCAATTTAACAGTTTGTGATTTGACAATTTGTATTGGACAACTTTTATCAGGTTCAGTAACCAGATCGGAGATTCAGGAGAGTGCTGTAATTCTCTACTGAATACTTGTCAAATCAATTTATTCATGCACCTATTAAAGCAGAATCCTCACCGATTATCCGTAATCACCACATCAATTTAATTTCTTTTTGTTATTCTTTTTATACTTTGGCGTTGCTTAATTCAGCTATGAATTTATTAAATGTTGTGTGGCGGCGCAGCCGCCACACAACATTTCATAATTTCATAGTCCCGATCTGCAACCCCCCATAACAAGGATGGTGTGCGACACGACGAGCCGCACACCATCTTGATCTTTAGGGTTCAGGCGGGTAAATCTCACTGCTTTTCTGGGTGGAGCGATCGCCTCATCGTCGCTCAAACTTGCTCTTGGCATGGTCTGAGCGGGTGGGCTTCGTTTTGCGGCGGGGGGAGTGATCCGCTTTATCCTCTTGAGTACTGGGCATATCTGCCGTCAACAGGTAGACCCGTTTGCCATCCACACGATAAAGATTTTCTGGAGTACAAACCCAGCCTTCTGCTTGCAGCACCTCCATCCGCAGGTCGCGCTGGCGCTGCGCTTCCTCGGCATCCTCAAAATCTAGCTCCAAGAAAACTTCTGACATCATGAGTTTAGACTCCTGTAACCCAACGAAGGGGATTCAATTCCAACCTGTCCTTAGTCTAGCGTTTTGTGGGATAGCTTTTGCAATTAGTTTATGCAATCAGTTTATGCAATCAGTTTGTTCCCCGTCTTATTCCCCGTCTTAGGCGATCTCTGGTAAAGAAAATCGCAGATTTGTGGTGGT
>JALOOP010000309.1 GCA_025454315.1 Oculatellaceae cyanobacterium Prado106
AAAGGGGAAAGGAGAAAGGGGAAAGGAGAAAGGGGAAAGGAGAAAGGGGAAAGGAGAAAGGGGAAAGGAGAAAGGGGAAAGGAGAAAGGGGAAAGGAGATCCTTAGAATATCTCTTGATGATCCAGGTTGAAGCGCTTTGATTTTTATCTTTTTGTCACCCATGATGATTACCTCTGTTAAAGTCTCGCCGATCGCCCCTTCTACTGCATCCATAATTGCAGATGAAACGGTGCGATCGCTTCCCCTAGCACCCGTAGCAGAGACTATCCTGGGAGCAGGCGATCCCTCTGAACTGGCGATTCCGCTTGCGCCCAGTGCGACGACGATGTTTGGGCCGCGTGGGGTTTGTCTGGTGGGTGAGACAGGGCCGCTTTGGGTGGCGGATACGGGGCATCATCGGCTGCTGGGATGGAAAGAGCGACCGACAGTGGGTGGACAGCCTGCGGATTGGGTGATTGGGCAGCCCAGCTTCAATCACGAGGGACAGAACGCAAAAGGGAATCCAGGACGCGCCACTTTAAACGTG
Source organism: Oculatellaceae cyanobacterium Prado106 (assembly GCA_025454315.1). Classification (GTDB taxonomy): domain Bacteria; phylum Cyanobacteriota; class Cyanobacteriia; order Elainellales; family Elainellaceae; genus Prado106. The sequence continues at coordinate 528 of JALOOP010000309.1, forward strand.
CCTACGGGAATCTGTGCGACTGAGACGGGACTCATCGTGGGAGATGCCTGGAATCATCGGGTGTTGATTTGGCATCAACGGCCTGAAGACCATAATGTGCCAGCGGATCTGGTGCTGGGGCAGGCCGATTTCAGTCAGGGATCACCGAATCGTGGGTTTCAGGAAACGGCGGGCGATCGCTTCCACTGGTGCTACGGGGTGTTTTATCACGAAGGTAAACTCTTTGTGGCGGACAGTGGCAATCGCCGGGTTTTGGTTTGGAATCAACTGCCGCAGGAGAATGGACAGCCTGCGGATTTCGTCTTGGGACAGACTTCTCTGACCTGTCGAGATGAAAACGGCGGGGGAACCCCGACAGCATCGAGTATGCGCTGGTGTCACAGCATCACGGTTTGGCAGGGAAATTTAGTCGTTAGTGATGCGGGTAATAATCGGGTGATGATTTGGGAGGGCATTCCGACAGAAACGAATGCGCCCTGTGCGGTAGTTTTAGGACAGCAGCAGTTTGATCAAGTGGAGCTAAATCGCGGCGTTTATCGACCGACCGCATCGAGTTTGAATATGCCTTATGGGGTGACGGTGATGGGCGATCGCCTGGTCGTGGCAGACACCGCAAACTCTCGCTTGTTGGCATGGCATTCAATGACCGATTTGCGATCGCTCCAAGACTCACCCGCCAATGAACTGGCCGCTCAAATCGACTATCACAGCAAAGGCGAAAACCGCTCCTACGGCTTACCGATGCGCGATAGCGTCTGTTGGCCTTATGGAGTCCAAGTCTGTGGAGATACATTGGCGATCGCTGACTCAGGCAATAACCGAGTGATGTTATGGAGGCTGCAATGACGATCGCTCGATTCATTCCCCAATCCCATCCCGAGCTTAATACTCAGCCTAGTTCTCAGGATGTCTCTCAGGATATTGGCGAGGATATTACTCAGGATATTTCCAGGAATATTACTCGGGATATTGCCCAGAATGTTTCTCAGGAGGTTACCCAGAACATTACTGGAGTAGCGCGATCGTCTGCTTCACCGATCGTCAGTGAAGCCATTCGGATTCGCGGCACCGTTCAAGGCGTTGGGTTCCGTCCCCTAGTTTATCGGTTGGCACGAGCCTGTCATCTGCGGGGAGAGGTTTGCAATGACGGAACAGGGGTTTTAATCCAGGTGACGGGTCAGCAGGCGGATTTGGATGAGTTTGTCGATCGCATTCAGCGAGAATGTCCGATTCTGGCACGAATTGAGTCTATTGATCGCGTTGCTCTTGCCGAACCACTAACCCATCAGGACTTCACCATTACCCGCAGTCTTTCCAGTACGATCCAAACGACCATCACACCCGATGCCGCCATTTGTCCGGAGTGTACCGCCGAAATCTTTGATCCACTCAACCGCAGGTATCGCTATCCCTTCACCAACTGCACCCACTGTGGCCCTCGATTAAGCATTGTTCGTTCCATTCCCTACGATCGCGCCCAAACCAGCATGTCGGCTTTTCCCATGTGTCCGGATTGTTGTCGGGAGTATGAAGAGGTGAGCGATCGCCGTTTCCATGCCCAGCCGATCGCTTGTCATCGCTGTGGGCCCAAAGCCTGGTTAGAGAGAGCAGACGGCAAACCCATCACCGCTTCCATGTTTTCCATGCTGGATGATGTGGACGCAGTCTGTACCTTGATCCAAAAAGGGGAAATTGTAGCGATTAAGGGCATTGGCGGTTTTCATTTGGCCTGCGATGCCACCAACGAAGCTGCTGTGCAAAAGCTGAGACAGCGAAAGCAGCGATATCACAAACCGTTTGCATTGATGGCACGGGATATCTCGATCATTGAACAGTACTGTAATATCACCGCAATGGATCGCGATTTACTGGAGAGTGCGATCGCTCCCATTGTCCTCATGCCTAAACGAGATAGAAATATTACTCCAAGTATTGCTCCATCCGTTGCACCCGATCAGACAACCTTGGGCTTCATGCTGCCCTACACGCCGCTGCACCATCTCATTCTGAAGCGCATGAATCGTCCCATTGTCCTGACCAGCGGCAACCGTTCTGATGAACCCCAATGTATCGACAATCAGGAAGCACGGGAGAAACTGCGGGACATTGCTGATTATTTCTTGCTCCACGATCGCGACATTGTCAACCGAGTTGATGATTCCATCGTCCGGGTGATTGATAACCAGGTACAAGTCCTACGGCGCGCGCGCGGCTATGCCCCGGCACCGATTCGCTTACCTGCCGGATTTGAATCTGCTCCTCCTATTCTGGCAATGGGCAGTGAATTGAAAAATACTATGGGTCTATTGCGCGATGGACAGGCGATTCTCTCCCAGCATTTGGGGGATTTAGAGAATGCGGTGGCGTTTAGTGCTTACCAGCAAACGCTCGATCTGTATCTCAAACTCTTTGAACATCAGCCCGGTGCGATCGCCGTCGATTACCATCCCAACTATCTTTCCACTCAGTTTGGGAAAGAGTTGGCGATCGCCAATGCCCTCCCGCTCCAGCAAGTTCAACATCACCATGCCCATATTGCGGCCTGCATGGCTGAAAATAACCTGCCCCTTGATAGCGCTCCGGTTCTGGGCATTGCGCTGGATGGTGTGGGTTACGGGGAAGCCGATAAACTTTGGGGCGGCGAGTTTTTGCTAGCGGACTATCGAGAGTTTACCCGACTAGGGCACTTGAAGCCTGTGGCCATGCTGGGTGGCGAACAGGCTATTTATCATCCCTGGCGCAACACCTACGCTCATTTGAAGGCAGCGTTCGATTGGCAGATGATTACCCAACAGTACGGAAACTTAGAAGTTATTCAATTCCTCCAGCAACATCCCCTGGTGCTCTTCGATCAATTGCTAGCTCAGGAAATGAATGCGCCGCTGGTGTCGTCCTGTGGTCGTCTCTTTGACGCGGTTGCCGCAGCCCTCGATATTTGCCGAGAGGCCAGCTATGAAGGACAGGGAGCGATCGCCCTCGAAAGCCTCGCCGAGTCTGCCATCGGACAGGAAACCATAGGCTACCCCTTCGCGATCGAAAACCACATCCTCGAACCCCGTCCGATGTGGCAAGCGTTATTAAATGATCTCCAGCAAGGAGTGGCCAAGGCTAAGATCGCCGCTCGGTTCCAGGTGGGGTTGGGGGGGGCGATCGCGCAAATGGTCAACCTTCTGCGAGATGACCATGAGTTCACCCAGGTCGCACTCACAGGCGGCGTATTCCAAAACCGTCTGCTCCATCAAACAGTCCAACAAACCTTATCCCAGTCCGGCTTCATCGTTCTCACGCATCGTTTCGTCCCTCCCAATGATGGTGGCATTACTCTGGGCCAACTCGCTATTAGTGCTGCTCGTTGTATTGATGGATCGACATGAATGAAAAGTCCCTCTTTCCGATCCATTAAACCGCAGAGACGCAGAGGATAAGAAGGGGAAAGGGGAAAGGGGAAGGGCGAAAGGGTGGCTTGCTAGTCATCCCCCTATCTCCCCCACTCCCTACTCCCTACTCCCCACTCCCCACTCCCTACTCCCTACTCCCTACTCCCCACTCCCTACTCCCTACTCCCCACTCCCTACTACTCCCTAAAAATATGTGCTTAGGTATCCCCGGTCAAATTACTGAAATTACTGATGTGACTCAGAAATTGGCGATCGTCAATGTCGGTGGCGTTAAGCGTCAGGTCAACGTCGCCTGTGTGGTCGATGATGCTCACCCGATCGAATCCTGTGTTGGCGATTGGGTGCTGGTGCATGTGGGATTTGCTATGAATCGGATCGATCAGGCGGAAGCGGCTGAAACCTTAAATTTACTTCAGCAGATTGCAGACCTACAGATAGTTTCAACCTAATATTCTAGAATCCAAACCATAACAAAAGAGGGAATCCCTAATGAAATATGTTGATGAGTTTCGAGATCCGCAGAAGGCCAGTGCGTTGCTCCAGGAAATTCAGCAAATCAGCGATCGCATCCACACCCAAAGACAGCGACCGTTAAAGATCATGGAGATCTGCGGAGGACATACCCATTCCATCTTTAAATACGGGTTAGAAGATTTATTGCCGCCCACTGTTGAACTGGTGCATGGCCCTGGTTGTCCCGTGTGCATTATGCCTAAAGGACGGTTGGATGATGCCATTGCGATCGCCACCCACCCCAATGTAATCTTTACCACCTTTGGCGATGTCCTGCGTGTTCCAGGATCGGAGCAGAGTTTGCTTCAGGCTAAAGCAGCAGGAGCCGATGTGCGGATGGTGTATTCGCCGCTCGATGCATTGCAAATTGCGCGACAGCATCCGGATCAGGAGGTTGTGTTTTTTGGAATTGGATTTGAAACGACGGCTCCCAGTACCGCGTTGACGATTCTGCAAGCGGAAGCCGAACAGGTGCGAAACTTTAGTTTATTCTGCAACCATGTGCTGGTGGTTCCGGCCATGGAAGCGCTGTTGGAGAACCCGGACTTACAGTTGGATGGATTTGTCGGGCCGGGGCATGTCAGCATGGTGATTGGCAGTGATCCGTACACCGTGATTGCAGGGCGGTATCGTAAACCGCTCGTGGTGGCTGGCTTTGAACCGCTCGATATTTTGCAGGCGGTTTGGATGCTGATGCAACAGTTTGAGCAGGGACGCTGTGAGGTCGAAAACCAGTACACTCGCTTAGTAGAAGCTGGCGGCAATTCCGTTGCCCTAGATGCAATTCAGCGGGTGTTTGAAGTGCGCGATCAGTTTGAGTGGCGAGGGTTGGGCAGCATTCCTGAGTCGGGGTTGAAGATGCGATCGCCCTATGCTCAGTTTGATGCGGAGGTGAAGTTTGACCTGCCGGGGCGATCGGTTGCCGATCACAAAGCCTGTGCCTGTGGTGAGATCCTCAAGGGCGTGTTAAAACCCTGGGATTGTAAGGTATTTGGAACGGCTTGTACGCCTGAAAACCCGATCGGTTCCTGCATGGTGTCGTCGGAGGGCGCTTGTGCGGCCTATTACAAATATGGGCGGCTTTCGACTCAGGAAAAACTACCACAACCCAAGAGAGTGATGACTGCGGTACATTGAATTCGCCACTGATATCATGAATCACGAGCCATTGGTCAAAGCATATCGCAGTCATGAGGACTAAAGTCCTCACTACAAACAGGCTTGTAGTAAGGACTTCAGTCCTTACAAACCCGTAGAACCGCACTTTTATTCAATCCCCTACTCAATCTTTTATGACACTCTCATCTTCCATTTCGTCATCTCCATCATCCTCTCAACGATCATCTCAGCATTCGCTCTTACAGAATGCTCAGCGGTTGAATCGCTCTCGACAGAAGCTGCGGGATAAGACGGTGACGCTTGCCCATGGCAGCGGTGGCAAAGCCATGCGCCAGTTAATCGATGATATCTTTGTCAGCAACTTTGACAATTCTCTGCTGTCACCCCTGGAAGATCAGGCGCGAATCGATCTGGCGCAACTGATGCAGATGGGCGATCGCCTCGCGTTCACCACCGATTCCTACGTTGTTGATCCCTTGTTTTTTCCTGGAGGAGACATTGGAACTTTGGCGGTGAATGGGACGGTGAATGATTTGGCGATGAGTGGAGCAACGCCGCTTTACCTCACCTGTGGCATGATTCTGGAAGAAGGATTGTCGATCGAGACGTTGCGGCAGGTGGCGATCAGTATGAAGCGGGCAGCAGCGATCGCCGGAGTCCAAATCGTCACGGGAGATACCAAAGTCGTGCATCGAGGAGCTGCCGATAAGCTGTTTATTAACACGGCGGGAATTGGCGTAGTCCGTTCTCAGGTTTCACCTGCGGCTAATCGATTGGAGCCTGGGGATATGATCTTAGTGAACGGGGAGTTGGGCAATCACGGAGCGGCGATTTTGATTGCTAGAGGCGAGTTGGCGCTGGAGACGGATATTACCAGTGATTGTCAACCGCTGAATGGGTTGGTCGATCGCATCCTGGAAGTGTGTCCGGAAGTAAAAGCGATGCGTGATGCCACGAGGGGCGGGTTGGCGACAGTACTCAACGAATTTGCCCAGAGTTCTGGCGTGGGAATTCAGGTGGAGGAGCGATCGCTGCCCATCCGCGAAGAAGTCCAGGGGGTGTGTGAACTGCTGGGGCTTGATCCGCTGTATTTGGCAAATGAAGGGAAAATGGTGGTGGTGGTGCCTCGGGAGAAGGCGGAGGCGGTGTGGGTGGCGATGCGATCGCACCCCACTGGAGCAGACACGATGATCATTGGGGAAGTAGTAGAAGCGCCTATTGGAACCGTCGTTCTAAAAACGGCATTTGGGGCGGGACGGATTGTGGATATGCTGGTTGGCGATCAGCTTCCTAGAATTTGTTAATGAGATTCACTACGGGATTAATCACCAAATTGACAACGAGCTTGACAACGAGAGATATCATATTATGCATGAACTTGGCATCACTCAGAACATTGTGGCGATCGCCTCCGAGTACGCAGCAGGGGCAAAGGTACGGCAGGTGTCGGTAGAGATTGGCAAATTGACGGCTATTTTACCGGATGCTGTGCGGTTCTGTTTCGATGTCTGTTGTCAAGGGACTTTGCTGGAAGGGGCAACGCTCGACATCATTGAAACACCCGGAATGGGTCGCTGTCGGAGTTGTGGAGCAGAACTGGAGATGGCTCAACCCTTCGGCACCTGCGCCTGTGGTAGCCATGAATTGGAGATTCTGCAAGGCCAAGAGCTAAAAATTAAAACACTCGAAACGGAGGAACTATGTGTGTAACCTGTGGCTGCTCAGAGGATGCTCAAGTGACGGTTACACCGCTGAACGAGCATCAGTCTCATACGCATACCCTATCAGATGGCACAGTGATTCATCATACACATCATGATGATCATCACCATCACCATCACCATACCCATCATCCTGATCATCACTCTGAGCGTCATCCTGAAAATCACCCTGTACATCACGCTCCCAATCCCCAAGAAACGGCGCAGATTCACGCCGACCTGCACCATACAACGGTAACCCTCGAACATAATATTCTCGCTAAGAACAACCTGATTGCGGCTCAGAATCGGGGCTGGCTCAAGGGTCGAAATACGCTGGCGTTGAATCTGGTTAGCTCTCCGGGGTCTGGTAAAACGACGTTGTTAACCCGGACGATCACCGATCTCAAAGCAGAGATTCCCATTCATGTCATTGAGGGGGATCAGGAAACGCTCAATGATGCTCGTCGGATTCAGGCAACGGGCTGTCGGGTGGTGCAAATCAATACGGGAACAGGCTGTCACTTAGAAGCTTCGATGGTAGAACAGGGGCTAAATCAGCTTGATCCGCCTTTGCATTCGATCGTCATGATTGAGAATGTGGGGAATCTAGTTTGCCCTGCATTATTTGATTTGGGGGAACAGGCTAAAGTGGCGATTCTCTCAGTCACAGAAGGAGAGGATAAGCCGATTAAATACCCTCATATGTTTCGTGCCAGTGATGTGATGATTTTGACCAAGATTGATTTGTTGCCCTATCTGACCTTTGAGGTCGATCGCTGTCTAGACTATGCGCGTCAGGTGAATCCTAAGATCCAGATTTTTCAGGTATCTTCGACGACGGGAGCAGGACTCGATGGCTGGTATGACTGGCTGCGATCGGCTTGGCGTGAGGTGTAAAGTCGAGATCCTGGTTCAGCGGTGAGGAGACTGGTACTCTTGTTGCAACATGGACATGATGATCAGGGACTCGTAGCGATCGCCCACCTTCAAACATTCCCGCAGTATCCCTTCCTCGACAAAACCTGCCTTGCGATAAACCGCTTGGGCACGATGATTGTGGGTTTTGACATCCAGCCAGAGACGATGAGCCTGGTAGGTTTCAAAGGCGAGTTTTTTGATCAGTTCCAGTGTGGTTTTGCCGTGACCCTGGCCTTTTTCGGTGATCACCAGTCGTACCAACTCGATGGACTGATGGGTATCCTGTAACCCAGCCATAATAAAGTAGCCTAGGTTTACCTTGCTATCCCGCTGAATAATCCAGTGGGAGGAATGGGGACTGGCGATCGCGTCTAGATGCTGTTCTCGGCTCCAGGGTGTAATGTGTGGACGGTTCTCTTCGTGGTTTTCTGCTTCCAGGACATACTCCAGGTCAGCGCTTTGGGTGTTGTGCAAAGACAGATTCAGCATAGGGATGAAAGAAACTCAGCGATGACCTTCAGCATCTCATTAATTTTCCTCAGAGCCTCATTTTCCTGAGAACTTCATTTTCCTTGGAACTGCATCCGATCACCTC
>JALOOP010000310.1 GCA_025454315.1 Oculatellaceae cyanobacterium Prado106
GGGGAGGTAGAGGGGAGGTAGAGGGGAGGTAGAGGGGAGGTAGAGGGGAGGTAGAGGGGAGGTAGAGGGGAGGAAGAGGGGAGGTAGAGGGGAAGCAGAGGGGAAGCAGGGAGAAGGAGAGGGGGGAAGCTCAGTTTTCTAGGATAAAGAATAGACCTCTGGGATTTTGGGTGAATTTGGGTATTTAACTATCTGTCTGTTGGGATTAAATGTTTTGCTGGAATTGGGATTTTGGGTTTTCTGGTAGCGAATTAGACAAATAAGCTTTACGGCAAAGCGAATGGGTTGGATAAAGTACGCTTTAATGGATCGATTAGTTGGCACATCTTGCTGAGATACATTTACTTCACTCATTCGCTAGGGGCGATCGCAAAAGATCATGGGCATTGTATTGGGAATCTTTGGACTGGTCGTGTTGCTGGGCTGGCTGTTCGTCGAGTTCCAGTATCGTCGTCGCCCTGGAAATGCGCTAGAAATGACCGCTGGGGTCTGGGACATTAAGAACCAGCAGGCCGACCACTATCGCTTACTGGGCACTTTGGAACTGATCAACCGCACCCGTCGGTTTGAAATCATGGTGCCGGAGTTGACCGCAGAGGCTCAACTGCTCTCCAAGGGCAGCCTGGACGGAATCACGACCCAGGTGCAAGTGACCCCGGCTCACCCCGATGCCGAGGCTCGACCCGATGGCTACTGGTTTGGCTATATCGTTAAGCGTAAGCCGACCACGGTCAAAATTACAGTGGATATTCGGGGGGAAGACCTCTCTGAACTGCAATCGGCCTGGGTCAAGGTTCACTTCATGACCTATGGCCCCCAAGGCCGCATTCCCAAGATTCGCCACATTGTCGTGCCGCTGAAGTTTCCTTCGCCCGAGGTTTCCCATCGCTGGCGACCTGCCTCCAATGCCGATGTCCTGCCCATTCGCACCCATTTGCTGACCCACTTGGATGACCCCGTTGAAATCGTCAAGCGCTATGTCCAACCCCATGCTCAGCCGGGGGATGTGGTGACGATCGGGGAAACGCCCTTGGCGCTGATGCAGGAGCGTTTCCGTCATCCTTCGGAGGTAAAACCGGGCTGGTTGGCCAGCCGTATCTGCTATTACTTTATGCCGACTTCGAGTTTGGCGACGGCTTGTGGGATGCAGACCTTGGTGGATATTGTGGGGGCTTGGCGCGTGTTTTGGGCGTTTGTGCTGGGGGCGATCGCCAAAAAGCTGCTCAATCAGCCGGGCGCATTCTATCAGTTGGCTGGTGAACAGGCGCGCTTAATCGATGATGTCACCGGAACGCTTCCTCCCTACGACCAATTTATTGTCTTGGGGCCTGATAATCCGCAGCAAGTGGTTGATTTAATTCAGCAGCAAACGGGAATCTCTGCCGCAGTGGTAGATGTCAATGATTTGAAAGCCGTTAAGATATTAGCAGGCACTGCTGATATTCCCGCTGGGTTCTTGGAACAAGCGTTGATCAGTAACCCGGCAGGCAATGCGGATGAACAAACTCCCATCGTTCTGATTCGCCCAACGGCCTGATTTACCTACCTGCTTTGCCTACCTGCTTTGCCTACCTGATTCGCCCACCTGCTTTGTTCAATCGTCGGACTTTTTAACAAGCCATGACTTCAACTTCTCCCAATGCAAGCGTGACGATTCGGCCCTTCCAGTACCGCGATCTGGAAGCAATCGATCGCCTCTTAACTGAGGAGGTAGAACGTCAGGGCGGCCAAGCCGAAGACATTCAGCACCAGGCGCAGGAGCTTCGGCAGCGCTACGGGCTGCTGAAGATGCTCAGCCTTTTCCCCAATCCCTTTCAGCATTCCTTCTGTGCCTATGTGGCCGAGCTGGACAATCAGCTTTGTGGCCTAATTCAGGTGTCTCCCTTTAACCGCACTCGTAGCACCTGGCGCGTCGATCGCGTTATTGTAGGGCGGGTCAAGCGCGAGGAGGGCGTACCGCCGCTGATGCTAGACGTGGGAACCCAACTTTTGCGCCATTGTTTCCAGACCATCTGGGAAGCGCGCATGTGGCTGATCGAAACCAATGTCAATGACAAAGATACCCTGGCACTCTATCGGCACAATGGGTTTCAGCAGTTGGCGCGGATGACTTACTGGGCGATCGCACCCGAAATCCTTCCTACCCTGGCCGAACGAGAACCCGATCTACCCAATCTGCTGCCTATTAGCAACGCAGACGCTAATCTCCTACACCAGTTGGATACGGCCTCGATGCCGCCGCTGGTCAGACAAGTGTTCGATCGCCATGTGATTGATTTTCGCTCCAGCCTCTTTCGCAAGTTGACGGGTGGCCTTAAGCATCAGTGGGAGCATGTGGATGTGGTCGGTGGCTATGTCTTTGAGCCTCAGCGGAAAGCGGCGATCGGCTACTTCCAGATTCACCTATCGCGCAAGGGCGACCATCCCCATCAGGCCGATCTAACCGTGCATCCGGCCTATACCTGGCTCTATCCAGAACTGGTGGCTCAAATGTCTCGGTTGACCAAGGACTATCCGGCTCAGGCGCTGCATTTGGCCTCGACCGATTACCAGGCTGAACGGGAGGCTTACCTGGAGCAGATTGGGGCGACTCGGCTGGAACACACGCTGATGATGTCGCGATCGGTATGGCACAAGCTGCGGGAGTCGAAATTTGTTTCTCTGGATGGTCTGCAATTGTCTGAAGTGTTGCAGGGTTTCCAGCCAAACCGAAAGCCTGTGCCGGGAAGATTTTCTTCGGCAACCCCTGGGGATGCTCCCCAGGCGCAGCCGCGACTGGAAAGCACCAATTCTACGCCGAAGTTGCCGCCGAAATCGTCGAACTCGCAGCCCAAGGATCGCCCAGGGGATACGCTCTAAGGAGTCCCCCAAGATTCTAAAGGTGAACTAATTTTTGAGTGAGAGTCTTTTGAATCCAAATTCCTTTCCACCTGAGCCAGAAAATGCAGGCAAGATGGCTTCTTGCCTGCAACGCATTTCGGCTTTGGGGCTGGATGTGGGACGAAAGCGGATTGGGATTGCGGGCTGTGACGGGACGGGCTTGATTGCAACCGGGCTGATGACTTTGGAGCATCGTTCTTTTCCGCAGACGGTTGAATCGATTCGTCAGGTCGTTCAGGATCGGCAGGTTCAGGTTTTGGTGATTGGGTTGCCCTATACCTTGGACGGGGGGATTGGGACCCAGGCGAAACAGGTGCAAAAGTTTGCCCGCAATCTTTCTGCCGCGCTCCAGCTTCCAGTAGAGTTTGTGGATGAGCGGTTGACCTCGGTTGAGGCGGAAGAACTGATTCAGGCTGAGAAGCGATCGCCCTCTCAAAACAAGGGATTGATCGATCGCAAAGCCGCCGCCATTATTCTGCAACAGTGGTTGGATGATCGACGGCGATCGCCATTCCTAGCCACAGAATTTCCAGCAAAAGAATTTCCAGCAAAAGAATTTCCAGCAAAAGAACTTCCAAAAACAGAAGTTCCAGCAACAGATCCAGAATGAGTCAGGAATGAGTCTGGCCTGGATCATCAGGTTCCTTCTCCGGGATCTTGTCAAGAGAATTTTGAAAAGCTAACATGCATTTCTTTAGGAGTACTTCTAGGAGTTCTTCTAGGAGTGCTTTGAGCGGGACGGCGAGGGGTTCAACATGCTTCCTGTCAGATTCTCTAGAGGATTCATCGAAGAAACCGCATAAAACCGACCTGAGTGCGAGATACTGAGGAGTGGATTCGCAGAACTTGCGGGTTCACTTTTGTCGAAATCATATTGGCAAGGAATAACGACGAGATGGAAGACGAAGCAGCAATGGTCAGCTTAATGGACGAAGAAGGGCGGACGCTCCTTTGCCACGTTGAAAACTCAATGCAGATTCAGGGTAAGGAGTATGTTCTGCTGCTTCCGGTAGATACGCCGATCGAAATCTTTGCCTGGACGGAAGATGAAGAAGACCCTGACGAAGAGGCCGAAATGCTCGTTGATATCGACGAGGACGAACTCGATGAAGTCTTCTCCACAGCTCGCGCCGTCCTGGCTGAGCAGGATCTGATCCTCAACCGTTCTGCCCTCACCCTGACCGCCAGTGGTGACATCCCCGATGTGGACGAAGAAGACATCATTGCCCTGGATATTGAGGAGCAGGAAGGCGACTTCAACCAGGAGCAGTTTCAGCAGTTGGCCTCCTTCTTCTTTGAGGAACAGGAGTATGTCATTTGTACACCGCTCGATCCGCTGCTGTTTTTTGCTCGGATGACGGCGGAAGGCAAGCCGGAACTGCTGTCGCCAGAGGAATTTCAAGAATTAGTTTCCCTAGACGAGTTTAAAGCGCTACAATCCCAACTGGAAATTCAAGCGGCTGAATTTGATGAAGAAGATTAGGTGGCTCATCCCCTTTTCCCCTTTTCCATCATCCTTCTCTAGGAACGATTCCCATGAAAGCGATTTCTAAATGGTTCTTCTACCTGGCATTACTGCCTGTGACGATCGGCGTCTGCGGTTGGCAAGGCTGGTCTTGGTGGAGTTGGGCGAGTGCCGCTCCGGTGGCCGCCACCAACCCCACCGAGGCGGCAGAAAAAAACGCCGTCCAGATTGAAATTCCCCAAGGCACCTCGGCTCAGGAGATTGGCGAGAGTCTCAAAGGCGCGGGGTTGATTCGATCGCTCGATGCCTGGAATCTCTGGACGCGCTGGCAAACCTTGACCAACCGGGAAGGCAGTTTCCAAGCCGGAGCCTATGTCCTCTCGCCGACTGCCCCTCTGCCTAACCTGGCTGAGAAAATCTGGCGGGGTGAAGTCGCCGAACAGAGCTTCACCGTCCCAGAAGGGTGGTCGATGTCTCAAATGGCCGATTATTTTGCGGAGCAGGGTTTCTTCTCCCGCGATGAGTTTTTGGCGGCAGTGCAGCAGGTACCGCGCGATCGCTATCCTTGGCTCCCCGAAGGCATCCCCCACCTAGAGGGTTTTCTCTACCCCGACACCTACAAGCTTCCAACGGGACAGGTGACCCCCCAGTTGGTGATTGACCAAATGCTCGATCGCTTCCAGCAGATTGCTCTGCCCATTTATCAGCAGGGACAGGGTCAAACGCCCTACACCCTGCTTCAGTGGGTCACCCTATCCAGCATCGTCGAAAAAGAGGCCGTGGTCAGCGTTGAGCGTCCCCAAATCGCCAGTGTCTTTGCCAAGCGCCTCCGAGAAAACATTGCTCTAGGCGCTGATCCCACCGTGGAATATGCCCTAGGCATCCGGCAGACCGTAGATCAACCGCTGACCTACGCCCAGGTGCAAACCCCCTCGCCCTACAACACCTACATGAATCCGGGCTTGCCCCCCACACCCATTTCCAGCCCCGGCCTCGCCAGCTTACAAAATTCCCTCAACCCCACCGACACCCCCTATCTCTACTTCGTCGCCCGCTACGACGGCACCCATGTGTTCAGCAGAACCTTAGCCGAACATGAAGCCGCCCAGATCGCGATCCAGGACGGAGTTGCGGCGCAGAATCAGGCGAAGCCTGAAACGGCGAATTGAGAAACTAGGGGAAAGGGAAAAGGGGAAAGGGGAAAGGGAATTCACTGGGCTTACAGGATTCTATTCCTGAACCTCTCCTAGCTATCTCGTTGTTGCCGTCACTGATATAGATTTCATAGATCTTTACTGCTTCCCTTACTGATCTGTCCTTTCGCCTTTCCCCCTAAAGCCCTACCAGGCATACCAGAAACGCCTTTCGCCCATCCACCCCCTACTCCCTACTCCCTCAAAAAAGAGATTGGCACACGGATAGGAACTGCTGAACGATCGGGGAGGTGTCTTGTTTGTGCCAGGTGAGGGCGATCGCAGCCTGTGGTGTTTTCTCCTGAAGCGATTTATAAACAACCCCTAAGCGTTGTAGCTTTTGGAGGGACAGTGGCACGATCGCAACTCCCATTTCAGCCGCGACGAGACTGAGAATGGTCTGCATTTGGATCGCTTCTTGTACGACGTTGGGACTGAACCCGGCTTGCTGACAGAGGCTGATGATTTGGTCGTAGAGTCCGGGGGCGAGGGTACGCGGGAAGATGATGAAGTTTTCGTTGGCCAGATCGGTGAGGGAGAGGGTGGGGCGATCGCCAAATCGGTGGGTTTCTGGCAAAGCGACTACCAGCGTTTCTTGAAAAATGATTTGGCAATTGAGCGCCGCATCCTCCAATGGAGGTCGGACAAAGCCGATGTCTATGCGATTTTCCTGGAGCCACCGCACCTGTTGATCGGTGGTCAATTCATGGAGTTCTAATTTGACCTGCGGCAGATGGGCACGGAAGGCTCTAAGGATTTCAGGCAGCACATTATAGGCCGCAGAACTCACAAAGCCCACGACCAACTGTCCTGCTTCTCCTCGGCTCACCTGTCGTCCCGTTTGGATGGCTTGCTCCAACTGGCGCAGGATTTTGTAGCTTTCGGTTAAAAAAATCTGTCCCGCTTCGGTCAACTCCACCTTGCGCTTCGTCCGCTGAAACAGTTGAAACCCCACTTGCTCTTCTAAATGTCGAATCTGCTGACTCAGCGGTGGCTGTGCCATATGCAGCCGCTCAGCGGCTCGGCCAAAGTGTAATTCCTCAGCCACCGCAATGAAATAGCGTAGATGTCGGAGTTCGATCATGGCAGGGGAGGGAGGGGAAAGGGGAAAGGGGTTGCATTGATGCATCCTGAAGACGGATTCAAGATTGCTCCTTGCGCCTCTATCGATGTTCCTTTATCGATCGATTCCCCGGAAGAACTCCAAGACTTCCCCCTTGATCGATTTCTCAGAAGAAGTCCAAGACTTTCCCCTTGATCGATTTCCTAGAAAAAGTCCAAGACTTCCCCCTTGATCGATTTCCTAGAAAAAGTCCAAGACTTCCCCCTTGATCGATTTCCTGGAAGAAGTCCAAGACTCCCCCTTTCCCCTTTCCCCGTTCCCCTTTCCCCCGTCCCCTTTTCGTAGTAACAGCCGCCCATATCCATCAGGGCTTCGTCACGATTGAGCCAGCCTGCTGAGTAGGCGGAGCCGTCGTTGTGGAGGTAGGCGCGATCGCGCAACACAGAACAGGCTAATTCATCGTCCGATTGGCTCCAGTAGCGATGTGCCATTTCTTCCCAGCCACCAACACCTCGCAGGTAGGCTGTATCAAAGCAGACGGTCTGAGAAAACTCGGTGGAAAAGGCATCGCATCCGGCGGCGAGATAGTAGTCGGAGTAGGCCCAGTCGGCGGCTTGGTCTTCGGTTTCGGGGAGGGCTTCGTTGTAGACGGCAGCGTAGCCGTGGCGGGTGTAGCCGCCGTATTCGTCTTCAAAGTTGGCTTCGCCGCATTCCCATTGGCAGGTGAAAGACCAGGCTTCGCCGTAGTATGCCTCGGCGACTTTGGGGGCGATCGCCACGAATGATCCAATCACAGCCGTTACGGCTACCGTCAGCAGTTTCTTCATTGCACACTCCAGGTGAAAGAGCGGGACTTCTTCCCAGTTCAGTTTCCCAGACCAGTTTTTCAGCTTGGTTTTCCAGGTTAGTTTTCTAGGACGGTCTCCCAGGTCGGTTTTCCGGGTCAGTCCGTAGAAGCTGAACGGGCGAGTTAAAAAGAGGTGTTCAAAAAAGAATTCAAACAGGTAGAAATACGGAATTACTAAGATTGTAGGAAAAAAGGGGACGCGATCGCCCCCTCTCATGTAAAGAAAAATTGTAAAGAAAAATCGCGATCTCAAATTCATGCAGAATCCCAACTGGGATTTTTCGGCTTCTCCCCAAATGGATAATTTTCGGCGACCGATTTTGTGTAGTATCTTTAAGGATGCTAGATTTTTTAAGAGTTTAGCTTTGGGGTTCAGGCTGTTGCAGCGGTAAGCTGTGGTGGTGGAACAACAAAGTTTTACGCTTGAATCTCAACGCCATCTTATCTTTACGCCATCTTAGAGCCTGTCCATGTTTGGTTTAATCGGTCATCTTACAAGTTTGGAACATGCCCAGTCCGTTGCCAGAGAATTAGGCTATCCCGAATACGCCGATCAGGGGCTGGATTTTTGGTGCAGCGCGCCCCCGCAGATTGTCGATACGATTAAGGTGACGAGCGCCACTGGACAGCAAATCGAAGGGCACTATGTCGAGTCCTGCTTCTTGCCGGAGATGCTGGCCACCCGTCGCATCAAGGCGGCCACTCGCAAAATTATCAATGCTATGGCTCATGCCCAAAAGCATGGGATCAACATCACGGCCTTGGGCGGGTTTTCTTCTATCATTTTTGAAAATTTCAACTTGCAGCAAATTCGGCAAGTCCGCAACATTCAGCTAGAATTTGAGCGCTTCACCACGGGCAACACCCACACCGCCTACATTATCTGTCGCCAGGTTGAGCAATCGGCCAAACAGTTGAACCTGGACTTGTCCAAAGCGACGATCGCCGTTTGTGGTGCCACGGGAGACATTGGCAGCGCCGTCTGTCGCTGGCTGGATGCCCGAACCGATGTGTCTGAACTGCTGCTGGTGGCTCGTAATCCTGAACGCCTGCAAGCCCTGCAAGAAGAACTCGGTCGCGGCAAAATTATGGCGCTTGAAGAAGCCCTGCCCCAAGCCGATATCGTCGTTTGGGTGGCCAGTATGCCCAAGGGCGTGGAAATTGACCCGACGACTTTGAAGCAGCCCTGTGTGCTGATTGACGGTGGCTATCCCAAAAATTTAGGCAGCAAGGTCAAGCATCCCGGCATCTATGTCCTCAACGGCGGCATTGTCGAACATTCCCTCGACATT
>JALOOP010000311.1 GCA_025454315.1 Oculatellaceae cyanobacterium Prado106
GGAAAACAGAAAGTTAATGTGAACTGGGAATTGTTAAAGATTTCAGTTTACACTCTGTTGTCGACTTTTCTTGTGGTTTCAGAGTAACTGAAGTCACGGTATTACAAGCACAGCGTGTGTGTATGTGCGCCCGCGTGCGTGCGTGTGTGCGCACATGTGTGTTTATGCGTGTGCATTTTGAAAGTGAATAGTTCATTTTGGCAGTAAACTTAGCAGTTGATGCCCATGTAATATTAATGTAAAAAACTCTGCCTCAAACCGCATACTTTTCAAAACGGTAAAATATATGGATCTTATGTTCTAACTTTAACTGCATAATGTCTAACAATAATGTATCTAATGGTACGATTAGCTGAGTTACGCTGTTTGCAAAATTGTATATAGGCTCACTCGTTCGGTTGTTGTTGTTCACGAAACCTGTTTAACAGGCGCCATTCCGGAAGGGAATAGAATTAACAACAAGAGAATGGTTAGAGTCTTCGTAGGACTAAGGTAATAGCTAGGTCAGTGTTTGAGTTCGGGTAGGTGTTAGCTTTCGACTTACGAAAGGGCTTGCGTGTCGGTTAGAGTCTGACTTTGGGACAAGGAACTGGGTTGGGCGTAGCGGAGTTGCAGCGATCGCCCAAACAAGCCTGAGTATAAGCCTCCTCCGTTTCTAAGGCAGGCGGCACCTGACCAAACACCATCTCACAGCTTAAGTCTTCAAAATTTGGTGTCATCGTTAAGGGAATGCCAAACTTCTCCGTAAAAAACGTTTGAGTCGGCAACTTGCATAGATTAATGCAGGTACCCACACAGCCACTCTGCTCCAGATAGCGACATTTTTGAATATGAACACCGCTCTGCTGAGTCCGGGTTTGACCCTCAGCAGTTGGCACCTCGACCGATCGCACTTCACAAGGCCCCACCAACCACTCAAACAGTTGGGTGGCAAACCAGGCATTCAGTTCACAGACCAGACGGGTGGGAGAAAACAGCGTGCGAATCAAAAACAGCACCGGAGCCGGAATCAAGGATTGCAGCACCACCGCAATTACGTCCTGCTGCTGCTGCGAGTTGCGCCCCCGCATAATCTGCTCCGAGAGATCCACAAAGCCGTCATAGCCCCTAAACTCTGTCGTCAACCCAGAAGCTTGGGCAATCTTGAGGGAAAAAAGCCAGATAAAAAGCCGATCAAACCAATTGTCGTTATAAACAGTTTTCTCAAGCGAACCTGAATTCAAAGTTGGATTTTTAGGGGTATCAGAAGTTGGGTTATCAATAGGGTTCATCACAGCAGCCGAGTCGTCGTTATTCATGTATTCATATTATCGGTTCCTGAGAGGCGATCGCTTCATCGTTCTTGGCAAGAAGCTGGGAGTGGGGAGTGGGGAGTGGGGAGTGGGGAGTGGGGAGTGGGGAGTAGGGGGATGAGGAGATAGGGAGATGATTAGAGAATCTTCCCTTCCCCTTTTCCCTTTCCCCTTTTCCCTTCTTATCCTCTGCGTCTCTGCGTCTCTGCGGTTTATAAATCTCCATGCATCTGTGTGCATCTGTGTGCATCTGTGTGCATCTGTGTGCATCTACGTTCCCCCTTTCAAAAAATCTTTGCGGCCTCCTGCATAAACCTGCGATCGCCCACCTAATAAGTCAGTGTCAAGGAGCAAACAACGCTCCAGTCCACGCAAAGATTTTTTAGGAGCAACAATCATGGTTAGCAAAATTGGTACTCTCTTCGATGACATCCTGATTGGCACGGGTGCAGATGATGTTCTCACAGGTTTAGCCGGAAACGATATTTTACGCGGCTTGGGGGGCAAAGATCTGCTCAACGGCGGCGCAGGCAATGACAAACTGTTTGGCGGCGGTGGTGAAGATACCCTCAAGGGCGGTGCCGGAAATGATGAACTGAATGGCGGTGCAGGCAGTGACAAGCTTTTGGGTGGTGGCGGGGATGATACCCTGCTAGGCGGTGCAGGCAACGACGAACTGAGAGGCGGCGGCGGCAACGACACCCTGAACAGCGGTTCCGGCGATGACCAACTGTTTGGCGGCAAAGGTGATGATCTCTACATCGTGGATAGCTTGGGTGATGTGGTGACCGAGTTGGTTGGACAAGGGGTGGACACCGTTCAGGCTAGTCTTAGCTATACCCTGGTCAACGAAGTTGAGAATTTAATTTTAACAGGATCAGACGCTATAAACGGCACGGGTAATGCAGCGGATAATACCATTACAGGTAACAGTGCTGACAACCTTTTGAACGGTGGTACAGGCAACGATACCCTTAATGGGGGTGCAGGCAATGATACGCTGGATGGCGGCATTGGTAACGACCAGATGATCGGTGGCGCAGGCAACGACACCTATATTATAGATACCTTGGGTGACACGGTTACAGAATCTCTGGGAGCAGGCATTGACACCGTCAGAGCTTCCGTGAACTATGTGCTGACTGCCGAAGTGGAAAACCTGATTTTGACCGGAGCCGCCCTGAATGGCACCGGAAATGAACTCAACAACACCATTACGGGCAATGCTGCCGACAACCAACTCTTCGGCGCAGCAGGCAACGACATCCTCAATAGCGGCGCTGGCAATGACACCCTGGATGGCGGCATTGGCATCGATACGATGGCTGGCGGCGTAGGCAATGACATCTATGTGGTGGATCATGCCTCAGATGTCATCACCGAAGCATTGGGCGAAGGGAATGACACTGTGCAATCCTTCGTCAGCTATACCCTGAGTGCCAATGTTGAACGTCTTGAACTCTTGGGAACCGCAGCGATTAACGGCACTGGAAATGACCTGGATAATACCCTGAATGGCAACGAGGCCGACAATACCCTAACAGGCGGACTGGGTAACGACACGCTCGATGGCGGTGTCGGCAACGACACGATGATCGGCGGTCTGGGTGATGACACTTACACCATCAACAGCAGCAGTGATATCGTCACCGAAGCCGTAGGCGAAGGCACAGACACGATTCTCTCTTCCATTTCCTATACCCTAGCAGCTAACGTGGAAAACCTGACCCTGATTGGGTTGGACACGATTAGTGGCTATGGCAATGCCCTGAATAACATCATCAACGGCAATGACGCCGCCAATACGCTGGAAGGCGATGTCGGCAACGATACGCTGTACGGCTTTGATGGCAATGACTCTCTCTACGGTCAAACGGGTGACGATGTCCTCTACGGCGGCCTCGGCGATGACTATCTCTCGGGCAGTTCGGGCAATGACTCTCTGTTTGGCGGTTCGGGCAATGACGAACTCTTTGGCAGCACCGGGGATGACTCGCTCAGCGGCAGCTTTGGCGATGACAAACTCACGGGCGGCGATGGCAATGACAGCCTCACGGGTGGCTTTGGCAACGACACCCTGCTCGGCGTCAATCGATTCGCTGCCAGCCCCGGACAAGGCGAAATCGACATCCTCACGGGCGGCTTTGGCAGCGACACCTTTATCCTCGGGGATGCCAGCCACATTTACTACGATGATGGCATCGGTTCTTTCCTCACGGGTAACACTGGCACCAGCGACTATGCCCTGATCACCGACTTCACCGACGGACAAGATGTCATTCAACTCAAAGAACACTCGGGTCCCTTCAGTCACTATAGCTGGTCAGATGTCACAGTCGGCAGTGTTTCTGGAGTTGGCATCTATCGTAATAGTTTCCTGGATTCTGAACTGATTGGCATTGTGCAGGGCGTCAGTGCCGCTAACCTCAGCCTGGGGACTGCTAGTGGTGGAGTGGTAGTGCTCAGCTAGTTTTTTGGGGGGGGAGTAGGGAGTAAGGGGTGGATGGGTGGATGGGTGGATGGGCGGATGGGCGGATGGGCATTGCGCATCCGCCCATTTGTTTTATCCCTATCTCCCCATCTCCCTATCTCTCGATGCACTGTCAATCACCTCTGTGGGGTATTGGCGATCGCCCCTCTCCCTCCTTACGCTAAGAGCATTCCAGTCTAATTTTTCCGGTCTGTTTTACTGGCATTCCACTTTATTTGCATTCAACCTTCGCTTATGGCTTACCTTCCCCTCATTGCGGTCCGCCAACCCAAACCCTACGACTTGGTGGATGATCCGATCGAAATCTGTGGTGTTTCTAACGTGTTTGAGGCCACCCTGCATGTGCGAGTACGGGATCAAAACGGCGAAGAAGTGATTCAGAAATTCTTTACCGCAGGCGGTTCAACAGTATGGGCTAATTTCCATTTAGAACTGCCCCTGACCAAATTGCCCAAGACCGCGTTTGGCAGTATCGAAGTCTTTGAAATCTCCGCGAACGACGGCACCGAGGTCAACAAAGTCGTCATCCCGGTGATTTTTGGACGAGTTCTGGTCAATCCCTACCATGGCTTTAGTTTATATACCGTGAAACGGGGGGATACTTTGTCTGCGATCGCCAAAGACCTCTACGGCAACAGCGCCCTCTTCCCCCGCATCTTTGAAGCCAACCGCGATCAGTTGACCCGACCGGAGCAGATTTTTCCAGGGCAGGTTTTGAGGGTACCGCAGTAAGGGTGGATGGGTGGATGGGTGGATGGGTAAAAGGGGGGCATTCTGTTCTTTGCACAGCAAACTTTTCAACGTTGGGCTAGATCTACTTCTGGATTGAACTGCTCCATTCTGATAAAACTTTCCATTCTGATAAACTTTATCCATGACTCAAAGCTTATTGGAAAAAGCTTAGGAATCTGTTGTAGGTGAATAGAATCCCTTCAGTGTTTCCAAGGTGACCAAACCTCAAACTCATCGCATAAAGCATAAAGGGTTGTGTAGCACCGCTACACAACCCTTTATGCTGTCAAAATTCATTCCCACAAGAAGTTTATAGGCGGAAGAAGGAGAAAGGGTCAAAAAGGAGAAAGGAAAAACATCGAAGCATGTCTTTCAGCCCAAAAGCATTTCCCTGTTTATTACCCATCCACCCATCCACTGCTTAACGGACTGTCTTCAAGCTATCCACCCGACGAGAGAACTGGTCGGTGATGATGCTGATGACGGTGCGATCGCGCGTAATGATATTGGCGCTGATGGACATCCCCGACTGTACCGGGATTTCTTTGCCTGCGGTTTCGATGACTTGCGTCTCCAGCTTGATTTTGGCGGGGAAGCGGTAGAAGCGATGCTCTTGGTCGGGGGGTAGGGCATCGGAGCCAATGCGTTCGATGGTGCCTTTGATGTCGCCAAATTCGCTGAAGGGGAAGGAGTCTACCCGGACATCGACGGGCATTCCTTCCTTGACGAAACCAATGTCCTGGTTGGTGATGAACACCTCGGCGATGAGGCCGTCACCAGGGACAATTTGCACGATTGGTTCGCTGTTGGTGGCGACAAAGCCAACGCCTTTAGGTTCAAGGTCAAACACGACGCCATCGACGGGGGCGCGCAGTTCGCTGTAGCGCAGCGTCGTTTGGGCTTGGCTGAGTTGGCTCTTGGTTTCAGAAATGCGCTGCTCGTTGTCGAGGATCAGACGATTCAGTTGGCTATCGATGGAGGCGAGTTCTTTGTCGTTTTGCCCCATCCGATCGAGCAGGTCGCGATCGGTCACCGCTGAGGTATTTTGCAGGCGTTGGTTAGCACCCGCAATCTCGTATTGCAGACGAGAAAGTTCTTGGGTGAGGCGATCGACCTCTTTTTGGGATTCGATCAATTGCTGCTGCTGGCGATCGACTTGAAGCTGAGCAAAGCCCCCTTCTTTCGCCAGATCATCGAGTCGGCCAAAGATCTTTTGGTCAATTTCCAGGTTGCGCTGGGACATCATCAGTTGCGACTCGGTTTGTCGCAGTTGTTGCTGCAACTGGGAGACTTCAAACTCGGCGGCGGCAGAACGGGTGCTCGATTCTCTCAAGCCAGCTTGGATGCGCGCCCGACTTTCAAGGGATAGACCTGGAACAGAGGTATCGCCCGTCAGTTGCGCCGCAAAGAGGCGGTTTTCCTCGATTAGGGCGGCTCGGTTGGAGGTCAGTGCCAGAACTTCGGGGGGTACGTTGAGCCCTTGGGCTTGGCTGGCGCTAGTGGGGGCGGCGCTGCCAAACTGAGCGCGGTAGAACGCATTCTGCCGTTCCAAAGAACCAATGATTTGCTCGAAGGACTTGACCTGAGCTTGAGCCACGGTGGGATCGAAGCGGATCAGAACATCACCTCGCTTGACTCTCTGCCCCTCGCGCACCAGCAGTTCCTTGACCACACCGCCCACAGGAGCCTGGACGGGCTGCACCTGGCTCGAAGGCTTGAGTTGCCCTTGAGCGGGGACGGCTTCCTCAATTTTGGCGACCGACGCCCAGATTATGGCAAAGGCGGTGATGCCAACAATGCCCATGGCGATCGCCCGTGACCAAATGCTGGGCTGCTGCAAAATCACAGGCTGATCGAAGACTTCGGTACGGGTGATTTGCCCCGCGCCAGCATCAGCTTGGCCGTTGCCGGCGGTGGCGATCGCTAGGCGACCGTTGCCCTTACCCTTGCCATTGCCGTTGCCGTTGCCAT
This sequence comes from Oculatellaceae cyanobacterium Prado106, assembly GCA_025454315.1. Taxonomy (GTDB): domain Bacteria; phylum Cyanobacteriota; class Cyanobacteriia; order Elainellales; family Elainellaceae; genus Prado106. The sequence goes on from JALOOP010000311.1 coordinate 6,487, forward strand.
TGCCGTTGGTCGAGGTGCCGTTCATGGCTCCGTTGCGTCGATTCACCATTACAGAGGACTCCTTTAAGTGCGCGAGATATCAGGGCTGATGCGAGAGATGCGTTTGCTTGAATGCGTGTAAACTACATCGAAGCTTCCTGCTGCTGATAGAGCGCGTAGTAGCGTCCTTTCAGAGCCATGAGCTCTTCGTGCGTGCCGAGTTCCACCGCCGAACCTTTATCCATCAACAAAATGATATCGGCATTGCGAATGGTACTCAATCGGTGAGTGATGAAGAAAACCGTCCGATCCTGGAAGGATTCTGCCAGATTGAGACAGACCTGCCGCTCTGAGTCATAGTCTAGGGCGCTGGTGGCTTCATCCAGAATCAGAAGACTGGGGTTTTGTAGGACAGTACGGGCGATCGCAATCCGCTGCCGTTGTCCCCCGGACAGGGATGACCCCCGCTCTCCAACCCTCGTATTGTAGCCATTGGGCAGTCCCATGATGAATTCATGGGCGGCTGCTACTTTGGCGGCGCGGATAATTTCATCAGAAGAGGCATTGGGGCAGGTCAGGGCAATGTTTTCCTGAACAGACCCATCAAACAGGAGCGTGTCCTGGGGGACAATCCCAATTTGTTGGCGCAGGGAGTATAGCTCCACCTTGGCAATGTCGTAGCCGTCAATGACGATCCGTCCTGATTCTAGATCATAGAGACGGGGCAAGAGTTTCATCAACGTACTCTTCCCGGAACCACTCTGACCCACAATCCCCACAAAGGCTCCTGCCGGGAAGTCCAGCGTCACCCCATTCAACTGCCAGGGTCCCGAGGTACCAAAGCGGAACAGCACATCGTCAAACCGGACATTGCCCTCGATCGGAGGCATGGGGATATTTTGGCGATCGACCTCATCGGCTTCCGGCGCAGAGTCCACAATGTCACTCAAGCGTTCGATCGACAGACCAATTTCCTGGAAGTTTTGCCACAGTTGCGCCAAGCGCAGCAGCGGACTGGTGACATAGCCAGAGATAATCCGGAAGGCGATCAGCTGCCCCAGAGACATTTGCTGATCCAACACCAGGTAAGCCCCTACCCACAGCACCAGCAGACCGGAAAGCTGGTTGAGGAAGTTACTGGCCGAGCCTGCCGTGGTGGAGGTCAAGACCGTCTTAAAGCCAGCGCTGACATAGCGAGCATAGCGTTGCTGCCACTGCCAGCGGGCGCGCAGTTCCATGTTTTGGGCTTTGACCGTTTGAATCCCAGAAACCACTTCCACCAAGTAGGACTGGGTTTCGGCGTTGCGCTCGGCCTTGACCCGAAGCTGATTGCGGATCAGCGGCGAAGCAACCACGGCCAGAAGAATAAACAGCGGCACCGTCACCAGCGAAACCAGGGTCAGCAGCCAGCTATAGAACAGCATGACGACAATGTAGATGACCGAGAACACCGCATCTAGCACCACCGTCAGGGCTGTCCCGGTGAGGAACTGCCGAATGTTTTCCAACTCGTTAATCCGGGTGGCCAGTTCCCCCACCGGGCGGCGTTCAAAGTAGCGCAGGGGCAGGCGCAGCAAGTGGTCAATGATTTCTGACCCCAGCGCCATGTCGATGCGGTTGGTGGTATCGACAAAGAGATAGGTTCGCAAGCTCGTGAGGATAGCTTCTGCGATCGCCACCACCAGCAAAAAGATCCCCAGCACATGCAGGGTGTCCACACTGTTCTGGACAATCACCTTATCGATGATCACCTGCACCATGATCGGGTTGGCCAGGGCAAACAGTTGGACAAAGAAAGACGCAATAAAAACTTCAATCAGAACGCGACGATGCTTCTCGATCGCGGGTAAAAACCACTCCAGGCTAAACCGCTTTTGCGGCGTTTGCTTGGTGGGCTTAATCAACAGGACTTCGCCCCGTTCTTCCCAGGTTTTGGTAAAGTCAGCAGGCTTGCGGCGAACAATGCCGACTTCAGGGACGGCAATCACCATCTCCCGTTCGCTGACTTCGTAGAGCAGCGCGGGGCCTTCCTGCCACATCACCATCGCCGGAGCTTCCAGACGACCGACAGCATTAGCCGGAACAATCACCAACTGCGCCTGTAGCCCCATCATTTCCGCGACGGCACCACAGACTTCCAGGGTAATATCGCCGTTGCGCTCTAGCTGATTGCTGAAGACCCGCCGAATCACGTCTTTGCGGTAAGGCATATTGAGATGCTGACAGAGCATCTGCATACAGGCCATACGCTTCCAACTGACCCCGCCCCTTAACATGGGGGAAACGCTGACTCCCAGACTGCGGCTTACTGTCGCCATAGCGGGAAGTGCCTTCGGGGGGGCGATCGGGCGCATAGGGAATGTCCATCACCTCGGCATCGACGGCGACGGCCTCATCTTCCACGACGGCACTTTCGTCTTCGATGGTGTCCATCAGGGACAGGGGCACACCTACCAGCCGCGCCGCCTGACTGCCGGAAACTTCCAGGTAGGCCGGGGCATTTTCCATGGAGAGGCGATCGCTCACCGTCAAATCATTCACTTTACCGCCGCCGCTATAGAGCCAGAGGCGATCGGGTTCCAGTTGGGAAACGGGTGTGCGTCCCGGCGGCAGATTACAGACCACCGCATCGGCCAAGACTTCCGTGGCAAAATCCTTGAGGTTGGTGTCGCCATTGGCACGGCGGTAGAGTTCTGCGCCTACCAGGTCAAACACTTCAATCATCGGAGCCTGCATCCGGAACGCAGCAGCCACCTGGGGTTCACGCTGGAGCAGGGAGAAAAAGTCTTCTTCGGAGAGGGTGAGACAGATGGTTTCGGTGGAGGCGATCGCCGTTTCACAGGGCACACCGCGCACCAGGCCAATCCAGCCTAAGATTGCTCCAGGCTTGAGGATGCCTAGCGTCACGGGACGCTGGGTGCGGGGATCATAGGCCAGCGATCGCACATGCCCCTGGTAGAGAATGGAAACCTGGGCAGGCATCTTGTCGCGCACCAGCACCGCCTGCCCCATGCGATATCGCAGCATCTGGCAGCGCTCCGTCAGGTAGGAGAGCGCACTGTCAGACAACTGGTCGAAGGGGGGGACGGTTGCAAGAAAGTCTTGAACTGTCGATTTTGTGTAGGTCATGGGGCAGTGGAGACAACAGGACGAGAGGATAGGAGCGGATTGAGCGGATGCATCTGTTTAATTTGGTCTTGCAGCCAGGTGCTAAAGCATTCATCCAGCAGACGACGACGCATAGCATCATCCAACTGAGCCGGCATAAATTTTTCTAGACGCACCAGCACCAGCCATTCCCCCACGCGCGTGGGCGGACTGAGTTGACCGGGCTGGCTGAGGGTCAGCAGTTGCGCCAGCGTCGGGTGGGGCACACTCAGTTCCACCGGGCCAATCAAGCCGTCGGTCTGAGCTTCAGGCCCCTGGGAATAGGTGCGCGCCAATTCAGCAAAGCTCTGTTCGCCCTCCAGGATGCGGAAGTAAATTTCCTGGGCAATGCCCACATCCTGGGTGCGAATCAGCGAGTAGATCACCTTGTCTAACTGGTTTTTGCGGCTGAGGAAGTAGGACTCTAACTTAGCTCCCCAGGTGTGCTGCTTAAACTTGTCGATGCGGACTTCTCGGGTCGCCAGGTCGTTGAGCTGCTCCCGAGTCATGCCGTAATGCCCTAACCAGGCTTGGCATTCTTCTTCGCCCGTGATTTGATTCTGCTTGAGGAAGAGTTCAATTGCTTCAGATGCCTCTTCAGGGGTGCAGTCGATGTCGGCGATCGCCTGATCAATCAAAAGCTCCTGCACAAACCGAGGCAGCATCTGGTAGCCTGCCAGGAGCGGCAGGAGTTCTTCGGATGTAATCGCACGATTTCCAATGTTCAAAGCTACAGCCATCTAGATTTAAGTCTCTCAACAGGTAGATACTTCAAGTCACGATTCTAATCAGATTTAATCGCCGCTTTTTTTATGGTCGCTTTATATTTGACGCTATTCGTTGCTGCATTTTGGATTGCCGCATGGATTGCTGCATGGATTTTGATTGCCGCATTGCTATTGACGCTTTCAGAGATTGCCCAGTTCTGAAATAAATCATGCCTCAACGCAATTCAGGGGGGTGATTGAAGCCGACAGGAAAGAGCTAACGAGCAAGAGCCGATAAAAACGGGTCAATCTAACCGAATTCAGGAAGCAGCAAAAGATCGAGCAGGCAGGATTTTTGCCACTCTTATCATCTCAGCCCCATCATCACCAAAGATGTCGTATTTTGTGCGATCTTGCATAAAAAATTATTAACAGCTTCCCAAGGGATAAAGATCCAATGAATTTGGTTATTGTGTCCTGATTCTCAACGACAACGCTGTTTCCTGCAAGACACGAGTGTAAATTAGCACATACATTTTTCCATCCTACGGACATGATCAACTTCTGCGCTCTAACATCTACTGGAGGTAGATTTCTCAAATATGCATCAAGCAACCCCAGTATCCTCAGTCTGGTTCCAAACACCATTCAATTCGTCACCTCCTCCTTTCCCCTCCTATGGCCATGAAGCTCATCTCATAAAGAATACAAGTCTCGCCTCAATTTGGATTAAGGCGGTTTTATGCTTTCTGAGGGCTTAATGGATGATCTAATGAAACGTCCTACTTCCGGACATTCCTCTATACATCCGCATCCCAGCAGAATCAGGAGCATCGCATTTTTTTCTAGAATTCGCTAAAGTGGCGATGCGAGATGGGAGGGGAAAGGGAAAAGGGGAAAGGGGAAAGGGGAAAGGCGAAAGGCGAAAGGCGAAAGGGGAAGGGGGAAAGGCGAAAGGGGAAGGCGAAAGGGGAAGGGGGAAAGGCGAAAGGCGAAAGGTTTATAGAAAAGATTAAATTCCCCACTCCCCAACTCCCCATCTCCCCCATCTCCCTACTCCCCACTCCCCCCTCCCCAACTCCCAACTCCCCACTCCCTACTCCCCACTCCCCACTCCCCACTCCCCACTCCCCACTCCCCACTCCCCCCATGCACCCCATCCTCACCGAACCCGTCAAGGCCGAACGATTGACCCTTG
>JALOOP010000312.1 GCA_025454315.1 Oculatellaceae cyanobacterium Prado106
ATTTCAGTGAATTTATGGGAAGTTTCTGGGCAAAATACAACTCAGGGTGTCTGAGAATGGAACTATAATTCTGTGTTTCTAACGAAGCAGGCCAACAAAACAGGCCAACAAAACAGGATCGCACCGCGACCCATGCGCGTTTCAATTTTCCGAGAGTAGAGAAAATTACATCAGGACTTTAAATTCCGGTAAAATTAATTTTGCTATAATCTGGTATGCGAAACCGCAAAATTTGCTGACATCTATCCTTAGCTGGAGTTGATTGCAGCACTTCTGGGCAAATCCGCAGTAAAACGGAACTTTTCCCAGCTTCTCCTGCAAAACCTAGCGATCGCCTCCCCACAGCCCGCATCATGATGACGAAAGACATCGATCTGATCAAACGACTCGGTCCAAGCGCCATGGATCAGATCATGCTGTATCTGGCCTTCAGCGCCATGAGAACCGGCGGCCATCGCCACGGAGCCTTCCTCGATGCCGCTGCCACCGCTGCCAAATGCGCCATCTACTCCACCTACCTGGAGCAAGAACAAAACCTCCGCATGACCGGACACCTGCACCACATCGAACCCAAGCGGGTCAAGGTCATCGTCGAAGAAGTCCGCCAAGCCCTCACCGAAGGCAAACTCCTCAAAATGCTCGGTTCGCAAGAACCCCGCTACCTCATCCAGTTTCCCTATGTCTGGCTTGAACAATACCCCTGGCAACCGGGTCAGTCCCGCGTTGCAGGCACCAACCTCACCCAGGACGAAAGACACCTGATCGAGGAAAGACTCCCGCCCAACCTGCCCGATGCCCGTCTGATCAACGCCTTCCAGTTCATGGACATCATCGAATTTCTCCATGCGCGCTCCCAGGAAGATGTCCCCGAAGATCAGCGGATGCCCATGAGTGAAGCCCTGGCCGAACATATCAAGCGCCGCCTCACCTATTCCGGCACCGTCACCCGCATCGACTCGCCCTTTGGGATGCCCTTCTACGCCCTCACCCGCGCTTACTACTCGCCCGCCGACGACCAAGAGCGCACCTACATCATGGTCGAAGACACCGCCCGGTTCTTCCGCATGATGAAAAGCTGGGCCGATCGCGAATTTGGAGCCATGCGAGTCTTGGAAGAACTCGACATCCCCGAAGAAAACATCCCCCGAGCCCTGGAAGAACTTGACGAAATCATCCGCGCCTGGGCCGATCGCCATCACCAGGAAAACGGCAAACCCTTCGTTCTTCAAATGGCACTGGGTCTAAAAGAAGATTAACCTTTCCCCTTCTTCATCTTCAAACTCCATCTTTAAACCCATTGAGGCGTACTGCACAAGGAGCAGTACGCCTCAATGCATGATGGGGTGGAATCCTTCTGTTTAGTTTGCTTGAGAAGTCTGCTTGAGAAGTCTGCTTGGAATTGATCGCAGTTTGGATTTTAGATACTAAAGAGTAGATCGAACAGTCATGATTGAATCGTGAGATGCTTGCAAAAAGAAAGTTCTAACAGGGCGATCGCTACTTTATGCCCTGTTCCTCCCACGACTCTAGCTGTATTCCTTAGTTGTATCCTCAGTTACCCTTTGATTCCCGCAAATTCAACAAGGTGGTAGGGTTAAAGGAAAGCGATGATTGGCGTTGCTCAATGCCTTCCTGAAGCCGCAGCGCTCAGGGATGATCCGAATTGGCGATGCTTCTAATTCAATGATGATCCAACCGTGATAGAGAAGAACCATGTTTCAACGCCTTCTCATTTGTACTGATCTCTCCGATGGGTTGCACCGTTTGACCCAGTTTGTCCCCAGTTTGGCTGCTGGGGGCGTTCAACAAATCACCTTTTTGCATACCCTGCCTGTCAGCAACGAACGCGAAATTCCTCGCATGGATGAGGCCAAGACGGCAGAAGTGCGCGATCGCCTCTCTACCGCCCAACATCAGATTCCTCCCGGTGTCGAGGTCAACATTGAAGTGCTGTGGGGCAAACCCATTGATCTCATCATTCAAACAGCCCAAGCGCAACAGTCCGATTTGATTTTGCTGGGCACCCCAACCCGCAGTTTACTGACTGAAAAAATCCTGGGCAGCACCAGCATGGGTCTATGCCAGCGCATCTCCATTCCCGTCATGATGCTGCGTCCCCAACTGCTGGCCGCCTACACCTGTGAAGAACTAGACCTGCGCTGCCGCCATCTCTTCCGCTGTCTGCTCGTCCCCTACGATGGCAGTAAACCCGCCGATTACCTGATCAGCCAAATTCAGCGCAAAGCAGAGGGGCGAGCCGCTGATTCACTCCAGGAATGCAAACTCTACTGGGTCTATCAGGCTTCCGGTCGGCGAGATGTGCCCAAGAGCGAATTTCCCCAAGAGTCGCAGGCCAAACTAGAGGCTGCACGCGCCACTCTAGCAGCGCTCAATCTACAAGTCACCGCAGAAGTTCTAGAAGGCACTCCTGTACCAGAAATCCTGGAAGCGGCACAGGAGGAGGATATCAGTGCGATCGCTACCTCTTCCGACAGCATGGGCAAGTTAATGGAAATCTCTATCCCCAGCTTCACGGGCGAAATTCTTCGCCGCAGTTGGCATCCGGTCATTTATTTCCCACCTGCTAAGTGAAGGGGGAAGGGGGGAAGGGGGGAAGGGGAAAGGCGAAAGGGGGGGGAAAGGCGAAAGGGGAAAGGGGAAAGGGGGAGTCTTGGGGGCTTTCGGTGAATCAATCTAGGAATGGGAAAGGGAACTGTCTTGGAGTTCCTTCAATGGATCGGTCAAGGGGGAGAGTGAGATCGTCTAGGCTTCCTTCAAGGAATTGATCTAGAAGGAAGAACAAAGCAATCTTCAAAGATCAATTCAATGCATCCCTTTCCCTTTTCCCCTTTTCCCCTTCCCCCTTCCCCCTGTCTTCTCCAACCCATCCGCAACTTTCCCAAAATTTTCCTAGGGTTCGCTGCCGTAGATGCCTTCGAGTTTCATGAGGATCTTGGGTTTCAGGTCTTCTAGGGCGGATTTGAGGTAGTCTTTGCTGATGGTGGGGTTGGGTGGAGTGTTGGTCGTGGATTGACCGACGGAGGCCCAGTCTCGCAGGAGGCGGCATTGGGCTTCGGCAATCGTGGCGGACTGGACATTAATGCAGCGGCTAGGGTTTTCCTGGGCAAAGAACAGGAGATGATATTTGCCGACGTTGCCGAGCAGCATGGCCATTTGTCGGCCTTGCGGGGTTTTCATATCCAGATAGCAGGGCAGCCAGCGTGGACCATGCTGACGGTTGTATAGGACAGTCAGCCAAAGCACCATCGGGTGCGGTGCTTCCATGAACATGAACTGGTTGTAGCGAGTGCAGACCATGCGCTTTTCAATTTCATGCTTGGGCAGCATGATCCACACGGTGGCCAAACTGCCGCTCTGGGAAGTCAGGACTTTGGTGAAGACGATTTCGGCAATCGGCATGTTCTTCGGCCAAGCCACCATGCGAAATACTTCATCGGCGGAAAGCGTGTCGCTGCCCTTGGGTTGGGACACTTGGGCTTCCTGGGGAAGTTCTTCGGAGGTGGACTTGAGCGGCAGGTGGCGATGGAGCGAGGCTTCGATGCGACGGGCAATTTCCCGGCCTGCGCCATACCGTTCTTCTAGGGGTTTGAGGGCTTCCAGGATTTCGGCGACGGTTTGGGGGCGATCGCCCGGTGCCTTCTCCAGGCAACTGGTCACGAGGTTTTCTAGGTTTTTGGGAACGCGAACTTCGGGATTGGCTTCCTTGAAGGATTTGGGAGCCTGAAAATGATGAACCCGATACCAGCCGCCAAAGGACTGAGTGTTGGCATGGAGCGGCATCTTCCCGGTCAGCATCTGGAACAACATGATGCCCAGACTGTAGATATCCGATCGGGGATCAAGTTCCTGCCCTTCCATTTGTTCGGGTGAAGCGTAGGCCAGGGTGCCCATAAAACAACCCGTCTGGCTGCTCTCGGATTGAATAATTTTGGCAATGCCAAAGTCCAAAATCTTGACCAATTCGCCCAAGCTGTCATTTTGACAAACCAGAATATTGCTGGGCTTAATGTCCCGGTGAACGATCGGGTAAATGGCATTGTCGATTTTGATGCCCTGATGCGCGCACTGCAATCCCAGGCAAATTTGCCGCGTGAAGTTCAAAAAGCGGGGCAGGGTCAGAGCTTGGGTACTAATCACGCCAATCAAGCTATCGCCCTTGAGATATTCCATCACATAAAACGGAATCCCTTCATCGTCCACGCCATAGTCCGTCACTCGGACAATATGGATGCTGCGCTGCCCCAATTGGGCACAGGTTTTGGCTTCCCGCTCAAAGCGATTCCGCATGGCGCGGGTGAGTAAAGTTTGCGACAAAAATTTGACGGCGACCGGGACATCCCCCAGCGCATCGTCCTCCGCTTCGTACACCCGCCCCATCGATCCTTGCCCCAGGAGTTGGGTGAGCTTGTAGCGCTCTCGCAGCACGCGACCAATATTCCGGTCTATCGTCATCATGCAATTGTTCACATCCCAAAAAATGCCAGAGTCAAAAGGCGTTGGTGATTGATGGGATGAATTTGTGTGTGGCGGCACAGCCGCCACACACAAATTCATCCTCAGATTAAGCAACGCCTCAAAATTCGCCTAAATCGGCGCAATCCTCAACATGGGTAGAGTTATGGGTAGGGTTCCCAAATGTGCCTGAGTTCAGAACAGGGGAGGGAGTGGGGGAAAGGGGAAGAGGGAAGGGGGAAGGGGCAATCTTGGACTGGTTTGTGGCTTGTTTCTTTGATAGAAGATAAATATCCTCTTGAATTTCTTCAGAGATTCCTTGCCAAAATTTCTTCAAAGCTCCCTTCCAAGATTCCTTGCAAAATTCCTTCCAAGATTCCTTCAAGAATTCATTTGATGTTACCCCTTTCCCCTTTCCCCTTTTCCCTTTTCCCTTTCCCCTCCCAAAGCTACTGTCCCAAATAAGCCTCCAACACCAGAGGATTTTGCTGAACTTCCGAGGGCTTGCCGGAGGCCAGGTTGCGGCCTTCTGCGAGAACCCAGACGCGATCGCACAATGACATGACCACATCCATATTATGTTCAATGATCAAAAATGTGACGCCGGATTGGTTCCAGCGGCGGATGTGATCGCCAATCTGGTTGATCAGGGTGGGATTCACTCCAGCGGCGGGTTCGTCGAGCAGGACGAGTTGGGGTTGCACCATCATGGCGCGGGCAATTTCCAGAAGTTTGCGTTGACCGCCGGAGAGGCTTCCAGCATAGGATTGAGCCATGTGGAACAGCCCGACTGAAGTGAGGATTTCGCTAGCCAGTTCCCGCTGTTGGCGCTCCTGTTGCAGGGTGCGTTGGGGATTGAGCCAGACATTCCAGAATTTTTCGCCGGACTGATTTTGGGCGGCTAGGAGCATATTCTCCATGACCGACAGCTTGGACAGAACCCGTGCCACCTGGAAGGTTCTGACCAGACCCCGTTGAGCAATTTCGTGGGGCTGTAGATGTTCGATGGCGGCACCGTTGAACATGACGCGGCCACTGTCGGGGCGGAGGAAGTTGGACAGGAGATTGAATAAAGTCGTTTTGCCTGCGCCGTTTGGACCGATTAATCCGGTGATGCTGCCGGGATGGACTTCAATTTCGGCGCGATCGACCGCTTTGATGCCGCCAAAACTTTTGGAGAGACTATGGGCTTTGAGCAGCGGTTGAGTGGATGGGATGGCGGTAGGAGCGATCGCACCCATATTTGCCTCAGCCGAAATTCCGGGGATGGGTTGCTCGAATCTATCGTCCAAGGGTCAGTTCCTCCTTCTTGCCCAGAATGCCTTGGGGTCGCCAAGCCATTAGCACCATCAAAATCAGGCCAATCACCATGACTCGAAACGCGCCCAGAGCCGAGTCTTCTAACGGAATGATTTCCCGCAGTCCAAATCGGGTCAGGGTATCGTAGCCCCAGAAAATAGTGGCTCCCAGCAGCGTTCCAGCATTGCTTCCGGCACCGCCTAAAACGACAATCGTCCAGGCATTGAACGTAATCAATGGGTCAAACTGTACCGGAAATACAACCGTTAGTTGCCAAGCGTATAAAGCACCCGCCAGACCTGCAATCAACCCGCCCAGCATGAGGGCTTGCAGTTTGTAGCCAAACACATTTTTGCCCAGCGCTTTGGCGACTTCCTCATCTTCGCGGATCGCCTTCAGGACTCGTCCCCAGGGCGATCGCACCAACCGTTCCAGCGCCCAGTAGGCTACCGCCACCAGCAGCACCGACAGCCACATGAGTCCTGTCTTGGAGGGGTTGCGATCGTAGTCATAGAGCGCCTGCACTGCAAAACCCGTCAGCCATAAACCAAAGAGGGCAACGGCGATCGCACTCACCCACGACAGCCCCTTCTCCCACTGCTCAAAACGAGTCGCCCCCAGTTTGGCCAGTTTCATAAATCCTAGAATAATTGCCACTCCAGCAAGCAACAGCCCCAACCCCAATGCCCAGGCGGGTAGCGCATTGGTTAGCTTAATCTGCCTTGCTACCACACTAACAATAGATAGCGAAGCGGCCAGCGCCACCAGATAAGCCAAAGCCGCCAGCGCACTTTGACGCAAAGCACGCGCCGGAATGCCCTGCATTCGCTGCCGGAGGGTCTTTCCCAACTGCCAGTAGCCAAGTGCGATCGCCCCCAAAAGCACCAAAATCATGACGACTCGAACAGGCAGATTAGGACTAAAATTCGCCAGCGGCAAAGGAAACCGTTGAATCCCAAAGGTTCCCTGGGTGAGCCATTGTTCATTCTCAGCCACCAACCGAATCATTTCCGCAATGCCCACCGTGACGATCGCCAAATAATCCGTCCGTAGCCGCAGCGTCGTCAACCCCATCAGCAGCCCCAGCAGCGCCGCCGCCGCCGCCCCAATCAGCGCCGCAATCACCAGGGGCACCCCCCGCAAACTCAGCAGCACCGTCGTATAAGCACCCAGCGTCATAAACGCCACATGGCCAAAATTAATCAGCCCCGTAAACCCCCATTGCAAATTCAGCCCCAGCCCAAAGAGGGCAAAAATCGCTGTAAAGATAATTAAAGAGACAATGTAACCTTCCATAGGTGGTGCAATCGTCCTTTGTTGTTAAACCCTAGAGGGGGAAAGGGAAAAGGGGAAAGGGGAAAGGGAGGACATGGAATAAATTCTTTGAAGGAGCCGGGATTGATCCCTTTCCCTCTTAGATCAATTTCTTGGAAGAGGTCTATGACTTCCCCTTTCGCCTTTCGCCTTTCCCCTTTCGCCTTTCGCCTTTCCCCTCTTCCCCTACTCCCTAACGAGCTTACCGTAATCCAGTTTGATCAGGCGATCGGCCAAATGGAAATAGCGATCGTCGTGGCTGATGACGAAGATTGTTTTGCCTCGACTCTTGAGTTCATCAAGGATTTGTTTGTAGAAAATGTCTCGAAAGTAGGGGTCTTGGTCAGCCGCCCATTCATCAAATAGATAGATGGGACGGTCTTCCAGGTAGGCCGTCAGGAGGGCGAGGCGTTTGCGCTGGCCTTGGGAGAGATCCAGGGTGGAGAGTTGGCCGAATTGGATTTGTACCTTTTGGTCGAGTTGGAGTTGGTGGAGATACTTCTGGGCTTGGGCATCGAGGTTAGGCATGGCGATGCCCAGCAGTCGCTCGAACAGGAAAAAATCGGAGAAAACCGTTGAAAAAAGCTGGCGGTAGGCTTCTCGGTTTTGAGCCGTGATGGCTTCGCCGTTGAGCAGGATTTGACCGGATGCAGGACTATATAAACCGGTGAGCAATTTTGCCAGGGTGGATTTGCCGCTGCCATTGCCACCCACAATAAAAATCAGTTCTCCAGCTTGGAAACTCAGGTCAATGGGGCCGAGGGTGAAGGGCATTTCGTCGCGATCGCCCCGGTAGCTATGGACAATCTCCTGAAGTTGGATCTGCTTAAAGGGTTTTTCGTGGGACGGAGCGAAGGCATAGACAGCGGTCGTTTCCGCCTGACTGGCCAAAGCCAGCCCCAAGCGGTCAATTTTTCGCAGTGCAATTCCAGCTTGGCTCAGCCCCGGCAGCACCTGCAAAATGCTTTGCAGTGGTCGGGTGATGTAGGTGATTGTCACCACATAGCCCACCATCACGGCGGGGGGCACCGTTTGGACACGCGGCAAACCAAAGACCAATAGTCCTAGAACGATAAAGAATAAGAGTTCGCCAAAACTGGAGGCGATCGCAAATCCCGTCAAGCTCTTGACCTTGAGATCCCGCGTCCGCAGCCCACTCTCCTGTAATTCCATTTCTAGGAAAGCTTCTCGGCGATCGCGATGCAGCTTCAGTTCCTTTACTCCGTCCGTGATGACCCGCAAATACTTGAACAGCCGATCCTGTTCTTCTCGAGCATGACCCAGGAGCCGGGTCGCGTGATTGAGCAGCAGTTGAGCGAGGGCGATCGCTACTGCCAAACAGACCAGCGTCCCCAGCAGCACCGACCCAGACAACCACCCCAAATACACCAGACAGCCCACAATCAGCGTCAGATCAATACAGAGAAACGGAATGTTAAACACCGCATTGGAAATCGCCTGCACATCTTCTGTCAGGGTCGCCAAGAGCCGATTGGCTCCCAGCTCCTCCAAGTGTTGCAGCGGACAGGCCAAAATCCAATGGCTCAAGCGCATTCGGAGTCGATGCACCGCCGTCTGCGAGAGACGAATTAGCAGAGAGCGGGAGAGCAAACTGGTGAGTAGGGCAGCGATCGCCAATCCCACAAACGGCAGCAAAGGCGGCTCCGCCTGCACCGCCAGTCTGCTAGCGGCCTGATTGATCAAGGCAATCAATAATGCACTACAGGCTCCACTGAGAAAACCAGTAAGAGCGGCGATCGCCACGGTTGACCAGGAAGCCCGGAGGAGAAATCCAATCAGAGACATGGGGGAGGGGGGAAAGGGGAAGGGGAAGGGGGAAAGGCGAAAGGGGGAGTCTTGGAGTTTCTTGGGTGAATTGGTCTGGAAATGGCAAGGGGGAGTCTTGGAATCCATTCAGTGAGCTGGTTCAGGAGGGAAAAGGGGGTGACTTTGGCTTCCTTTAAGGAATTGAGTCGGGAGGAAGAACAGGGTAATCCTCATAGATCTATTCACCGTAATCTCTATAGATCTATTCAAGGTAATCCCTTTCCCCTTTCCCCTTGTCCCTTTCGCCTCTCGTCCATCCACAAACAAATCGGGACAGACCGATAAAGCCTGCCCCGATATATTCTAGGGTAAATTTTTGGAAGTTAATTTACGCCAATTCACTTGCCAATTTACTAGGCCAACTTACTGGGCCAACTTACTGGGCCAACTTACTGGGCCAACTTACTGGCCAATTTACTGGGGTCTCGTTTAGTTGGAGGCTGTGGTGCCTAGGACATCCAGTTGGACGGGGGCGACCCCGGAACTCATGAGGCCGATCGCATCAGCGGCGGCGGCGGATAGGTCAATGACCCGATTGCCGTAGAAGGGGCCGCGATCGTTGATGCGAACCACGATGGCTAGACCTGTGTCTAGATTGGTGACGCGCACCAGGGTGCCGAAGGGCAGTTCCCGGTGAGCGGCGGTCATGGCGTTTTCGTTGAAGATTTCGCCGCTGGCGCTCATGTTGCCGTGGAAGCCGGGGCCATACCAGGAGGCATAGCCTTTGACCGTGAATTCGATGGGGCCGACAGCGATCCGAGTATCGCGGGCGGGAGCGCCTTCGACAGCGGTCAGAGGTTCGGCGTTGCCCAGGAGGCGACGGAGACGATTGGCAATTTGCAGGGCATCTTGCTCAGGGCTGTTGGTGGTGTCTGCTAGACGGGTGTTGGGGTCAACGACGGCGAGAACCGTGTCTCCCACCTTTACCAGGTAGCTTTGGCTGGGTTCGTCCCAGACGGCAACAATCGTGGAGGCATCGACGTTGTTGCGATAAAGCTGGTTGAGTTGGGCGGCGATCGCCATGGCTCGGTCATCAGAGGTCTGCTCGGAAACTTGGGGAGCAGCGGGTTTGGTTTCGGTGGCAATGGTCTGAGCCAGAAGGGTTTCAGCGCCTTTAGCTGAAGCTTCCTGTGGAATCGCTGATTTGGCTTCGGTGCTAGCAGCGGGGGGGGCAGGCTGCACAGTAGGCTCAGCGGCAGGCTGGCTAGCGGCAGTATTGGGTTGTACGGGCGCTGGCCCGTCGCCAACAAAAGAAAAGACTGGAATGCCTCGAACATAAACGATCGTCGTGGATTGCCCATTGATCAGGTGGGTCTGCATCGTGGCGATCGCTTCACTGGGTTCGGACTGCTCTTGCGATTGATACTCCCCGACTTTGAGGGGTTCTTCGGATGAGGGGGCGGGTTGAGCAGTAGGCTGAGAATCAGGTTGAGCCGATGAATTGGCTTGCGGAGCAGCGGGTGACGCTGCTGAAGCGGCTGGAGACGAAGAGCTAGCTTGAGTGGAGACTTGTCCCGGTTTCGTTTCGGCGGAGACATCGGTTGCGGAAACGGAGGGAACTTCAGAGATTACAGCAGCGTCTGGGGAAGCAGAATTGGCTTCAGCAGAGACGCGATCGGTCGGAGAACTGGTAGCCGCGTTGGGGCTAGAGGTTTGAGCAGGTATTGCGGCAGGTGCCGATTGGGGGACATTCACCTCTGAGGCCGTTTCTGATGAGCGAACGGGGGATGTATGGCCAGGAGCCACACCCAGGGTTGCCATCAACAGGGTAGCAGCGGTAAAACCACTCCAAATTCTATGAGTCATACTTCCATTGCGAAAGGACAAGGACGGAACTGATACGACTTATCCGAACTTAAAGGTCGAGATGATAGGGAAAAACAACCCTGAGCCGCAGATGAGAAGCTAACTCTAAATTTTGCACTAACAAAATCTTACTGTCGGTCGTTAGCCAAACAGCCAACGTATGCTTTCATCCATTCCGCCAAAAAGGCACTTCTAGCCTCACGCTGAATTTTGTTTTGAACCCAGCACTCAAAGTACCGCTGCAAAAGAAAACTCAGGATTCAGCCGGAAATAACCCGCGAAACCGAGGGATGCGATCGAAAGCGGGGATCACAGAGTGATCTCATCACTTTTAATCCATACTCGTTACGGGTTTGCCTTTATGTAACTGAACTGCAACAGATTAGCATGAAGTTTTTAGACTGGGGATCAGGGATACTTAAAAACGGGATTAACTTTACATAAATTTCATACTTAGACGTATACCCTTAAGTAGTTGACAGGAGCGAGTTTCACCCTCTTTTGACGCAAATCCAGCTTTATGAAAACTTTATGTAAACTTTATGTTTGACTGCTA
>JALOOP010000313.1 GCA_025454315.1 Oculatellaceae cyanobacterium Prado106
GCCCGCCTGGTTGCTGGGAATCGCCGGATTGAGGACGCTAACATCGGTTCTAGCACCAACTACAACAAAGAAAATAGGGACGAGCATATCGGCGATCGGCAAAATCTGCTCCTCCAGTTCCTTCTGCTTCTCCGTTTCCGCCAGAATCAATCCTGCCGCAAAAGCCCCCAGAATCGCTTCCAGTTGAATCACCGCACCAATATAGGACAGGATAAAAGCAAAAATCAGCGAGGACAGAAGCAGATTGCCTCGGGTTTGCAGGCGATCGACCAAGGCCACAAAATAAGGGCTGAGCAACCGCCCCAGGAAAATCGAACCCACCAGAAAGACCGAAGCGCCTACCACCAAGTAAATGATGTTGCTCACCTCGATCTCCCCCGTCTTGGCCAAACTTGCGACCACCGCCAGGACAATAATGCCTAACACATCATCCAGCACCGCAGCCCCAATAATAATCTGGCCTTCTCTGGAGCTAAGCTGCTGAATTTCGGCCAGCACCTTAGCCGTAATCCCAATACTTGTCGCCGTCAAGGCCGCACCTGCAAAAATGGCCGGAATCGCAGGCACTCCAAACAGCGTAATCAGTCCGGCTGTTCCAGCGGTAAACGGCACCGCCACCCCCACGACTGCAACCACCGCCGCCTGGGGGCCAACCCGAATCAGTTCCTTCAAATCCGATTCCAGCCCAATCTCAAACAGCAGGATAATCACCCCAAGTTCGGACAGCAGTGAAATCACTTCGCTGATGGAGCCTGCCACATTGGGCGTCGCTTCAGCCGTGAGTCCAGCCGTCGCCTGAAGAAAATTAATAATCAGAGAGTGAGTCACCCCATTCTCATCTGGAAAAACCAGCACATTGAACACGGAAACTCCCACCAGCACCCCCCCAACCAATTCCCCCAAAACCGGAGGCAGATTGAAGCGGGCACAGAGTTCGCCGACGAGCTTAGCAGCCAGATAAATGACCACTAAGCTCAATAAAACGCCCGCTAAGATGAGGGGGCCTGTTTCCGCTGCCTCGCTTGCGGTCGCAAGAATCAGCGGAAATCCAGAGAAGAAGGAATGGGACGCGACTGGGGTGACTGCCCAGGCAGTTAAATCAACCATGTGTTCGGCGCAACTCGTCTCGTCTAATGTACATTTTTCTTCACACTCTTTGGAATAGGGGAGTGAACAATTCTGAAAGAAGGGGAAAGGGGAAGGGGGAAGGGGAGACATGGAAACAATCAAAGTCGATTTCGCTGTTCTTTCTTAGGATCTTTCGCCCTTTGTCCAATACAAAGGAAAGGCAAAAGGACAGACATAGAAACAATCAGCGTAGGTTCCACTGTTTTTCCTAGGTCTTTGCCGCTCTGCCTTTCCCCTTCTCCTATATTATTTTTTCCGCTGAAAACCTAATTAAAATAGCGTCCAGAAAATCTGAGGAACTATCCGTAATTCCCCCTTTCGCCTTTCCCCTTTCCCCTTTCGCCCAAATTAGACAAAGACGCGATGCTGAAGCGATGGCATTTGACGGCGCACCTGTTCCAAGCGATTGGGTTCAATGGCAGCGATCGCCACCCCCGGTTGATCTCCCGCATCCGCCAAAATAATGCCCCAAGGGTCAATGATCACCGCATGACCATGGGACTGTCGAATCGAATTATGCTTTCCAGTTTGAGCCGGAGCAATCATATAGCAGGTATTCTCGATCGCCCGCGCTTGCAGCAGCACCTGCCAGTGATCCTTACCCGTATACGCCGTGAAGGCCGCAGGCACAAACAGCACTTCAGCGCCCATCTGGGAGAGATAACGGTAGAGTTCGGGGAAGCGCACATCGTAGCAAACTGATAGCCCCAGATGTCCCAATTCCTTAGACGGATAGACGGGCGGCAGGCGCATTCCCGCCAGCACTGTCTGGGATTCCTGATAGGTGTTGCCGTCCGGCAGATTCACGTCAAACAAATGTACCTTCTCATAGCGCGCCAGCTCCTGACCATCAGCACCAACCAGCAGCGCCGTGTTATAGACCTTTCCAGTGCCCGTCGGGACGGGGAAACCACCGCCCAGAATGGTAATCTGATGGCGTTGTGCCATAGTTTTGAGAAACTTTTCGCTGCCTTGGGCGATCGCCTCTGCCTGCTCCTGTTTGGCTTTTTCATCCCCCAAGAATGAAAAATTCTCCGGCAAACAGACCAACTCCGCCCCCTGTCGAACGGCAAGGTCAATTAGATCCTCAGCCTGGAGCAAGTTTTTACTGAGATCAGGCAGGCTATTCATTTGCACTGCGGCAGCAAGGTAGGACTTCATAGCGGGTGTGTGAGTAGCGAGTGGTTTTGTAGTGGGAGTAGGGAGTGGGGAGTGGGGAATGAGCGATTGAGCGATGGGCAACTACATTTCAGCCCGAATCCGGAACTGGATTGCCCCTACTCCCTACTCCCTACTCCCCCACTCCCCACTCCCCCTTCCATTATCCTGACATTGATCAGACCCTAAATTAAACATCGAACCGAATGAAACCTTACCAGAAAGTTCCGATCGCAGAATGTGGCGAACCTCTCGTTCCCATTCCACTCGACCAGTTTAGTGCCGAGCAGCCCCATCCCTATGTCAAATTAGGTGCGCCCTATGGCGATCGCTCTCCCTACTTTCTCAGGCAGCGAGTCCTCGATCACCTCTGGCAGGCGCAAAAACTCCTTCAACAAGAATACCCAACCTGGCGCATCCAAATTTTTGACGCTTATCGCCCGATCGCCGTTCAACAATTCATGGTGGACTACAGCTTTGCACAGCTAGTGAGCGATCGCGGCCTCCACCCCGATCAACTCACCCCCCAACAACAGCAAAAAATCTTAGAAGAAGTTCATCAATTTTGGGCCGTCCCCAACCCCGACCCCGCCATGCCCCCACCCCATAGCACGGGAGGGGCGATCGACCTTACCTTAGTCGATGGTGAAGGGAGGGCAATCGACATGGGTTCCCCCATCGACGAAATGTCTCCCCGTTCCTACCCCGATCACTTCGCGACAGTTCCCGAAAGTCCCTTTCACCGCCACCGATCGCTCCTCAAGCAAGTCATGCTAGCCGCCGGATTCCGGCAGCACCCCCAGGAATGGTGGCACTTTTCCCAAGGCGACCAACTCTGGGCATGGCTAGGCAACACCCCCCAAGCCCACTACGGCAGACTCTAAAGCCAGCCCAACCCCAAACGCTCCCAGCAAAGCCAGCAACCCCTCTGCGCCCTCCGCCCCTCCGCGTCTCTGCGCCGCTAATTCACCCCAGCATTACAATACTGATTCACCTGATCCACCAAAGGCGCTTCCTTATCCGTCGCCGTCTTCAAAGCCTCAAACGCAGTCTGAGAAGCCGCCGCATCTTTCTGCTGCGCCGCAGCGACCAAAGCTCGGGTCGCCCGATTGGTTTCGTCATACATCGCCACAAAACGCTCCTGAAACCGCCTCAGTTCCTGATCGCCCAGCGACAAATTTCGCATTCCCTGATTCGCTTGCTCAGCGGCAGTCGCGATCCGGTTCAGGGCATCAATATTGTCAGGAGTCGCCGTCGAAGTCACCTCTTCAACCGACTGCACAGCCTGATTGGCCACGCCAATGAGCTTGTTACACTGCGACGCTTTGTTCTCCGAGCAACTCACCACCAGCAACCCAAGGGCGATCGCGGTTGAAACTGTGAGAATGTTTCGAGAGGTAAATGAACCAAGAGGGAACATGCAGATTTCTCCTGAACTTGCTGTCGGTTTGCGACCCGCGAGAGTCGTCGTTTTCAATCAATCCCGTCCATGAATTTAGTCTATAAATTCAGTGAATGAATAGTGAATGAATTCAGTTATAAGGGTACTGAAGATTCTAAAAGATGGTCGCAACGAATTCTAAAACTGTTCCTAAGTTTTATCAGTAAGTTTTGTAGGAAGATTGAAGCGCTGCAACTCACGCATCCGCTGGATTCAGCCTTGCCATCTCCCAGGTCGTATAAGTTCCAATCGGACTCCACAGCAAATAGGGCAACAGCAAAACCGCCGCCCAGGTTGACACCGGACTCACCCAAAGCGCCAACAAAGCCGCAATCAAAAATCCCGTCGCCCCGATCGCCGTCCCCAACTTCAAACTCCGCCTCGCTGCCATCACCGGAGTATAGGCCAACGTCACAATCTCCAGCAGCAGATAAATCGCCATCATCGACCAGGCTTGAGCGCGATCGCCATTCTCCCGCCACACCACCACCGCCGACCAAGCCCCCCCAATAAACACCACCGTCCAAATCACCGGAATCGCCGCCTCAAACGTCAGCCAGCGAGGACGGCGCAACCGATTAAACCAGCGAATGCCATTTTTGGTATTCAAACGAGCCATCACCACGGCCACCAGCACCGTGACACCCCCAATGATCAACCAGGATGGAACCATATCTTTTCCGAAACGCCATCCCCTCCAGTCTACCGCGTCCCCCCAACAAAAAAGGCGAGGACACAAAGCCCCCACCCCCTCAGCAAAAAAACATCTCTCACTCCCCCTCCCCCACAAGTCCGCCTAATTCCCTCTGCGTCCCTGCGTCTCTGCGGTTTAAAAGTTCGGATATTCTTCCAACCACCTCCAACTCCTACCCAAAAATACTCCCAAAAAACTCGATCGCCTCTTTCAACGCCACAATAAACGCATCAATCTCTTCCTGAGTGTTATAAAAATAAACACTCGCTCTCGCCGTAGACTGCGCCCCAATATGCCGATGCAACGGCTGAGTACAATGGTGCCCCGCCCGAATCGCAATCCCCGCCTGATCCAAAATCGTCGAAAGATCATGGGGATGCACCGTCCCAGTCGTAAAGGAAGCCAGCGCCACCCGGTTATTCACCTGAGCATTAGGCTGCGGCCCATAGATCTGCACTTCAGGGATCTGATTCAACTGCTGGAACAAATAGGCCGTCAGCTCCTGCTCATAGGCATGGATCTTGTCCATCCCGATCGCCGTCAAATAATCCACCGCTGCCCCCAGTGCGATCGCCTCACCAATCGCCGGAGTCCCCGCCTCAAATCGATGGGGCAAATCCGCATAGGTCGAATGATCCAGGAACACATCAGCAATCATTTCACCGCCGCCCAGAAAAGGAGGCATAGCCCGCAGCAAATCCCGCTTGCCGTAGAGGAAGCCAATCCCCGTCGGCGCGCACATCTTATGTCCTGATGCCACCAACCAATCACAGTCGATCGCCTGTACATCGATCGCCGTATGGGGCACACTCTGGCACGCATCAATCAGCACCTTAGCGCCGTAGCGGTGGGCGATCGCCACAATCTCCTCCACTGGATTGATACAACCCAGCGTATTCGACGCATGAACCACACTCACCAGCTTCGTCTTATCCGACATCAGCGACTGGTAATGCTCCAGGTCAAATTCCTGCGTCTCGGTCAGCTCTACAAACTTGAGCAACGCTCCCGTCTTCTGCGCCACAAACTGCCAGGGCAACAGATTGCCATGATGCTCCATGACCGTGAGAATGATCTCGTCGCCGCGCTGGAGGGTACTCATCGCCCAGGAGTAGGCGACCAGGTTGATGGCCTCGGTGGCATTGCGAGTGTAGACAATTTCTTCCCGGTGAGCCGCATTGATAAAGGCCGCGACCTTATCCCTTGCGCCCTCGTAGGCATCCGTCGCCCGTGAACTGAGAGTATGGACACCGCGATGCACATTGGCGTTGTCCTGCTGGTAGTAGTTCAGCAGCGCATCCAGGACGGCTTTAGGCTTTTGGGAAGTGGCTGCATTATCTAGATAAACCAGGGGCTTGCCGTGGACTTCCTGCTGGAGAATCGGGAAGTCGGCGCGAACTTTGCTGGCCAGGGTTCTTTCTTTGGCGAGGGTCATGGGAGGAGGGGAGAGAGTAAAAGGGATGGAGAGAGAAACTCAAACCGATGGAATCAAATTGCAAGACTAGAAACCGTAGGGCTTAAATCACGGAGCATTAAACAACTTGGGAGGCGATCGCCGACAGCGACTGCTTCAAGGACTCAACCGGAATCTGATCCAAAATCTCATAGGCAAAGGCATAGACCAGCAGGGTTTGAGCCGTCGCCGCATCAATCCCCCGGCTTTGCAGATAAAACACTTCATCATCATCCAACTGGCTCACCGTCGCGCCGTGGGTGCATTTGACATTATCCGCCACAATCTCAAGCTGGGGTTTGGTATCGACACGAGCTTTGGGAGAGAGCAGCAGGTTCCGGTTTAACTGTCCGGCATCGGTTTGCTGCGCCAGCTTGGGCACAAAGACTTTGCCATTGAAGACGGCATGAGCGCGATCGCCCACAATACACTTCTGCAACTGCCGGGTCACGCCGTAGGGTTGGGTGAGGGCGATCGTACTATGCAAATCACCTACCTGTGCGTCCCGAATCAGGGTCAGCCCATTGAGATGCGTCTCGGTCTGCTCTCCGGTCTGATAAATCTCTAGATGATGGCGCGAAAGCTGTGCGCCGAGGCTAATGGCATTGCAGGTGTAACGGGCATCGCGTTCCTGGGAAACGGCGGTTTTGCCAATGTGGAAGGCGCTGGCATGATCCCGCTGAATGCGACTGTGGTGAACCTGGGCATTGTCTGAAACCCAGATTTCGCTGACGGGCGTGGTCAGATAGGTGCCTTCTCCTATTGTGACGTATTCTTCCAAGATCGTCAGAGCGCTCTGAGGTTCGGCAATCACCAATGTGCGAGGCAGGGTCAGCTTGGCCACGCTGCCAGCAGTTGTGATAAACAGCAAATGAATTGGCGTTTCCACCACTAGATTTTTAGGCGCAAACAGAACTGCCGCATCCTGCATTCCAGCCGTGTTCAAAGCCGTGAAGAGTTCTTCGGCTCCAGCTTGCTTGGCCAGGTAGGGTTGTAGACGGGCATCAGTGGCCAGACGACCTAAGTTGCCAATCAAGAGCGTTTCAGGGAGATCGTCAACGGCGGATAGCTCGGGCGCATAGTGACCATCGACAAAGACCAGACGGCTGGTGGCAGCTTCGGGGAGGAGATAGGGTGCGATCGCCTCCAAGGTCACCCCAGCCCCCGAACCTTCAGCCTGCAAAGAGACTTGCAATAGATCCGCCAAATCCGTAAAGCGCCACTCCTCATCCCGAGTGCTAGGAAACATCTGCTCCTGCACCAAATTCGCCGCCTGATCCCGCAGCGCCTGCACCCAGGCTGCACCAGCGACATCCAAAGGCTTGCTCTTGGCCAAATTCAGCAGCTTTGCTAAGTAATCCTGCCGTTTCTGAGCCGCAGCACTCAAACCAACCGCCTGCAACTCAGCAGCCTCTAGCTCCTCGACCGGAGTCGAAACTTGAATACTCATGACGCACCCACCTCCGCCATTTCTTCTTCTCGCACCCAGTCATAGCCGCGAGACTCCAGTTCAAGCGCCAGTTCCTTACCGCCCGTGGTGAGAATCCGTCCGCCTTCCATGACATGCACGAAGTCCGGCACAATATAGTCCAGCAGTCGCTGATAGTGGGTAATCAACAGCGTCGCATTGTCGGGCTTGGACAGTTGATTGACACCACCCGCAACAGTCTTCAGCGCGTCAATGTCAAGCCCCGAGTCCGTTTCATCTAGAATCGCCAGGGTTGGCTCCAACAGCGCCATTTGCAGAATTTCATTGCGCTTCTTTTCACCGCCCGAGAAGCCTTCGTTGACACTGCGGCTAAGAAACTCAGCGCGCATTTTCACCACGTCTAATTTCTGCTGCACCAGTTCATCAAAGTCAAAGGCATCGACTTCTTCTAAACCTTCATGTTTGCGCTTGGAGTTGTAGGCCACTCGCAAAAAGTCGAGATTGCTCACCCCTGGAATTTCCAGCGGGTACTGAAAGGCCAGGAAAACGCCCGATCGCGCCCGTTCTTCCGGCTCCAAGTCAAACAGGTTTTGCCCCTTATATAGGACTTCTCCGCCCGTGACCTCATAGGCAGGATGCCCCGCCAAAACTTTAGAAAAGGTGCTTTTCCCAGAACCATTCGGCCCCATGATGGCGTGGATTTCCCCAGCCTTAATTTCCAGGTTCAACCCTTTGAGAATGGGCGTCCCATCCACATCAGCGGTTAAGTCTCTAACCGATAAAATTACTTCACTGTTCTCAACAATCATGGAAACCCCATTCACTTCAGCAAAACTCAAACATCTATCCCGTTACCGGGATTGGGTTAGACAATCCCCAAACTCTAGTACCTTCAGGAGGAAAGCTAACCGTACAAGGCATCAGCACTAGTGATCTCCTCCACCCTCTCCAAGGAATAGTGAAGGATCAGCTTCCTGCCCTTTGTCAGAGGCGGATTGGGTGGAGTAACACCGAACTATCCACCCATCCCAACCTCCCAAACCAGACAAGCTAAGGACGATCTGCCACTATCGACCTATCCAACACTGCCTTCGAGCTTGAGGCTCAGGAGGCGATCGGCCTCCACCGCAAACTCCATTGGCAGTTGGTTAAACACATCCTTGCAGAAACCGCTAATCATCATGGAAATCGCGTCTTCTGCTGAAATTCCCCGCTGGGTGAAGTAGAACAACTGGTCTTCGCCAATCTTCGAGGTCGAGGCTTCATGCTCCACCTTGGCCGTGTTGTTCTGCACCTGAATGTAGGGGAAAGTATTGGCTCCGGCATTGTCACCAATCAGCATGGAGTCGCACTGGGAGTAGTTCCG
>JALOOP010000314.1 GCA_025454315.1 Oculatellaceae cyanobacterium Prado106
GCGGCTGACAGGCTTGGTGGTTAAGCGTGACGGAACGCTGCGAGTGTATAACCGTGTGTATCAAGCGGTGTTCGATCGCGATTGGTTGGAGCGATCGCTCTCTGCATTGAGGCCTTATGGGGGTGCGATCGCAGATTGGCTTGATTCTGGAATGAAAGATGAATCGCGGTTGCTGCGAGGACAAGCGCTGAAAGATGCCCTGGTATGGTCACAAGGCAAGCGGTTAGATGATGCCGATTATCGCTTTCTAGGGATGAGCCAGGATCTAGAAACGCGGGAAGTCAAACTGAAGCTAGCGGCACTAGAAACGCGGGAAGTCAAACTGAAGCTGGCGACAGAAGAACAGGCAAAGCAGGTATTGTCTGCTGCAAATCGACGATTGCGATGGGGCAGTATCGCGCTAGGTGTGATGTTGGTTGGGACGATCGGGGCAGGCATGTTTTCAGGATATCAGTGGAGACAAGCAGAAGTCGGTCAAATTGTTGCTCTTCAACAAACCTCGAAAGCCCAATCCACTGCCAATCGGAACACCTTTGATGCGCTCTTAACTGGTCTAGATGCTGCTAAACGATTGCAGTCTATAGATGGAAATCATTCTAATCTACAACTGCGGGCGAACGTACAAGAGACGCTAGGAAAAGCATTGTACTGGACGAGAGAGCTAAATCGTTTAGAAGGACATCAAGATGTTGTTCAAAGTATCGGTTTTAGCCCTGACGGAAAGGTACTTGCTACCGCTAGCTATGACAATACTGTAAGATTGTGGCGACAGGACGGAGAACTGATTAAAACCCTAGAAGGACACACACAGCCAGTCATGAGCGTCAGTTTTAGTCCTGATGGGCGGACGATCGCTTCTGGTAGCCGTGATGGCACAGTTAGGCTTTGGAAAAGTAACGGTAGCCTGCTGCGAGTGATACATGCCCATCCTGATTCAGTCTGGAGTGTGAGTTTCAGCCCGAATGGGCAAAGGCTTGTGACTGCCAGTGCTGATCAAACGGTAAAGGTGTGGAACTTACGCAATGGCAAGTTGGTTCACACGATGAGGGGGCATCAAGACCTGGTCAGGCAAGTCAGGTTTAGTCCTGATGGCGATCGAATAATCACAGTTAGCGATGACAAAACTGTAAGGATCTGGGATCAGGATGGAAGCCTACTAAAATCTCTAAGCGGCTTTACTGCCGTTGTGAATATGGATATTAGCTCCGATGGTCAAATCTTTGCAACTGCCGACGATCGGACAGTGAAGATTTGGAGTCTAGGTGGACAGCTTCTCAACTCCTTTGAGCATCCAAATGTACTCTGGAGTGTTGGATTCAGCCCTGATGGGCAAACTGTTGCTTCTGGTAGTACTACCGGAATCGTCAGACTTTGGGCGCTAGACGGGAGGCTATTAGATACATGGAATGCCCATGATGGAGAAATTCCCAGCTTGAGCTTCAGCCCAGATAGCCAGAAGTTGGTGACTACGAGCAATGACAGTAGCATCAAGATCTGGCAGGTAAACCGAGACTGGCTTACTCCGTTGATTGGGCATCAGAGGGATGTCATTAGCGTAAAGTTCAGTCCAGATTCACAGCGAATTGTCAGTGCAGGTTATGACAATAAAGTCCGAGTTTGGAGTTTGGATGGAAGGTTGCACTTTACTCTAAATGCAGATCAGCATGGCAGTCATTCTGTGAGCTTTAGTCCAGATGGTAATACTATTGCTAGTGCTGGAATTAACGGTACATTAAGTCTTTGGAATGCAGACAATGGGGAAGCTTTGAGAAGGCTATCTGCACATCAAGATGAAGTCAACTCTTTAAGCTTTAGCCCTGACGGACAAATAATCGCCACTGCAAGTAATGACGAAACCATTAAGCTTTGGAACCTAGACGGTAAAGCAATAAGAACATTGAGAGGGCATCAGGGTGGAGCATACAGTGTCGTTTTTAGCCCTGATGGGCAAACCATTGCTACGGCTGGTGAAGACCAAACTGTCAAATTATGGAACTTAGATGGCAAAACCCTTAAAGTACTCTCAGGACATGCAGGCCGAATTTGGGCGGTAGCCTTTAGCCCTGATGGGAAGACGATTGCGACTGCCAGCGCAGATCAAACAGCAAAGCTTTGGGGTGTGGATGGAACGCTCATAGCAACCTTAGAAGGACATACGGCTCCAGTATTTTTCATCAGCTTTAGCCCTGACGGAAAAGTTATTGCTTCTGCCAGTGGCGATCGAAGCATTAAGCTATGGAATCAGAATGGCACATTAATTACGTCTTTCATAGGACATCAAGCGGATGTAAATGCTGTCAGTTTCAGCACAGATGGAAAGTGGTTGGTTTCTGCTAGTTCAGATAAAAGCGTTCTACTATGGAATATATCGAGCCTCAGTCTGAACAAATGGATAGAGCAGGGATGTAACCATCTCAAAAATTATTTACAGACTCAGCTTAAGCATTCAAAGCATCTCTGTAGCTAAGTTATGAGCTAAGTCATGCCATATCGTTCTAATTGGATTCTTGAACTATTGTTTGAAGGGAGGGGTGGGATGTGCCCACTCCTCCCTTCAAACAATAGTTCAGATCGTTATATGCCTGTGTCACTCTAGATACTTTGTGATCTCTGTACCGATCGTTCGCCAAATCTTTTCCCTACAAATGCGGGTAGATCAGGGTGACCCGTGCCAGGAGGCGTCTTCCTTAAATGTTCAGCCACTTTGTCGTCTACAACAATAACTCCTATTTGGAAGTTGCCACCCTGTTCATCGCCAACTGGAACAGTAATTTCCCATTTCCTGTTATCGGTAGAGTAGGACATTATCTCAACTAAATAATATTTACCTTCTACAGTTCCACGGACATATAGCCACATCGTTGAATTCTCAGGCAGATTCCTGAAAGTACCACTAAATTGGCATTGGGATGGGATCGAACTTCCTGCTTCAGGTTTGTTCATCTCCACATTTAGTTCATTAGAAATGAAAATTTCATACTTCTGAGGGTCGTCCCCCACAGTAGAATTTTTTCCAGCAGCAAAGGCATCGTGAAATACGTTGGGGTCATCGGGTTTCTTGTCGCTTAAGTGATGATAAAATCCTTGAGAAAAATCGCTGGCTGCTTTGCTCTCAATTGTTCCCGTTACGCCAATCGCATATTCCACCTGCTTAGCAGCCTCTGCTGCAAATTGTGATGAATCGCAAAAATTGAAAATCACGCATCTAATATTTTTAACGTTATCCCCTGTAGAAGCGAAGAAGCGTGCCAACTCAGATGAACTCAAAAATTCTTCCTTTCCATCTTTTTCTAAGATAAATCCATTCTCGTCACCATGTCCGGAGAAATGCACTATGCTATTTTTTTCCTTGGCAGCTCGATTAATTTCCTCACGAATATCATCTGTATCTGTGGCATAACCACGATAAACTGGTTCGGAAGGAAATTTAGTTCTCTCTAGTTCTGATTCAATATCATGCAAGTCATTCGACACTCCTGCGCTTTTTGAGAATGGCGCAATAAAGAAAACTCTTCCCCACGGCGATTGATGTTCAGTCATGTTAATCTCAATCTCCCGATATCAGCTAGTAACGACTTTGGAAATGCACAGTTATATATGGTAAGCTTACAGTCACCGGATTTCAAGACATCTGTTTCAAGACTAAAGTCTCAAGACTAAAAACAACGGTAAAGATCGCGAAAATGCCTTTTCAGGGCAGATGTTTTAAGCAATTTGTGACTGAATGACAGGCAAATATAAGAAGGAGTAGGAATAGACATGGGTGTAGATCAAGATAGTGATAGTAGCAGATATAGTGTCAGAGTTTCCAATCTGAGTCCTGAAACAACTGCCGTAGACATCCGAGAGCTTTTTCCGTCCTATGGAGAGATAGAAATACTGAATATTAAGAAAGAAGATCAAAGTGCTACAGCAGAGGTGCTACTACAAGACGAAGAGACTGCAATGAAAGCTGTTAAGGATTTGGATGGCAAACGCTGGAAAGATGATCGTATTCTTAGAGTTGGCATCAACAGGAGACGTGTACCAGGACAACCAAAACAACAGCCATGATCGATAGCAATTCTCTCCTTTAACGAATGAAGAACTGTAGAAAAGCACTGGTAACTATACTGACTAACATCATTGACTAACATCAATTAACGCAGCTATCAAACAATTCGCCCATTTACCAGTTAGCTCATTTACCAGTTGACCCATTCACGGGCACAGCGACAACAAGCTTGTTTAGCCAGAACTACGCCTTGCCTGTAGCATAGCATCCTCATTTCTTAATTCAAGGTACTATTGTTCTAACATGTCCGGTACCTTTTGTAGAGTTCTCTGCACTTTGAAGTGAAGCCCACTGTTCCTCGAAGATTGATGGTGTTATTGACAAGAAGTAAGAACGCTTCTTTGCCACCACTGAGATCGTGCGATTAGACCGCGCGATTCCTCTCGATCGCACTCTGAGCCAAAAGAACGACTAATCTACAGCGTTACTGGATTTAGCAATGAAATGTAGTGTGGTGGCTGTGTCGCTACACTACATCTCATTGTCCCGATCTGCAACCCCTAATCTACTAAGGGCTTAAGTAATCATACTCAGACCATCAACGAATGTTAACGGTTTGACCTTTACTTTAGTTAAGTGGCGATCGAGACATTCTTCAGATGTTTCGCCTGAGATGAATCTCTATGATCCAGACAGTTATGCAAAGAACTTAAATTCTTTCTACACACTTAAAGTTTAGGGTATAGGGTTATGGAACGATCGCTTGAACTATACGATGACGGTCGCCTCTACGAATATGAGGGAGATCAAGCCGTCAAACTGACAGATACACAGAGACAAGTCACTGCTCTCCTTGAAGCCCTAAAATTTACAACCGCAACAACATTCAGCGTTGCTGCTCCCGACCAACAGCCGCCCGATGTGCCCACTCCCAGAGGCAATCGTCGGATCAATGCGGAAGGCTTTAAGTTATTGACCCTGTTTGAGGGCTGCAAACTTGAAGCTTATGACGATGGTGGCGGTGTCTGGACGATCGGCTATGGACATACGAAAGGCGTAGTTCCTGGCATGAAGATTACCCAGGCGCAAGCCGAGAAATTTTTACACGAAGACTTAGAGCGGTTTCAATCCTATGTCGAAGAGGCTGTCCAAGTCGAAGTCAACGACAATCAATTTTCGGCGCTGGTTTGCTTCTGCTTTAATGTCGGCCCCGGAAACGGGGGCTTTGGTGGTTCTACGTTACTCCGCAAACTCAACGCTGGAGACGATGCAGGCGCAGCCCAACAGTTCCCGCGCTGGAATAAAGTGGATGGAAAACCTTGGCTCGGCCTGACTCGCCGCCGACTTGCAGAACAGGCTCTATTTCTAAGCAAACCTTGGGAGTTTGCCCGCAATTACAACGGCCCTGCTGATGTTTCTGTTGGCAATCCTAACCCTCAAGGCCATCAAACCCGATCCATTGACATTGCCGAATCTGCAACACTCTCCCCATCGGCTTAGGCGTAGGATGCGTGAGCGGAGCGCATAGTTCTCAAGTCTTTGATCCGTGATGCGATCGCTAACCCATCCTACAAAAAATTACGCCTTCCCACTGAAAGAACTCGATCGATTGCAATGACTCCCATTCTAATAACTCACATTCTTCTGGAGAAACCATGAAACTCACTGAATTTGTAGGGGCTAATCTTCGCTATGACACCCGTGCGATCGCGCTTGATCCCGAACTGAGTCAAGAGGTTCAGACATTGCTGGTTCAATTTGGACTACTTGCTGAACCGGAAAACCCTTTTGGCATTAGGGCGATCGCTGCTCTCACTCGTTTCCAACGGCAACATGGCTGTGATGAACCTGAATTTCTCGGTGCCCAGACTGCGGCAAAACTCCTAGAAGTTGCGGAGGTCGGAACAAGAGCGCCTGCGTCGATTATTACCGTAGAAGCCATTCAAAGCACCGTTCTGAAGCTGCGTCCCTTGAACTCTAAGGATCTAGCAGACTCAGAGAAGCACAATCTCCCCGCTGGGAAGAAGCTCGATGTCACCTACTTTGAACCTATCCGGAAACACTTTGTGCTAACACTCACTCAGGAGTTTCAAGGATCACTCGTGTGGTACGCCTTCGGGGATCACATCAAAATTAGCGGGGGTGAGGAACTCAACCAAAAAGAACCTTCGATTACCGATCAAAAACCTGTCCTTTCCCCCGATAGCCCACCCAGTAGCTTTAAGCTCAATGTGCCCTACAAATCCCAGCGCGATAATCTCAATAATCCTGATGGGTCTTGTAATGTCACGGCGATCGCCATGTGCCTAGCCTATCTCGGCGTTCCCCAACGGCGCTCTAATATATCGTTTGAGGATGAACTGTACGAGTATACCTTGGATCACAATCTCAGTCGTCATAGCCCCTATGATCTGGCTCAGGTTGTGCGGGACTATGGAGCGAAAAATTTATTTGATAAGCATTCCACGTTCGATGCTGTGAAAAAGTGGATTGCAGGCGGAAATCCTGCCGTAACGCATGGCTATTTTACAACTTTTGGGCACATTATTACGCTAGTGGGCTACGACGAAAAGGGCTTTATTGTCCATGATCCCTATGGCGAGTGGTATGCGGAAGGATACGATCGCAACAAAGCAGGTGCCATGGATACGAAGGGCAAGTTTCAACACTATTCCTATGGCCTAATTGAGAGAACTTGTTGCACAGACGATCAATTCTGGGTGCATTTCATCTCAAAATAGAGAGCATTATCTGATCCGGCTAGGGCGACTCGAGATTTCTAAATTCAGCGATGAAATGGTATGAGGCCACTGCGCCGCCACACAACATTTCATCGTCCCGATCTGCAACCCCGATTTAGCCAAGAGCCACTTGGATGACGAGATCGTTGTAGTCAAAGTCGCCGGACTTGGGTAAGTCCTCAAAGCCAAACGCATTATCTCCTAGCAAGCGGACGTGATCGATTTGGCTCAGATTGGCAGCCAAGAACGGGAAATAAATCGACGGATCATTACTCATGTCGGCATCGAGCAGTTGTGCCGGGGTGCCGTTGTCAATCAGGAAAGGGGCTAAAACGCTGCCGCCGGGTAGCGATCGGCTAAAGGTCGTGGTGGTTTGGTTCGCTGTGCTTAGGTCTACGCCAGCAATTCGCTGTTGGAGCGCTGTGACGGCATAATTGGCCTCATTGGGCAATACATCGGCAACCCCATCCCCATTGGTATCAATGCCGCCATTGCGATCCAGCACGGGATAGAAGCCTAGGAAATTATCGAAGGCGGCCTCCCGATTCACGGTGATAGTCGCGGTCGTGGAGCCGATCACCGATCGCAAATCCAGGACTTCGCCTTGGGGTTGGCCTTGTAAACTAGCCCCGATCGGCTGGGCTTGATCGGTGAGTTGCAGGTTGACAACGAGATCATCAAAGGCGCGATCGCCGCTACCCACCTGGTCTTCCCATCTGAGTGTCAATCCATTGAGTGTCAATCCATCCTCGGCATCGCTGACCTGCAACTGCGGCAGACTACCCGACCCAAAGGTTGACCCTAGAATCACGGAAGATTCGCTACTGAGTCCGTTTAGAACCGCATCAACGGTACTGTCGGCAACTAAATAGAAGACGAGGCGGCTATTCCCTGAAAATTGCAACAGCCGGGATAGATCGCTTGTTCTCAGACCATTCGGCGGTTCAGCGAGGGCGGACGCGATCACGGTAGACCGACCTAGCGCTGCCTGGAGGTAACCCGCTTGTCCTGGGAGAAGACCATTGACGCTGCCCTGATCGTCATCAACGGGAAACACCCCGAGTTCGTTCACAAAGGCGGTATCTACGCTGGCGATCGCAAAGGCGACATTCACCCGGTTTTGATTACTGCCCCCGATCGTCAATACATTGTCGTCCGATACCATCAGCGCTGCCCCATCATTATCTGCGATCGTCAGCGTGCTGCTGCTTCCCCCAGGAATAGTGTAGCCAGAGCCACTGAGCAAGGTCAGTTGAACCGTTTCGTTTGGATCAATCACTGCATCATTGACGGGCAAAACCTCCAGGATGGCTTCGGTGGCTCCAGGGGCGATCGTGAAACTGTCTGCCGTCAAGCTCGTGATATTGCCACCCGCCGCTAGTAGATAGTCATCCGATGGCGTGGCCGTACCCCCCAGGCGATAGTTAACCACCAACCCATTCACCAAATCTGCCTCGCGCAGCTTGATTTTGAAGCTCCCCTTTTGGGTGTTGATCTCCGCCGGATTTTCGCTGGCGCTGATATTGACCCGAGGCGGCAGCACCAGCCCGATCGATCGCTGGCGGCTATTGGGGGGAACCAGAAGCGTTAACGGACCAGTCGGCGACCCAGATGAGCCATCAAAGGTCAACACTGCCCCAATCTCGGTATTGACATCAAACCCAGCGACATAGAGATCTCCCTCTGGGCCAAAAGCCAAACTGCCTACGAAATTATTACTGGGAGTTGTGTTCGTATAGTTGGTTGAAAGCGTGTCCACCAGCGTTCCGGTCGTCAGGTCATAGCGCCGGACACTATTGGCAAAATCGCTGACATAGAGATCGCCATCGAGACCCACATCCAAGCCCAAAAAGCTGACAAAACCAAAACTATCTGGGTCAGGGGCAGGC
>JALOOP010000315.1 GCA_025454315.1 Oculatellaceae cyanobacterium Prado106
TGGCTTCATGGGGGTGATCAAGTCATCAACTGAGAGCAGTTGTTCTGCAACTTATCACACTTCTGGGGAAAAATCACCTCTGGGAAAATAGACAGCTACTGGTGAAGGTGTAACTCCAGGTGCCACCTGCTCCTACGGTTACCGTCGTTACTTCAACCGCTGTCGCCCCTTCATAGGAACTGAAGATTTTGACCGTGCTGCCTGCTTCTGCGGTTCCGGTCAGGGTCGGTCTGACGACCTTCGTAATATTGTCCCCCGAAGAAGCCCCAGTGTCAGACGCTGCATCTAGATCGGGGGTTGAGGTGAGGTTTTCAATAAAGACCGATTGAGCGGTCGATCGCCCCGAGGTAAAGCCACCGTTGACCGACACCACTTCTGCGGTAATGCCGCGCGTCCCGGACTGTAACACTGTGTTAGATGTAATCTTCCAGGTGCCATTTTGCAGGACTCGCCCCTGCCCAATCAACGCGCTGTCGCTGTAGAGTTTGACCGTTCCCCCAATGACGGTGGAGGTGCCGGAGAATTCGGGAGTCTTGTCGCCGGTAATGTTGTCGCCTGCGGTGCCCGTATCGCTGGCCGCCGTCAGGGTTGGAACACTGGGAGTCGGAACTTCCCCCGCATTATTATAGAGGGGTGAATTGGCGGTGCTGGCGGTGATCGAGAGACTGACGGAAGAACTGCTGGTCAGGTTGGTGACGAGATCGGTTTGCACCGCAGTCAGCACATGGGCACCGGGCAGGAGATTGCTGCTGCCGCTGGCACTGGTGATAATCGACCAGTCGCCGTTACCGTCGGCGATCGCTTCCCCAATCTTGCCATCCACATCACTAAACAGTTCCACCTTGTGATTCGCCAAACCTTTCCCGCGAATCACGGGTTTGCCAATGCTGGTGATGTCATCGCTGTTCGACGCACCATCATCAGAGGCATCTGTCAGATCGAGGGCAGTGGGTGGTGGGGGAGGAGTGGGCAGGACAGGCTTGACGGTGCCTAAACTATTGCCCTTGATGAACACTGCCGAATCAAATTTGTTATCCCCTTCGTCTTTGATGCGAATCTCGATTGTGTTTGCGCCCGCAACCGTGGAGCCTTCAAAGGTAATGGGTTTGGTATAACCATCCAACTGAGTTGCGTTGCTGGCTTTGCCCCCAGTGTTGTCGATAAAATCAGGATCATTGATCAGGTCATCGACATTGATGGCATTGCCACTGGCCGTCTTGGCAATGTTGACTCCGTTGATCTTCAACTCAAATAAATCGCTGAACCCTTGCCCTGCGAATTCCACAAATTCCTCAGAGCCAAACACATAGGAGAAGAAGGCTTGACCCGCTGCGGCGGAGTCAAAGGTAATCTTGAGAATGGTTTCGTCAAAGACGCTGACATCTCCCGTGACGGGATCTTCAGGGTTGAATTCAAAGCCAATATTTTCGTCTTCGTTGGGGCCGATTACATCATCGGCTTGTCCGGTGCTGAGAATAATCCCAGACCCAAAGCCAAACGGATCACCCGTGAAGGTGCCAAAGGCACGCGCATCGCCGGTAACGGTGGCTTGAATATTGCTGAGTCCGGTGGTGTCGCCCAGAATAGTATTCAGGAGCGTTTGCGCCAGGTTTGCAATGGTGTTCCCTTGTGTAACTTGAAGTGACATGTTTACTCCGCACGAGAAAAAGTGGTCAGCAGAAGCGACGAGTCCGATTCTCAGGAGAAGCGTCTCGGGTGCAAGGCTGCTGATTGGACAGTTGCAAGGTTTCCTAACGGAACGAAAAAAATTGAGTCAGCGCAGTTCTATCGCGATCCGACATATTTTTGGGGAAGGGGTGGCTGCGCCCGTCCCTTCCTAAAAAATATTTTAAAAATCAAACCGGAATGCTATATAAAGATGAATTGAGCAATGCGTTGGGTGACGATTCAGGAGCGGGGTAGAGCAAGGTAATAACTGAAAGGACGAAACCTATATGTCGTTCCTTCGTTAGGAAATTCATTAGACCAAAGTCATATTGCCCTGATAAAGCAAAAACCTATCAGAGCATCGAATTGTTTTTGAATTGTTCTAGAAATGTATCGAGAAAGCTAAATAATCGTTGCAATGAAGCGACGAATACCCCTGTTATAGGCTGTTTTCGAGCATTGAAACTAATAAGAGCTGTTTGAGATCTCGATACTTCTTAACAGTGAAGGGTTGAGCAATTTAAAGATAAAAGTTGGAGCGGTAGGTTGGCCTTGCGGCTTACCGGATTGAGAAGAGTTGTTGATAGATGAAGGGGCGATCGCAACTCAAAAAAGGTGAGACAAGTGGGCTAATCCAATCAACTCTTCGTACAGCGTTGATTGAAGATTTGAGGATTCAATGTCTGATTTGCTGGATATCGTTGGATACTGGGGAATGGAGGGTGGGTGCGATCGCCCTTTCCTAAGGTGGGGGAAGTGGGGCGATCGCACTTTATCCCAAGAATTAACCGATTCGATTCGGAAACGAGATCTCTAGCACCACACAGCCCACATCGGTTTTAAACGGCCCATGAACTTCACCGGGCGGTCTGCTAGCGTAGTGCCCTGTCTCTAACCAGAGATCAAAGGCTTGGTCATAGAGTCGCCCACTGACAATGTAAATTTCTTCCGGATAGTCATGACTTTTGCCTCCCGCAGCGGTGGTGTCGGTTCCAGGGTGGAAGCGAGTCAGGCGAGTATATTCTCCAGTATCAGGATCGAGGCTGAGGGTGACGGCTTCGGCGCTGTCTTCTAGCCCTGGAACAGGCTGCCATTGATGGTGATTTTCGGGAAGGAGGGTATTCCAATAAGTGACGGTGGTTTTGCTCATGGTGGGGTTCCTCGGGAGTTTAAAGCATGGACTCCTAGGACATTTTAAGATTTGGCGGGCGATTGTTACCCCTGAAACAGTCAAAAAGTTCTGGAGATTTAAAGAGAACGCCGTGCTGCATGACAGCGACAAATCGCCAATTTACAGCGATCGAGCATGGATTGGTTCTTCAACTTTTCTGCGATCGCTCGTGCTTGCCCAAGTCGAGATAACGCCTTTTCAAAATCACGATAGTTCGGCATGACGATGCTGGTCATTCAATGCATTAAATTTTGAGATAGTCTAATTTTGAGATAATCTACTCAAAAGACAAGCTAACCTAGAGCCTATGACAGCCTCCCGATACTCGCCCCCAGCCAACCAACTCTTCACCTACGGTAGCGCTCTCGACAACTTGAAGGATTGGTCGGGCTATCTCACCCTTGGCATCACGACTGAGCATATCCCTGATCTGATCCAACTGCTGGAGGATGAGTCGCTTTTCCAGACTGAATCGGAAGACAGCGACGCTTGGGCGGTGATTCATGCTTGGCGAACATTGGCTGAGCTGAAGGCAGAGGCCGCGATTCCAGCACTGATTGCGGTTCTAAGGCACTGGGGGAATGAAGATCCTTGGTGGGAATGGCTGGGCATGGAATTCCCAAGGGTTTTCGGTGCGATCGGGACTGTTGCGATTCCAGCGTTGACTGAGTTCGTCGCAGATTCCTCTGGGTCAGATTTTTCGCGTAGTATCGCCGCCCAATGCCTCACAGCAATTGCAGAGCAGTATCCCGATCGCCGTCTTCAGTGCATCGAAGGCATCAACCAAACGCTCGAAGGTTTGGATCAAAACTCCCCAGAGTTGAACGCCGATCTGATTGATGCGCTGATTGAAATGAAAGCGGTGGAATCTGCTGCTTTGATAGAGCAAGCGTTTCAACTCAATTGTGTCGATGAAAACATTGCGGGAGATTGGGATGAGGTTCAGGTGAATTTGGGGTTGAAGTCCCGCGAAGAACTTCCTCGAAAACGCTTTAATATCACGCTGGGTGAACCTCCCGAGAGAGAGTCTTACTCGTCACTTCCAGAATTTGGTGGCTTTGGGGGTGCATCTAAGAAATCTAAGACAAAGGCAAAGCGGAAGCAACAGCAGGAGTCGCGGAAGAAGAATCGCGGCAAGAAAAAGTAAGGATGATCATGTGTTCAATTTCGAGAGTACCCCGAACATACTTTTGGAGACAGCGACAATAGCCACAGCGTTCGCAAAGCGTCTCGAAGAGAATTGCCTGCTTGCTGACGAATCCGCGCTTTGAGAGGCTCTGGAATGTAATCACTCACGAATCCAGTGGCTCCACCAATCCCCGTTTCACCGCTTCAGCCAGTGCAGTTGTCTTTCGTATCCAGCCTTCCTGGTAGGCTTGCATTAAAGTGGCTAGGGCGATCGTCTCTAGTTCCGTCAACTCATTTTCTCGCTGTTTTGCCAGCAGTTCCGACATTTGAGCATCCTGTTCAGGTTCCATCTGCGAACGAGCCAGTGCCAAGACTTCTTCATTAGAGAGAGTTTCAATAGGCTGAAGCTCATCAATATGCGCGCCCATTGGAGGCAAGGCAGACAGCAACGTGTCGGTAATGACGCTTTCTAAATCTCGATTGGCAAGGTGAGCAAATCGTTTTGCCCGCTGATAAAGCTCTTCAGGAATGTTGACTGTGATGGGGATGGTCATAGAAGTCTCGACAGGACTCAATTCTACTAGTGTATCAGCCCTATTCGATGTTAAGGAGATCGGCTTGCAACTCTAAATGACTCTTCAAAACTTCTCTCTATCTGGAACTGTGTCCCAACCCTGCTGCTACATCACAGTTCAGTTAATCCTCGACCGCGATCGCCTGTTTGAGCCATTGCCCATCCCGCATCAAGCCCATAAAGTTATCGGTCGGATTTACGGAATCTAAAGGGGTTCACTTCAATGAATTAATACTTGCTTTTCAGGGAGGAAACCCATTTGAGATTAATCCTGCCATCCCCACCGACATCACCGATGCCTCTCGCCTGATTGCTCAAAACTGCGCTGAGATCGGTGCGATCGCCTGTCCCCCCAGCTAGTTTTTCACTATAGGCTGTTGTTAACGAGAATCCTCC
Source organism: Oculatellaceae cyanobacterium Prado106 (assembly GCA_025454315.1). GTDB lineage: Bacteria > Cyanobacteriota > Cyanobacteriia > Elainellales > Elainellaceae > Prado106. The sequence goes on from JALOOP010000315.1 coordinate 4,938, forward strand.
TATGGGGAATATATCTACATAAAGGTTTTGTAAAGCCTTTGCAAAGGTTCACCCCTTCGCTGGCGTAGCGAAGCGGCACAAATATTTAGGGGGAGCACTCCAATGGGTAACGTGGTAGGGATTGACTTGGGTACAACCAACTCAGTTGCAGCATTTAAATTTGCTGAGGTGGAGATTGCTACCATTGTGGGAACAGTGGGAAATGAACGAGGTTTAATGCGTTCCGTTGTCGGGTTTGACACGGCAAAACAGGATTTTGTTGTCGGGAAAGAAGCATACGACACTCTCCTAAAAAGTAATCCTGAAAACGTTATTATTTCTGTTAAACGCCTGATGGGCAAGGGCTTCAACGATCCAACCGTTCAAAGAAATCTGAAACAGTTTGGCTACAAAGTCACACAATCGACCAATGGAACTGAGAACAGTTTGTCGGTTTGGCTGAATGGACAAGAATATGAGCCAGAGGATATATCGGCTAAAATTCTGAAACGAATTGTTGAACATGCCCAAAGTTACCAGGAACAGAAAAATCAAAAGAACAAAATCACCAGTGCTGTCATCACGATTCCGGCATACTTCAGTGATAAGCAACGCCACGCCACCCAAATGGCCGTATCAAGAGCTGGAATAAACTGCCTGGAGCTACTGCCCGAGCCAACTGCGGCAGCTATCTCCTATGGGTTTAAACCCAATAACTTGGACAATGTTAAAACAATTTTGGTGTATGACTTTGGGGGTGGAACATTTGATTCCTCTGTGATCACCGCAGCAGGGGATCATTTTATTGAGTTGGGTAAAGCTGGAGATTTATGGTTAGGTGGCGATGATGTGGATGAGTTAATCATTCAATTAGTGAAACAGAAAGTCGCAGAGATGGAAGGTTTAGACAGCGTTGATGCGTTAGTTGCTAAAATGCCTCACTATCAGAGGATTCGCTTTATCGCCGATCTGAAGATTGCGGCTGAGCGCGCAAAAATTGATCTCAGCACCAAGAGTATTGCTAAGGTCATTCCTTCTACGCCTTTGATCGATGATTTAGGGATGGCCATTTCTATTGAAGTGGAAATCACTCGCGAATCGTTGGAAGCGATTTTGCTGCCTATGATTGAGCGCTCGATTCGGATCTGTGAAGAAGCGATTTCTTTGTCCGAATATACTCCTGATTTAATTGACATGGTGCTATTGGTCGGTGGATCTTCTCAGATTCCAATTGTGCAACAGCAAGTCAAAGCTGCCTTTGGTGAGCATAAGGTGGTGGTACACCCTGAACCCATGTATGCTGTTGCCAAGGGTGCTGCGATCGTTGCGGCTGGGCTGGTGGAGAAAGTCAGTACTGTCTCACGCGACTACTATATCGAATTGGCTGATCAACCGCGATTTAAGCTCATCAGTCAAGGTGAAATTCTACCCGTTACCACTTCCTACACCTTTGGCACTGAAGCGGATGGTCAGCGTTTGGTCTGCTTCCGTTTTTTCAATGGAGATGCTGTTCAGGGCATAGATGAAATCATTGGCATGATGTGGCTAGAACTGGACAAAGCCTATCCCAAGGGTCCAGAAATTGCTGTAATGATGGAACTGGATGAGGCTCAAAATGGTTTGGCAATTACCGCTTCGTTAAAAAACAATCCATCTATCCGAGTGAGTAATACATTTTCACGCGGGAAAGTGGACGAGAAAATGCACCAAGAAGTCATTGAGATTATCCGAGAGATCAATGAGAGCGGTTTCTCCCAAGCAAAAGTTGAAGAGATGAGTCAACAAATTTCATCGACTGTCCGTGTGATTAATCAGGTAGTCGATGGTAAAACTGGACAAATTATGCCCGACGAGCAGCGAGAAGCAAGGCAAAAGATTGACCACATCAAGGCTGAAACTTCCGAGGATTACAACTATGCAAAAGCGCTCATTGCTCGATGTGAGTTTTTGCTGGAAATGTGCGGTTTCTTGATTCCCACTGGTCAGAAGGAGCGGATGCGATCGCACTCCCAAACGCTTCAGGATGCGCTGAGACGGAATGATTCATCTACCCTACAAGCCTACTCGGAACAAGCACAAAAAGAACTCGACAACCTCCCAGATATAGTGCAGATGGTGCTGCTCTCCCAGGTTGCAATTAACAATGCCAAGAATACACATCCAGCCGAAGCGAATATGATGCAAACCCATCTGTCCCACATGCTGAGTGCATTAGAACGGCACGATGAAGTGGCCGCCGATCGCCATTGGTCGCAGCTTCAGCCGATGGTGATTCGCTTTATCGATCAACAACTGCCCCAAGGTATCATTGCAACTGGCTTAGTATCAGTATAAGAACGAGTAGATTATGGCTCTAAAAATTACTTGCCCTGTGTGCGATCGCCCAGAGGTGGAAGGGGATTGCTGTCCAAATTGTGAGACAGATTTATCCCTGACTCGGATGTTGATGGATTTACCTGTGGTTGCCACAGAGCCGCTCAAGAAGCCAAGAGTGTGGTGGCAAACGAGCATGGCAATTCTCTTCATGGCGTTGGGTATTGGGATGGTCTGTGCGGGGAATGCAATCGTTTCTTCACCGACTCAGCCCAGTGTTTTACAAACTGCTGCGATCGCCTCTAAAGTGACTCCCCTTCCCGTACAGCAGAAAACCTGCGGAGGCTTTTACTACACTGTGCGTTCAGGAGATGGGATTTCGGATTTAGCGTGGCAGTTTTATGGGAGTTCAGACTTATCACCCAAAATCATTGAAGCCAATCCTCAACTGAAAGAACGTCCAGATTTTTTGCAAATTGATGAAGTTATCCTGATCCCCAATCGTGAGGAATCTTGTCTATGAATATTAAAAAATGGTGGAATCAGGCTAGTGAATCAAAAGCTCTCGCTGAACAAGCAATGGAGTTTGCAGACCGTAAACAGCTTGATCAGGCCATTCAACAAGCAAAACAAGCGATTTCGCTTTGGTCAAAGTCTCCCAACCTTTTGGAGCGGAAATTTTGTCAAATAACAATGGGGCAACTCCTGTACCAGTTGACAGAACAGATCAGGGATTGGCAACAGGCAATTGCCTATGCTCAGCAATTAGTCATTCGTGCCGAATTTTATGAAAGCAAGCTTGAAGATCCACTAATTTATACGGATTTGATGATCGCCCTTAGTCTTTATGAACAAGCCACTTTACTGAATCGTAAACCAGAATATCGAGAGGCCATTAAGCGGTGTCATGAAGAACTAACAAAACGCCAGCGCTACGAATCTCTGCTTCACCAAGCTCGTCAACAAGAGTCAATTCAATTCTTTCGAGAAGCTAACAAGAGCTATAGCCATGCTATTCAAATATATGATAGACCGGAGGTACACGCTGCCATAGAGAACTGCTCAGTTCGTATGACGGAAGAATCCGAGTATGAACAGACTTTACAGAGTGCCAACCAAATTGCACAACGAGGAGATTTTGTTGAGGCGATCGCACTGGCAAAACCTGCAACAGAGAAATTTGTTCGCGCAGATAGTCAAGCGTTCCTGACCAAATTAAACCGAATTGTGCGAGCCAAGGAGCAATTTCGCTGTGGATTAGTAAGTCCTTATGCAAAAATCTTTACCAATTAAGGAATGGTGTAAAAGTCTAGGCAAAGTTAATCACATATTCCTCCCCAAAGCCTTTGATCACCTG
>JALOOP010000316.1 GCA_025454315.1 Oculatellaceae cyanobacterium Prado106
CCCCTGAAATGATGTAATCTGGCAACTCGCCGACTACTTGGTAACCGAGGCGCTCATAAAGTTTGCGTGCGTCTGGGTTAAAGGACGAGACACAGATAGAAACATTGGGCGTGTCACGGAAAATCCGCTCTTCAGCATATCGAATCAGTTGTGTGCCGATGCCTCTTCCACGCCATTCTGGTGCAACACAAATACTTTGGATATAGCCTGTAAACGCACCTTTCATGTTCAGAATGATAAACCCAGCCGTAATCCCTTCCACCTTGGTAAGATAAATTTCTTTGGTGGAATCGGCGATCGCTTGGTAGCAGGCTTGGTAACCTCGTCCTAGGTTTTCCACGGCTCAGACTGAGCCATCATTTGGGCGCAAATTTCGATATCCTCAGAGGTTATGCTGCCTGTGAGGTCAAGGATTTCAGCGTGAATTGGAGAAGACATGGATAGGACATGCAATCAGAACAGGCAATCGAAAGGTTTACGTTTAGCGTTTGAAATTATGACAAAGGGGCTACAACACATGCAGCCCCCTTATATTTTTTCTTAATTGAGAGCGATTAACCAATCAGTCGGAAGATGAAGGGATAGCGGAAGGGCTGGTTTATATCGCCCAGACAATGCGCGATCGCCCAAATGGTCAAGCCCCAGTGCAGCAAGAAGCCGAGTGCAATTAAGGGGAATAACACCAGACCCAGCAGGCCAAAGGTCAAGAAGGAGAGAATCCCGTAAATGCCGCCAATGATAGCTCCCCAGAACCAAACATTAAAGTGGAAATTGATGGCTTCCTTGGCATTGGCCTTGACCACCGGATCTTCAGAGAGGACGGCGATCGCAATGGGAATCCCCACGGCAAAGAGTGAGACACTAATAAAAATAGACGCATGGCTCAAAATCGACAAGAGCAAGCGTTTTCCAGAATCATGAGTCGTTTGCATTCAAATGGCCTCCCGACGAGTTCGGTTTAAATCCTTGTGTGAATCTTTAATGGAATAGGGAGTGCATTTGGAAGGTCGCGAATGGTTTTCCTCCAAAATGAATCCCAAGTCGGTAATTTTACCGATCGCGTAGCCCTATCCTACCGCCTCTTTTGTTTTTTCGGCAGTGAAGTTTTCCGAACGAAAGAGGGAGGGGAAAGGGGAAAGGGAAAAGGGGAAAGGGAGCAGGTTAAGCTTTCTACCTGCTACTCCAGACCCAACACAGTAGGCAAAGGAAACCAAGAAGCCAGAACGAAACTCCACTCCTCATGCCCCCAACCGACCATCCCCCCTTTCGCCTTTCCCCTTTCGCCTTTCGCCTTTCCTATGAACTGACGATCGCATCCCAAGCCCCCAAAACCTCCCGCAAAGCCCCAGGAAGCTGGTTCTCGACGCCGCTAATATATTGCGTGGTGCCGTCCTGGCTAGTGAGGGTGACGCTGATGCTGTCGGGGTTGGGGCGGGGGGAATAGCTGAGGCGGTTGAAGCGGGCAAAGTTGGCCTCGGTGAGGAGGGCTTGGAACTGTTGTACCTGTTCGGGAGAGATTTGGCGCAGTTGGGACTGGGAGATGGAGGCGGAGGGGACACTGAGCGATCGCCACAATTGCCCATCTTGCCGCAGAATCGTCTCGTAGGTTTGGTTGCTGAAGCCGCCGCTGGCGATCGTCCGGAACACCACCGAAGATCCCAACGGGCGCATTTGCTCTGAAGTCGTCAAAAAGGTTGGAATCAGAGCCGCTTCGGTGCCTTGGCTAGCCACCTGATCCATTTCGATGTCTTTTCCCGTTTCATCCACATGGTAAATCCAGCAGCCTTGATGGACTTCGGCAATGGCTTTGACGACGATGACGCGCCACCCGGCGAGTTCGGAGCAAGGAGCAGCGGGATTGGCGTTGTCAAGGTTTGCGGAATTGGCAGGGGCAGGATCTTCGGAATTTTCAGGGTTCGTGGGATTCGTGGAATTCGTTGGATTATCGCAGAGGGTGATTTGGGATTCGGATTGGGCGATGCGGAGTTGGGTGCGGGGAATGCCCAGATCTTCGGCGGAGAGTTGGAGGAGGCGATCGCCCACCTCAGAGGGGAGGCTAATGGTGCCGGAGGTGCTTTCTAGACGAATGTTTTGTCCGGTTTCATCGGTGCGGTAGAACCAGCTTTTGCGTCCATTATTGACCTCGACGCGCCAGCCGTTTGTGACCACCAGCAGACAAAACTCACCGGGCTGATTCAGTCCTAGACAAATGTCCGGCCATTGGGCTTGATTGAAGCTGAGGATTTTTAAGTGTTGACGGGAAACTTTTAGCCGACGAGCCAAGTCTCGTTGTACGCGGTTGCTGACTCGACTGGGGATGGGGCGATCGGTAGATTGGATGACGGTGGGAGCCGGACGGCTAAAGACTTCTGAGACTGGATCGGCTGGAATCGTGGGTTGTGCCAGGGTAGATTCACTACAGGTTAAGGACAGTCCGATGAGAAAACCGCATAAAATTCCCAGAAAACGCCGGAAAGTTCTGCGTGGTGAGGGTTGACGCAACATGATCCATTCATCCTGGGAAAACTATAGATTGCACTACTTTATATGCATTTATATGCAAAGGACTGGTTATCTATGCTCAGGGTGCCCTATCGGTATCTTTATTCCTCTATCTTCCGACAGAGTGGGCTGTTGTCCGGATCGCTTCAAGTTTATCAGCAGATTTATCCACAAGGCTATCTCCAAGATTATCTCCAAGATTATCTTCGGGACTTCAAAAAAAATTCCCCCGTCTGACGGTGAGTTTATCCAACAGTTTTTATCCATTAGTTTATCCAAATCTCCAACTGACACAGTCGTAGATTTGCGGAAACATGACGGTATACAAGACTTTGAGTGCGATCGCCCCCTCGCTTCCCGCCTCCAAAACTGTGCCACTTAAATTGCTGGATTTTTCATTCCGTAAACCGGGCACTTCCCTGAGTATTTTGCGTCAAGGAGAACCAAGCAAAGGTTTCTCCCGACCACAGCAACAGGTGCATCCCAGTTTTACGGTTTGGAGAGGGCAGCACACCACTCTCCAGCACAGATCAAAAAACCGAAACAGCTCAATGGTGGGTACGGCTCATCCATGGCATTCGCAAGATGCCAGTTCTATACATGTTCTCAATTGAATGACGATTGTTCTAAAAAACTCGCAAAGCCAGTTCTTTTCAACAATCATCAATCGATTTGGATTCAATTTAATCGGATGAAAGCTTGATCGGATGAAAGCTTGATCGGATGAGAACAGTGGGAACGGTAATGCCGCTCCGGCTCTGTTCATCCCTGATTTTGCCATACCTAAAAACCATCGCAACCATTGCCAGAATTACAGATTTAGGCATTTTGAATGATTAATCGAGTGCGTCGAAGCACGCCTTTGTTAATGATTTCACCATGTTTAAAACTGTGATTTTAACTCCTCAACACTATTGATAAGGGACAGAAATAACAATGCTATCAGCCAACGGTGGAAACAGTCTGAGACAGGCTGGTATCTTAAACGCGGATACCCAAAAGAATTCCTATCAAGACGAGTTCAAAAACTCTCGCACCAGCAAATACTATAGCTTCAATCTCAAGCAAAAGAGCAGTCTGGATGTCAGTTGGAAGAACGCCGGAGCCAATGTCGAGTTGATTCAAGATCGCGATCGCGATAATCGAGTCGATCGCGACGAGGTGATTACTCGGTCACGCTCCAAGTCCCTCACCCGTGACAAATTGGATGCAGGCACCTACTACCTCAAAGTCAACTCAATTTCGGGCAAGGATTTTCAGTTTGCGCTATCGGCCACTCCGTCCGCGACCTCCAGCCGTGCTAGCGGGTTCAACTCCTGGAGTGCCACTCAAAACTCAGCCTCTGATTTTATCAGAACCGCCCAAAGCAGCAGTTCCGGCAAGCCCAGTCGGTGGAACGGCAGCTTCATCAACCGCAACGCCAACAACGTCTCCGATTTCAACAGCTACAACTTCAGCCAACCCGCAGCCCGTCTAGACTTGGGTTCTAGAGGCCGCAGCGGCAAAGTCGCCGCCCAACTGAAAGTAGACTTCGGCAACGATCGCCCCGCCCGTGGTGTCCAAAGCGACAACTTTGCCATGGAAGCCTGGACTCGCGTCAACCTCAAAGAAGGCCGCTTCTACCGGATCAGCAGCGACTCTAACGACGGCACCCGCTTCTTCTTCCGCGATCGCCAAACCGGTCAAGTCCTGACCAGCATGAATGGCGATTGGCGCGATCGCAGTACCACCGACGCCACCTGGAACTCCCAGTCCGTCTACGTTCCCAAGGGTGGCCGCTACGATTTCTTCGTCCAATACTACGAGAAATCCGGTCGCTCCGTCGTCAATGTCAAACTGGAAGAAACCGAACAAACCGGGCGAGTCGTGTCCCCCACGCTCAACCTGCGCCAATCGCCTTCCACCGTTGGCAACACCCCCATTCGCGCCCTCAACGCCAACGACACTTTCACGGTTCGCAGACAGGTCAAATCCTCCAATGACCCCGGTGTGCCCGATTGGTACGAAGTACAACTGAGAAACGGCACACGCGGCTACGTGGCAGCCGGATCGGACTTTGTGGAACTAGTCGGCGGCAGTGTTGCCCTAGGCAGCAGCGGTCCGATTAACACTCCTCCCAATCGTGGCAATGATGCGGGCGGCGGTGGTGGCTTCTCGCCCTCCAGCGGCGCATTGCCCAAAGAAGTGGTGGTCAGAGGCAACTCCATTGGCTTTAGAAACAGTGCTGGAACTTCTGCATCCCTGTTAGGGGACTTGTCGAGGAATACCAAGTTGACGGTTCTAGACAAGGTAAGTGGAGAGCGCTATACCGCCAATGGAGTGTCTTACAGCGAATGGTACAAGGTTGAGGGTACGGTCAATGGCCGCAAACAAGTGGGATATGTCGCGGCATACTTTGTTGACGGTGAAGCACTCTTTAATGACGGGCGCTATCAGTCCGCGTTGAGCAAAAACAGCACCTACTACAGCGAACACTTCAAGGCAGCTAACCCCTATAAGGCAGCACTCGAACAAGTTGCAGCCCCCTACAAGAGCTGGCTGAAACCCTCGATCTTAGCTGCGATCGGTTCCCGTGAATCGGGCTGGGGCTTGCTGTTGGATTCCCAAGGCAAGGGTGACAATGGCTACGGTCATGGCATCATGCAAATTGACAGTGACTTCCACCCCAATTTCATCAACACCCAAAAATGGTGGGACCCCGCAGTCAACATTAAGTATGCCGTTGAAAACGTGTTGGTGCCCTACTACAACACCCTGGCTAGCACCACCAATCTCAAGGGCTTTGACCTGTTGAGAGGAGCGCTTGCCGCTTACAACGCTGGGCCTGGCGGCGTACAGCGCGCGGTCAACAATGGGCTTGATGTCGATGCCTACACCACAGGCGCTGACTACTCTTGGGATGTGATTCAACGGGCAGGCTGGTTCCAAGATAACGGCTGGGCATAATCCCATTCCCAGATTCTGCCTGGGAGGATTCACTGGAGGCTTCCGCCTCCAGTGTTCTCATCATCAACTTCAGTAAAACGAGGGATGTGAAGCGTGAATCGCTTTGCATCTCTTTTTTATGATGGTTTTGATAGTGTTTCTCGATCCACCCTTCTAGCAGTAGTGTTCAAATTCTCCAAACCGTAACGCTCCTATCAAATTCAGGGCACGCGCTTCGATAAAGTAAGGGGCAAACGAAACCTCTGATCAATCTGCTACCTTTTTCGCCCCAAATACGCAACGATAACTACAGTGCTAATCGAGCGATCGCATGGAGAGAACTGAAATGACGGTAGCAACCCAATCCACCACCGACTGGCCCGCGTTTATCACCGATCTGGAAGGCATTGAAACGATTCAAGACCTCACCCAAGTCACCAAGTTGTCCCAGGACTACTACACCTTCAGCCCCATTCTGGTGCCCCTCCTGACCGACAAAATCGCGGATCTCGTGGTGCGTCCTGCCAACGAAGCCGAGGTCATGAAAGTGGCGGCGACCTGTGTCAAGTATCAGGTGCCGCTAACCGTTCGCGGGGCAGGCACCGGAAACTACGGCCAATGTGTGCCCCTGCAAGGCGGGGTGATTCTCGATCTCAGCAAAATGCAGGCGGTACGGTGGATAAAGCCTGGATTCGCTTGCGTTGAACCAGGGGTCAAACTGGCTGCCCTGGACAAACAGACCCGCGAAATGGGCTGGGAAATTCGCATGTACCCCTCCACCTACCGGACAGCGACCGTCGGCGGTTTCATCAGCGGCGGCAGCGGTGGCATTGGCTCGATTACCTATGGGCAACTGCGCGATCGCGGCAACCTCCACGCCGTCCGCGTTGTCACCGTCGAAGCCGAACCCCGTGTGATTGAACTGCGGGGCGATGATGTCCAGAAGGTAAACCATGCCTACGGCACCAACGGCATCATCACCGAACTGGAAATCCCCCTTGGCCCTGCCTACCCCTGGACGGAACTGATCGTCACCTTCCCCGACTTTATGACCGCTGCCCGCTTTGGCCAAGCCCTGGGTGATGCCGATGCGCTGGTCAAAAAGCTGATCTGTATTTGTGCCGCTCCGATCGCCAACTATTTCGCCGCCTTCCGAAACAACATCCCAGCCGACAGCCACTGTGCCCTGCTGATGATTGCCGAGCTTTGCTTGGAACCCTTCAATGAGTTGGTCAAAGCCTTTGGCGGCACCGTTTGCTACGAAAAATCAGCTCAGGATGCCGGAAAGGGAGTGGCGATCGCCGAGTACACCTGGAACCACACCACCCTCCACGCCCGCAGCGTTGATCCCTCCCTCACCTATCTGCAAACCCTCTTCCCCTACGACCCCGAGCTTAAACTTCTGGAGCAAATGTATCACCACTTCGGCGATGAAGTGATGATGCACCTGGAGTTCCTCCGCTCCAACGGCCTCACCATCCCCGCTGCCCTACAAATCGTCCGGTTCACCACTCCCGATCGCCTCCAGGAAATCATCCAATACCACGAAGACCAGGGCGCATTCATTGCCAACCCCCACACCTATGTCCTGGAAGATGGCGGACGCAAGGCAATCGACCCCGTACAGCTAGCCTTCAAAAAAGCCGTCGATCCCCATGGGTTGTTGAATCCGGGGAAGATGCGGGCTTGGGAGGAGAGTCAGGGATAAGAAGGGGAAGGGGAAGGGGGAAGGGGGAAAGGGAAAAGGGAAAAGGGGGGAACTTGGATTGATCGCAGAAGTTCTTTGGAGATTTCAGAGCCGTTCGGGTGGCCAATCCTGGGAGGAGACAGGCAAGGTTCAGGATCACTCAACCAAAGTTCTGAAAAGTTTCCCTAACTTCCTTTTCATCCATCAACGAGATCCATCCTAGAGTTCCTTTCCCCTTTCGCCTTTCCCCTTTCCCCTTTCGCCTTTCCCCTCCCTAGACCTGCCCCGACACCACCGGAACCTCCACCGTCTGCTGCTGGGGCTTCTTAGAGTGCCACCATTCTCTCAGGGGGGAGGTTAGCTTGACCGAGTAGAGGGTGACGATAAAACTGCGGGTGGTATGCTCTTGTCCGACGACTTCTACACAGTAGGAGGGGCTGTTTTGGGTGGCTAGGTCGGGGACGAAGCGGCGGCCAATGCGTCGCCAACTGGGTTCTTTGCCTCGCCATTGCAGGCGGCAGCAGGGCCAGGGGAGTTCTTCGCGATCGAACAAACGACAGCATGGGCCAATCACCCGGTAGCAGAAATGTCCACCGGGGCTATAAAACACCTGTCCATGCTGGAGGGGGTGCGACTGAAGGGAATCCGGGGCGGGGTTCAAACTGGGCGATCGCTCCTCTTCTATAAGCTCTTTTGGGAATGATTTCTGGGGGTAATGTCCCTTAGCATACCATTGTCGTCGAATTCGCTGGGATGTCCTACCTAGCAGAAAACGATCGCCCTTTCAACCAAGAGCGATCGCCTCCTTATATCTCTCATAACTGGCTCTCAAAGTGAGAACTGAAGCGACTACCAGCTAGATTTCACCACGCCAGGAAGCAAGCCCTGGTGCGCCATTTCCCGCAGGACGTGACGAGACAGACCGAAGTCCCGGTAGTAGCCTCTGGGACGACCCGTGAGCCAGCAGCGGTTGCGAACCCGAACTTGTGCGCTGTTGCGGGGCAATTGCTGGATCTGACGGTGCAGATCGAGCTTTTCTTGTTGATTTTCAGCCTTAGAAAAGGCTTCCAGGAGTGCTTCTCGTTTCTGAGCGTATTTAGCGACCGTTCTCTGGCGCTTTTTTTCCCGCTCAATCATGCTTTTCTTTGCCATGAAGACCTTATACCATTTTGGATTTTAGATTTTGGAGGTTGGATTGTAGAATTTTGCCCCAGAAAGAAGTCCAGAGATCCCTCTGCCTCACTTTCCACTGAAATTCCAATAGCAATCCAAGCTTAGACAGCGTTTTCTATTCTAATGGATTTCTGAGCAGAGTTGAAAAGAAATTAGGGAATGGGGGAAAGGGGAAAGGGGAAAGGCGAAAGGGGAAAGGCGAAAGGGGAAAGGCGAAAGGGGAAAGGCGAAAGGGGAAAGGCGAAAGGGGAAGGGAAAGGCGAAAGGGGAAAGGCGAAAGGGGAAAGGCGAAAGGGGAAAGGCGAAAGGGGAAAGGCGAAAGGGGAAAGGCGAAAGGGGAAAGGCGAAAGGCGAAAGGGGGAGTCTTAGATTCTTCTCATGGTGGCGATCCAGGATGGGGCTAAAGAGAAAATGTTGGCCTTCTCAAGGACTTGCTCCAGATCAGGAGCGATGGCTGACCTCGGCATCATCCAGGGAATTATCCAACCGCCCTTTTCCCTTTTCCCTTTCGCCTTTCCCCGGCTGTTCCGCCTTATTCAACGTCCCCCCTTTCCCCTTTGCCCTTTCGCCTTTCCCCGGCTGTTCTGCCTTTGATCCGGAGGGACAGAGATCGGCGAGGGTGCAGCGATCGCAAGCAGGCTTCCGAGCATCACAAACCGCGCGACCATGGTAAATCAGGCGGATCGACCAGTTTTCCCAATCGGGTTGGGGGAGGAGTTTGATTAAGTCTTGTTCGATGCGGATGGGGTCGGTGTTTTGAGTCAGGCCGAGTCGTCCGCTGAGGCGTTTGACATGGGTATCGACGGTGACTCCGGCGTTGATGCCGTAGGCATGGGCGAGGACGACATTGGCGGTTTTGCGGGCGGCACCGGGGAGGCGGGTGAGTTCTGCCATGCTGCGGGGCACTTCGCCGTTGAATTCGGTGACGATCATGCGGCAGGCGGCCTGGATGTTTTTGGCCTTGTTGCGGTAGAACCCGGTGGAGCGGACTAGGGCTTCGATGTCGCTGAGGTCGGCGTTGGCGATCGCATCTGCATTGGGATATTGCCGGAACAACTCGGGCGTTACCTTATTTACCCGTTCGTCCGTGCATTGGGCGGACAGAATCGTGGCAATGAGAAGCTGGACGGGCGTTTCGTAATCGAGAGAGCATTTTGCATCAGGGTAGAGATGCTTGAGGCGCTGGAGAATCTCCAGCGCCCGTTGCTTTTTGGAACCAAGTTTGCGAGTCACAGGGGCAAAAGGGCTGGATTGAACGAGAGGGTAAGGGTGCGATCGGTTTGGTTAGTGAACCAGGAATTGGCTCGGCTATTGGAACAGTCTTTGCACCACAGCCAGTTGAGTAGTGTCGCGGACAATCAGGAAAATGCCCAATCCCAGCAGCAAGACCAAGCCCGTTTGCATGACATTTTCTTGAATACGAGCCGGGAGCGGTTTGCCGCGTAGGGCTTCAATTAGCAGAAAGGCAAGCTGTCCACCATCCAGGGCTGGGAGCGGCAGGATGTTAATGATGGCAAGGTTGATGCTAATGATGGCAGTGAAGGGGAACAGGCTGTTGCTGTCCTGCGCCACTAACCCTGCCCCCTGTTCCACAATTTTGACCGGGCCTGCAACCTGATTGGCGACCGACGCAAAGTTGGTGATCAGCATGACAAATCCCTGCACCGTCCGCACGACCGTATCCTGGAATTGCCGAGCCGCCAGCGATAGGACTTCGCCGATGCTATTGGGGCGACGGTAACGGGCGACACTGCTGTTGGAGGCAAGCTGGACGCCGATTTTGGCAATGCCATCTTCGCCTGCTTTGGGGGTGACCGTCAGATTAACCGACTCGTTGCCCCGCAAAATTTCAAATTCTAAGGGCTGGTTGGGACTGGTGCGAATCACTTCCATCAGTTCCCGGACGGCTTGCTCAGAGGCTTCGAGGGGTTGGCCATTGACGGCCATGATGATGTCTCCGGCGCGGACTCCGGCCTGGGCAGCGGGTGCTTCTTGGGAGATCACCTCGGGGACAATGACACCGGGCTGGAAGTTGAACTGCTCGGGAATGCCCACGGTGCTGAACTGGGTGACAAACACCAGATAGGCAAAGATTAGGTTGGCGATTACGCCAGCGCTGATGACGATCGCCCGATCCAAAATCGGGCGATTTCTCAACAGGTTGGGATCGTTGGGCGGAATCTCGCTGTCGGGATCATCGTCTGGAAAGCCGACGAAGCCACCTAGGGGAAACGCCCGCAGCGCATACTCGGTTTGCGGCCCCTGATATTTTAAAAGAACCGGGCCAAAGCCAATGGAGAAACGGTTGACATGGATGCCCTGAAGCCTCGCTGCCAGAAAGTGCCCCAATTCATGAACAATAATCAAAACTGCTAAAACTGCGATCGCCGCTAAAACAGACATAGGCTTCGGTATGAATGAATCGTCTCCCTATTCTACCGATGATTTCTCGCTCGTGGAATTGACTGAGGGATGGACTTGGGGAAAGGGGAAGGGGGGAAGGGGGGATGGGGGGATGGGAGTTTGACTGAGGGACAGCTTATTGCACAGAGAATCTTTTCTATAAGGACTCTTCAGCCTTCTGATTCACCTATCCCAATCGAATCAACCCATCCTTCAACAAATCCTTTTTCTCCATTGTTGATCAGGCTCTATTCTGTACCAGAACAAGAGCAAAGCCTTGAGAGGGAAAGGATTTTAACCAGTAAATAATCCTTACGTCAAAAAGAAAAGATCCCAACAAAGTAAGGTCTTAAACATCGCAAAATTCCCCCATATTCACCCATCCACCCATCCACCCATCCACCCATCTACCCCTCTACTCCCCCAAAGGCCGAATCTCTGGCGGCAAGCTGGAGAAGGGGACTTGGGTTTGGAGGAAGTGTTGGAGCCAGGAGTGGGCGGTGGTCATGGTGGGGAAGTGGGCGATCGCCTCGTAGCGATCGCCCCTAGGATCGGTCAATAGCACGCGATAATCTAACCCTGTCCAGTCATAGGCGTAGAGCCAGCCTTTTTGGTCAAAGCCGGGTTTAGGCATGGCTTCGATCGGACGGGGGTTTTCGGGCATTTGATCTTGGAGCGGTAATCTTCGAGAGTTGATCTCTAGGATGAAACATGAAATAAGCTGACAGTCTTCTACCAGAGCCTCCAAACAGAAGACAAACTCCTCCGCGTCTCTGCGTCTCTGCGTTTTGAATTCAAAATTTCAGCTTATTGCATTCCCCTTCCTTAAAGAAGATGGGTGAATTCGGTGGTGCGGGTGCAGTCTTCGCCACGGCATCCGGTGTCGGGGCAGACCATGGAAACCTGACAGTCACCGACGGAGACGAAATCATTTTCGCCGCGCACCAAAATGCCTTCGACCTGGTGTGTGTCACTGTTAAAAACGGGGGAACCGGAGTTGCCGCCGTAGGTGTCCAGGTTGGCGATGAAGTGCGCTGGGGAACCGTTGGTGCGGACATGGGCTCCGTCGGCGTACTTGAGGGGCAGTCCGGAGGGATGGCCGATGACATGCACGGCTTGCTGGTCGGGGACTTTGCCTTCGCGGCGGACGCTGACAATTTTGTGGCCGGTGACGGGGCGATCGAGTTTGACCAAAGCCCAGTCGGGGCCAGTGGCGGTCTGTTTGCGATCGATGACACTAACCCCTCGATAGACTTCGCTGGTAGGAAGGGTGATTTGAGCCGTGGTGGCATCATTCATCCGAAACCCAAAGACAAAGCCAATGGTTTTGACATCATCCATATTGACGCAATGTCCGGCAGTGGCAATGATATCGGGGGCAACTAGAAAACCCGAGCAAAAGGCTCCCACGGGCTGATCGCGGAAGGGTTCGCGGGCACAAAGGTTCTGGGCTTGGCCAAAGTTTTCTACCTGAATCGTCGTGGTGCCGTCGTCGTTCTCTTTTAAGTTACTCAGAAAAATCAAAGCGACCACACAATCGGCATCGTCTTTTTGTGCCCCGTTGAGTTGGAACCAGTCTTTTCGACTGTCGCCCCCATAGACAACCCGTTGCCGCTGTTGCACCACTTGGGCGATCGCCTCTGATTCAAACGCCCTCAGTCCGGTTGATCCCTCGCTGGTTGCTCTCATCGTGGGTGGACTGGCGATCGCCTGCCGCTGTTTCAGTTCGGCCAAGAGTTCTTCAACACTAAAGTCATTCAGTTGCTCTAAGTCAGGCACATTGCCCCCTTTCTGGTGTAGTGGTGCGGGTTGGGAGGGGGAAGGGGGAAAGGGGAAAGGGGGTACCTTGAAGCACTCATAGAGCATCTCCATCGCAGTTATCCCAGATCTCCCCACTCCCCACTCCCCACTCCCTTCAAAAAAGCGATCGCTGTTTCAGGTGCTGCAAACGGAGAGTTATGGATGGCGATCGCATCCCATCTTTTATAACGCCTCTCTCTTAAGTTGCATTCAGACTTTGAGTTTTGTGCATCATTTTGCAACAAAACTCAAATTTCTCCTGTCGCGTCTATTGCGTCTCTATTGATATACACGACTGTTCATATAGCTCGTCTATTGATCTTGTCTATTTATATAGACGGCTATTGATATGAATGCTGTGTTTAAGGTGTTTAAGGTTGAGTGGGGGGGTTGGGTTGGGGGATAAATGGAGAATCGGGTAAGGCAGCCTGGTGAATGACATGATCGGTGGGATCGAGGGTGAAGGCGGCGATCGTCTCCAGGGTCAGAAAGTGGAACCAGCGATAGTACTTGGTGGCCTCCAAGGTGGCTAGCCCAGACAGTCCGCCAGCCATCAAAAAGAGCAGCAATCGCAAAACCTGAAATCCTTGAATGAAACTCTGAATCAAGAGAATCAGCGCCAGGAGAGCCAACCCAAAGCTGAAATTCCGCAGCATCTTCGCCGTTGCCCCGTTTTTCTCGATATCTAGCGCAATCTCCATCTTTTCCTGCTTAATATAAGCCCTCAGCAGCCCAGCATCTTCCGGGCGAGCCTTAACCTTCCAATCCGGATGCAGCCGCATAAATTCTTCAAAGATGTACCGGGTTCGCACCTTGGGCTGAAAGATCTGGTACCACCGTTTGGCGATCGGTTCCAGCAAGACCCCCAACAGATAGGACAGCGCAATTCCCAGGATGATCATCGGCGTCGAGAGCGTATTGATCGTCTGCCAAGTCAACGGAAACAGTCGCAGCATTGCTCCGGCATAGCCCAACACCAGCAGCAAAAAAGCCCCCGGTAAGGTGTAGGCAAAAAAATCGTAGAGGCCGATTTGGATAGACATTCCTTTTTCTGGCACGGATGGAGGGGGGAAGGGGAAAGGCGAAAGGGGAAAGGCGAAAGGGGAAAGGCGAAAGGGTTTGGTTTTACTTTGCGTCTCTGCGTCTCTGCGGTTAGAACGAACCTGGAGCCGCAATGCAATTCCATTAGTGGTGGATATTACGCAAAATCATAGCGATCGGGAACGCTTCTGCAATGTTTTTTGAAGTTATCTTATTAGTAGTACAAAGATGTTATAGTACATGAATTCGCCATCCTGCCGAATGCATCTATGAATCAATCTATGAATGAATCCAAGAATTCATCAGCACATTAAAATGTTGAGCAGCAATAAACATCAATACATTTTTATATTGCAATCCTACTGGAGATGATTCATGGAAGCTCAACCCCTCATTGCTGTTCGTGATGTTGAGGCCAGTAGCCGCTGGTATCAAACCTTGTTGGGAGGCGAAAGTGGGCATGGAGGTTCAGAGTACGATCGCATCCTGTACAAAGGCAACCTGATTTTGCAACTGCACCATTGGGATGGCCATGAACATCCCCATCTGGGAAATCAAGCGTTCAAGCCCTACGGGAACGGGGTGCTGCTGTGGTTCCAAACTCATGAATTCGACCCTACCGTGCAACGCATCCATGACCTTCAGGCAGAAATCCTGGAAGAACCCAGGGTCAATCCCAACGCTAATCACCGAGAGATTTGGATTCGTGACCCAGATGGCTACATTGTTGTGATTGCTGGGGTGTAGGGCGATCGCTCCAGAGTCTCCTCACCGCTTAACTTGCGCCGCCTAACAGGTAACCCCCTTCACGCCAACCCGAATCCATCGATATGATCAAAATCCTGCATCTTTCCGATATTCACCTGGGCAGTGGCTTTGCCCATGGACGGATTAACCCAGCGACGGGGTTGAATACGCGCTTTGAGGATTTTGTCAGTACGCTAGCACGCTGCATCGACCGGGCGATCGCCGAACCTGTCGATCTAGTTCTATTCGGGGGCGACGCTTTCCCAGACGCGACCCCGCCGCCCGTGGTACAAGAAGCTTTCGCAGGGCAGTTTCGCCGATTAGTAGATGCGGAGATCCCAACCGTCCTCCTAGTCGGCAACCATGACCAGCATTCTCAAGGGGCAGGCGGTGCGAGTCTGTGTATTTATCGGACTTTGGGGGTGCCGGGATTTGTGGTGGGCGATCGCCTGCAACGCCATGATATCGAGACGCGCAATGGCCCCATCCAAGTCATCACCCTACCCTGGCTCACCCGATCGACCCTATTGACCCGTCCTGAAACCGAAGGCATGTCCCTGGTCGAGGTCAACCAACTGCTGATCGATCGCCTCCGCATTGCCATGGAAGGCGAAATTCGGCGACTCAACCCAGAAATTCCCACAGTGCTGCTGGCGCATCTGATGACCGAGACGGCGCGGTTTGGGGCTGAACGATTTTTGGCGGTGGGCAAGGGGTTTACGGTGCCCATGGGGTTACTGACCCGCCCCTGTTTTGACTATGTGGCGCTGGGGCATGTGCATCGTCACCAGATTCTCTCGGAAAATCCGTTCGTGGTCTATCCCGGCAGCATTGAGCGGGTAGATTTTAGCGAAGAGTCGGAAGAAAAGGGGTTTGTCCTGGTAGAAGTGGAGCCGGGAAAGACGCGACTGGAATTTTGTCCGCTTCCGGTGCGACCTTTCTGCACTCTGCGCGTTGATGTTTCGGAGGCTGATGATCCCCAGGCAGCGTTGTTGAAGGCGATCGCCCATGAACCCATCCAGGATACTGTCGTCCGGCTAATTTACCAGATTCGCTCAGAGCAAATGGATCAAATTGACAGTGCCGCGCTGCACCAGGTACTGGAGTCTGCCCACACTTACACAATTCACGCCGAACTGGTCAGTCAACTGGCGCGTCCTCGCCTGCCCGAATTGGGCACAGGCACCTGCATCACCCCCATGGATGCGCTCAAAGCCTACCTAGACAACGCTCCCCAATTGCAAGACATCGCCCAGGAAATGCAGGACGCGGCTCAAGCGCTGCTGCGACTGGAAACCCAAACCTCGCTGGCGGATCTGGAGCGGGAGGAGCAGGGGCGGGTGAAACAGGCGATCGTCGAGGCAGAAACATCTCAGTTGCGATTGCTCTGAGTATTTTGGCTGTTGTTGAAGGCTCTAATGTTGAATGCTTTGCTCCGAGAGCGGCAGAGATATTTCTGTGCGGCTCTATGAATTTAAGCCAGTGGATTTAGTGAGTTCAAGCCCATGAGTTCAAGCCCATGAGTTCAAGCCAGTAGCTTTGAGCCAATGAATATTAAGTCAGAGAATTCAAGCCGTTGACTCAAGCCAGTGAATTTAAGCCAGTGAATTTGAGCCTAGATTTAGCCCATCGAAGTTTATCGCTGGAATGCTGAATGTGACTGGAGCAATCGCAATCTCATTTCAAGACAATAAGACTAAAGATAGATGTCTGAGAATGCTGACTTCACTAGCAGTCAAACATAAAGTTTACATAAAGTTTTCATAAAGCTGGATTTGCGTCAAAAGAGGGTGAAACTCGCTCCTGTCAACTACTTAAGGGTATACGT
>JALOOP010000317.1 GCA_025454315.1 Oculatellaceae cyanobacterium Prado106
TTAAGAATTGCTAAACTTTGTCATGAGCAGAACAGATGAATCATCACTTGAATCTTCACTCTGCTGCCCGATTGACTGAACTAAAGATCCACTTCTCATAGACCTTAAAACTGCCCCGGAATCAATCAGCCCCCCATTGATCCCACTCTGTACTACGCTAAAGCTTGAAGCATAAGGAAATCGCAAATCAATGAGCCAGGAACGGACAATCCCAACTTTGCCCTCCATTCGTCCCATCACCCGAGAAAAGGGTCTGGTGCTCTACGAAGACATGGTACTTGGGCGTTATTTTGAAGACAAGTGCGCCGAAATGTACTACCGAGGGAAAATGTTCGGCTTTGTCCACCTCTACAACGGCCAGGAAGCCGTCTCCACCGGGGTAATCCAAGCCATGCGCCCCAGCGAAGACTATGTCTGTAGCACCTACCGCGATCACGTCCATGCCCTCAGCGCCGGAGTCCCCGCCCGTAACGTCATGGCAGAACTCTTTGGCAAAGCCACCGGATGCAGCAAAGGCCGGGGTGGCTCCATGCACCTGTTCTCCTCCGAGCATCGCCTCCTCGGCGGCTATGCCTTCATTGGCGAAGGCATTCCCGTCGCCCTCGGAGCCGCCTTCCAGTCCAAATACCGCCGAGAAGTCCTAGGCGATGCCTCCTCCGATCACGTCACCGCCGCCTTCTTTGGCGACGGCACTACCAACAACGGCCAATTCTTTGAATGCCTCAACATGGCCGCTCTATGGAAGCTGCCGATTCTCTTTGTCGTCGAAAACAACAAATGGGCGATCGGCATGGCTCACGAGCGTGCCACCTCCCAGCCCGAAATCTACAAAAAAGCCAGCGTCTTCGACATGCCCGGTGTAGAGGTTGATGGCATGGATGTCCTGGCCGTCCACACCGTCGCCCAAGAAGCCGTTGAGCGCGCCCGTGCCGGAGAAGGCCCTACCCTCATTGAATGCCTCACCTACCGCTTCCGAGGCCACTCCCTCGCCGACCCCGACGAACTCCGCTCCAAGACAGAGAAGGAAACCTGGCTGGCGCGTGACCCGATCAAGAAGCTGGCGGGTTACCTTGTTGAGGAAAAGCTGGCCAAGGCGGAGGAACTGAAGGCGATCGAACGTCGTATCCAAGAAACGATCGAAGAAGCCGTCAAGTTTGCCCAAGACAGCCCCGAACCCGATGGCAGCGAACTCTATCGCTTTGTCTTTGCCGAGGACGAATAATGCCCCATTCTCTCATGTACTCCGAAGATGCCTATGTCTTGCTGGAGCCTGACCAACCCGAGCAACTGCTCACTCCAGAAGAACTCCTGGCCAAACTTAAAGCCATCCTCTCCACCCGCCAAGACGACCTGCCCCGCGATGTCCAACGGTTCACCGAGCTAGACGAGCAAGCCAAATACCTGATGGAAACGGCCTGCGAACTCGACATGGAACCCGGCAGATATTTACAGTGGTATGTTGTTCGGCTGGAGAAGGACTAATAAATTGTTCAATTTAATAGTGGGGGTGCTGCATCATGTGCAGCACCCCCACTGTGCTTTGTTTGCGATCGCCCAAAAGCACCATAGAAATTTGGGACTCCCTTCGCCCACCTAGATTCAGATCCTGCCTGCCTGACACATCACTGTTAGTCGGGTAGAGCGCAGCGTAACCCCTACCACAGCCATAAATCTCGCTTCAGCAGCAGAATCAGCGAAATCTAGACCAAGCGTTCTCGTGGGGGATAGTTCTACCCAAACCAGAATTTCCAGAGGGTTCGAGAGTTTTATCAGGCCATCAGAATTCAGATCATCTGAGATCCACTAACGTGAGCAGATTAATCAACGAGAATGGCCGTTTTGCTAATTTGTTTCCCCTAAATCGAGCCAAAAAACTTTAGTTTGCTCACAAAACATGACTGCCTTTTCACTCAGAAACCTACAGTCGTTTGACTGAAGGTTCAGGATTTTGCTGCGTCTTGTTTAATTTCGGGAGATTTTTGGGAAGTTTAAAACCCGATCGCCCTCTCAATCGGAATTAAGAAGTGCTATCTGGCTTAACTCTTTTGACCTGTCAATGTAAAGGGTAAGAAATAGGAATTTGAAAAGATTCCTTCCCAAACCGCTCGGCTTCTACAGACGATTTAGAAAGCCTTTCATTCTAATCACAAAAACGGCTTTTGAACGATGACCTTTCTTGTTAATTTAGTCTCCGTAGAAATCGGGATTTGTGATCAGGACGATTTGAGATTTCATGGCCTTGCTGCATATATTGTTGAGCCATTTTACTAACTGAAATTGAGGCTCAGTAAGGCTTTAGGCATAAAGGTGGGGATCAGTGTAAATGCCGTGGTTCGGACATTGGGTTAGCGAATACCTTTGACATCAATCAAGAGCGTTGCTGCAAACAATCAGGCCAGAAACGAAAAGCCAGAAAAGACAAGTGAATAGCAGCCCATCTTCGATCAGTTTTTGTGGAGTTCCTTACCCCATCTACCTGAACTTTGTCATGCTTACCCCAGTCGCGAACGAACTCAAAAGTGAAAGTTTACAGTTGCTTCGGGAGTACCATAAAACTCCTTGTGCAGAGATCCGTAATCAGTTGGTGCAGCTTAATTTTGGCTTAGTTCGTAAAGAAGCACATCACTGGGTCAACCAGTGTACCGAAAGCTATGAAGACCTCCTGCAAGTAGGCAGCCTGGGGTTGATCCGAGCCATCGAACGCTTCGATATGTCCAAAGGAAATGCCTTTAGTTCCTTTGCGATTCCCTACATTCGGGGTGAAATTCAACACTACCTGCGCGATAAAGGCTCCCCGGTTCGCATTCCCCGCCGCTGGCAGGCGTTGCAGCACCAAGCCGCAAACATCACCCGCCAACTGCAAGTGGATCTCCGTCGCCAACCCACCGATATGGAAGTGGCCGCTGCCCTAGAAATTTCGGTGATTGAATGGCAAGAAATCAAGTTGGCCTACCGCAACCGCGCTCCCCTCAGTCTGGATGCGCCCATGCGCGATGAGGATGAGCGATCGACCTCCTTGGGTGACCTAGTTCCCGATAGCCACTACCACAGTTTTCAATTGGCTCAAGAAGACCAACTCCGCCTGCATCAAGCCCTGGTGCAACTGGAAAATCGGACTCGTGAGGTGCTGGAATTTGTGTTCTTGTACGACTTGACCCAAAAAGAAACGGCAGAACGCCTAGGCATCAGTGCCGTCACCGTATCCCGCCGAGTTAAGCGCGGTCTGAAGATGCTGAGAACCCTCATGGTCGCCAGCGCTTAGTGATACAGATGTAGATTGCGATCGCACTCTCTCTGTTCTGCCCCCCACTATTTTTACTTCTGGCTATTTAGCTTTCTATACGTAATCCGTAATCGGTTAAGTAAAAGGACATGGCACCCGCCACGTCCTTTTTTTTGTTTCTTATTTCCCCCTCCTCTCTCTGCCTTTTTTCTCTCTGCGTCTCTGCGCCTCTGCGGTTGAATCCTCTGCCTCCATCTGCGTCCATCTGTGTTCCCCAAAAATTATCCTTCCCCAGCAAGGCAAATGCTATTCTGTTGCCTAGGCGACCTCCCCCTTTTTGACCCACCTTGCAGCAATTGCCCATAGCCCATGGACTCATCCGTTTTGCAGTTTGATTACGCCTCTGATTTTTCCGAAGGTCTGGCCGCTGTCAAAAGCGACGACACCTACACTTACATCGACCCCACAGGCAAACCCGTCATCACCGTCGATACAGGATTTGACGGAGTTTCAGCCTTCTCAGAGGGACGGGCGATCGTCCGGGTCAATGACTACTATGGCTATCTCGATCGCACCGGAAAAGTCGTCATCGACCCCCAATATCCAGGAGCCAATCGCTTCTCCGGTGGATTGGCCGCAGTCCGCACCGGAACTCGCTACGGCTACATCGATCCCGCAGGTGGACTGGTGATTGAACCGCAGTTTATCCTGGCCAGCGATTTTTCCGGAGGGTTGGCCGCTGTCAAAATCGGTGAGCAATATGGCTATATCAATCCATCCGGCAGAGATGTGATTGCCGCCCAGTTTGCGGATGCCTGGAGTTTCTCCGAGTCTTTGGCCGTGGTCAAATCCCAGGGTCAATGGGGCTACGTTGCCCCCAACGGCCAACTCAAGATTCCCCCTCAGTTCGACGGCGCGTTTGACTTCTCAGAAGGATTAGCCAGGGTCAGAAAAGGCAGCCAGTGGGGCTACATCCGCGACACCGGAGAATTCGCCATTCCCCCCCAGTTCGACTTTGCCGCTGATTTCTCCGAAGGTTTGGCGGTCGTTCTAATGGGTGCCCAATGGGGCTACGCCGACCCCCAAGGGCAGGTGGTCATTGCCCCCCAATTTAGCTTTGCCTCGGATTTTTCAGAGGGCTTAGCCGCTGTAGTGATCAATGGTCAGACAGGCTACATCAACCCATCCGGCGAACAGGTGATCCCGCCTCAGTTTCAGCGCGGTGGCAATTTTGCAGAAGGATGGGCTTGGGTACAAATGGGCGATCGCTATCAATTCATCAATCCCCAAGGCCAGTTCCTCCAGAGATAGTCTGTTATCCGTCTGTCCGCTTACGACTAATTTTGGCTCTCCCGGATTTCCCGTGGCTTCCCAATATATTTGATGCGATGTGCAACTCTTTAACCCATTAAGCGACTAAATCCGCGAAGCGAAGTGGATTTGGGTTAGACCGATTTAATCGTAGGGCACATAAAATAATTAGTCACGCATTTGGGCAGAGCCAGCCGCTGCAAATGATACTAAAAGGATGGCACAAATGGCGCGAAGGGTCAGGGTTTCACCCAAAATTAGAAAGCCTGAAAGTGCGGCAAAAACAGGTTCAAGACTCTTCAGAACACCGAAGTTTTGAACCGGTAAAGTTCTCAGCGCAATAATTTCCAAAGAACAGGGCAGCGTGGAGGAGAGCATGGCAACGCCAAGACCTAGGAGCAACAATCGTCCTTCCAACAGATTCACCCCAGCCGAAGCAATCCCAAAAGGCGCAAGCGCAACTGCACCAAAGGCGATCGCCCAACACAACCCCTCCAACTGAGTCGTCAACTGCCCAACCTGTACCGAAAGTTGAATCGACCATGCCCAGCAACAGGCTGCCAGCAAAGCAAAGAGGATGCCTAACCCATCTAAGGTGAACTCGCCCGTGGGAGCAAAGAGCAAAAGTCCTAGAAAAGCCAGCAAAACCCAGAGCCGTTCTTTCATCTGTTTCGATTTCAAGGCAGCAAGCCCTAACGGCCCTGTCAATTCCAAGGTTGAAGCAATGCCCATAGGAATGCGATCGATCGCAGCATAAAACAAGAGACTCGTTGAAATCAAAACGATTCCAAACAGTGCCACAATTTTCCAATGCTGTCTCATGGCAGGTGACCAGGAAGGGCGTTGCAGCACGCATAGGATGATTGTGGCAAAGGCAACGCGAACCCATACCATTCCAGTCGAGCCAACCAGCGGGAAAAGGGATTTGGCGATCGCTGCCCCACCCTGCACCGACACATTCGACAACAGAACCAACCCCGTTGCTGGGAACGCAAGCTGCGGTTTGAAGTTAGGCATGACCGTTTTCGCTGCCCCAGGTTTTGACGACTTTCCCGATGATCTCCTGCCCTAACCAGGGCGTGTTCTTGGAGCGAGAACGGAGATTGTCAGGGGTGGCTTGCCAGGAATAGTTGGGGTCGAAGAGGGTGATTTCAGCGGGTAGGCCAGGGGCGATCGCGCCCGGATTCTGATACAGACAAAGCGCCGGATGGGTACTCAGAGTGCGCCAAAGGGCTAGCGCCGTCCACTCGTCGGTGGCGACCAGGTTTTGCCAGAGCAGCGGCAGGGCAAGCTCCAGGCCGATCGCGCCTGGGGGAGCTTCAGAAAAGGCGACGGTTTTTTCTTCGTAGGTGTAGGGGCTGTGGTCAATGGCGATCGCATCCAAAACGCCCGATTGCAGTCCTTGCAGCAGGGCCTTCTGGTCTTCGGGGTTGCCCAGGGGCGGGTTGAGGCGGAGGCTGGGATTATAGCTGTGAACGGCTTTGATATTGAGCAGCACATGCATCCAGGTGGTGCTGGCAGTAATCGATAAACCTCTGGCTTTGGCGGCTTGGATCAGGTCAACGCTGCGGGCGGTGGAGATTCGCATCAGGTGAATGGGCACCTGGCTGTCGGCCACGCATTCCAGGACGCTGGCCAGGGCGGCGGTTTCGGCGATCGCCGGACTGCTCGGCAACCCCAGCCGCAGAGCTTCTGTGCCTTCTCGGACAATGCCGTTCCCAGTCAGTTCTGGGTCACAGCACCAAAAGGCCATCGGTTTGCCCAGCGCTTGGGCATATTCGAGCGATCGCCGCAATAAGGCCAGATTGGCAATCGGTTTACCATCGGCAAAACCCAGAACCCCCGCATCAGCCAGTTCGGCCAGTTCGCTCATCTGCTGCCCTTTAGTGCCTAGCGTCAACGCGCCCCAGTGAGACACCTGCACGGGGGCGGAACGATGCTGCAACTGGCTTTGGAACCAGGCCAGTTCGGCAGGATTGTCGAGGGCGGGTTGGGTGTCGGGCAGCAGGGTGAGGCGGGTGAATCCTCCGGCGATCGCACTTTGCAACAGCGAATCAAGGGTTTCGCGCTCCTCAAAGCCCGGTTCTCCAGAATGACTGTAGAGGTCAACCAGTCCAGGCCCCAGCACCAGCCCAGCGCAGTCCATCACCTGCGTACCGTCAGGCACTTCTGTTAGGCTGGCGGCGATCGCTGCAATCTGCTGATCCACGATCAGGACATCGGCAATTTCGTCCGTGTCATAGACCGGATTTAGCACCCGCACCTGTCGCAGCAATGTCTTGGTCATGTCCTGGTATCCCACTCACGGCGTTCCACTCACTGAGTAGCACTTTAAACCATTCCAGAAATCATTAGAGCGCTCCCGCTGCGGTTTTGTCTAAAACGCCACCCTGGTGATGGGTTAGATTCATCGCCTGAATCACGGGTCTACCCGTTGCCCCATCAGGATAGTCAATCACCGACACCGCACCATTGCCCTGCTTAAACGACCAGAAAGCCTCTGGGCCTTGGCCTGCCAGATGGCAAAGAATCGCTTTGTTGACGGCATCATGCGCCACCACAAGGACTGTGATCGCTGAGTCGGCAGGATTGGCAGACGTGGAAGCGACAATTTTTTCCCAGGCAGCGATCGCCCGTTCCCACACCTGGTTCAAGTTTTCGCCTTCTGGCATCTGCACCTCAGCCGGGGTTTGCTGCCAGCGCTGCAATTCACCGGGGAATTCCTGCTCAATCTCGGCCTCTAGCTTGCCTTCCCAGAGTCCGTGGCTAATTTCCTGGAGGTTGTCCTCCAGTTCCAGCGGGATATGGGGGTGATGTTGCAGAATAATTTCGGCGGTTTCTTTGGGGCGCAGCATGGGGCTGGTGACGGCGCGATCGATGCGAGTGGACTGAAGAAATGCGCCCGCTTGCTGGGATTGCGTCCGACCATTGTCGTTGAGCGGCACGTCAATTTGTCCCTGGAACCGCTTTTGTCGATTCCACTCGGTTTCACCATGACGCACCAGCAGCAGCCGGGGGCCTTTTTGATTTTTGCGAATCTTCGGCAACGGTTCACCCAAATGCCCCGTCTGATTCATCGATTCCAACTGCGCCGGGTCACCCAGAACCCCCGAAAAATTCACCACGCTAATGCCGCAGTTGGACTGGTAGAGAGCCTTGTAGCCCGTCACACCCAAATTCATGGCCGCACTGATCAAACAGCGATTGATCCCACTATGCGCCACCACCAGAATGGTCTCCTCGGCATGGCAAGGTAGGGTTTCTTGCCAGAACCGTTTGGCCTGCTCATACAGCGCCACCACCGGATAAAACTCCTCGGTTCCAGCTTCGGTGACCAGCGGCATACAGAGTTCGTGGGGGCGATCGCGCCAACAGCGATATAGCTCAGGAAATTTGCTCTCCACCTCATCAAAGGTCAAACCTTCCCACAGAGGTAGGCTAATTTCTCGAAGATTGTCGGTAAATTGAGGGGTGGGCGGTGTGCTGCCCTTGGCCGCTGTCATTTGGGACAGAATGCCATTGGTAGTTTCTCTTGCGCGCTTAAACGGACTGCTATACACCGCCGCAAATGACAAATCTTGAAGGGCGCTTCCCACCTGACTGGCTCCCTGGAGTCCAGCCTCGGTCAGCGAAGACTCATCATTGTGGCCTTGAACTTTACGCTGGGCATTAAAGGTGCTTTCCCCATGCCGCACCAAAATCACGCGAGTAGCCAGGATGTTACCCTCCCTTTTTCCAGAAACATCCGCAATTTTACTTCGTTTGGGTAACTTGGGCGTGACGGAAATTGGGGGAGTGGGGAGTGGGGAATGGAGAGTGGGGAATGGGGAATGGGGAATGGGGAATGGGGAGGGTGGGGAGATGGGAAGATCTCACAAGTGTAGACTTTTCAAACGACACGAAGGAATGCGGGTTTCAGGCATCACTCACAGAGGAACACCCAACGGAGGAATGCGGGTTTCAGAGGTGTAGAGATCCGTTCGTTGGTCTTCTCCTAGGAAGCTCGACTTCCCCTACGCCTTACGCCCTCTTTTCGCTGGTATTCTCCTAGAATGTTCAGCCCCCCACTCCCTACTCCCCACTCCCTACTCCCCACTCCCCACTCCCTCTTCCCCCCTTCCCCCCCGACAGTGCGATAATGCCCCTCATGACCTTCCCCAAGAATGGATCTGCGAATGACTGGAAAACTTTTGGCAATGAGTAATCTGAAACGGGTGCTGCTGACGATCATCACGCTGGTGGTGGTGTCGCTGCTGGGTGTGTCGCTGGTGGGGAGTTTGGGGGAGCCGCAGATTGGCGATCGCCTCGAACTTTACCAGACTGACCTGGTGCTTCAGGCCACCGAATACCAGCCCGATGCGGCCAGTGGCATTGACCCATCGGCCTTGCGAAAGAATCTGCTGGGCGAAAATCCGCTGAAATCGGCGCTGGAAGAATATCAGGCCACGCGGAAATCCACCGAAACCAGTCTGGAACAGTTTCGCAGCCGACTCGCCTCCCAGCCAGCCAGTCAGGCCGAAGAGGTGCGGTTGGCGATCCAGCAGCAGGAAAGTTTGCTCGATCAGCTTGATCTGCGAATCGGCCTTTTGCAGGCCAAACAAAACCAGGTGCCAGCCGCCCTGGAAACCTGGAAAACCCTGCTCGATCGCCCCATCCAACGGGCAGACTCCAAGCCCATCCGCGACACCGCTACGGTTTTGTCGAACCTCTGGAGTGACCCACCCCAGCTATTGCCCGATGCCGAAGCCAACATTCAGCGCAATCTAGAAGGCTGGTTTCGCCAGCAAGCCCTGACCCAGCTTTATACCCTACAACAGCGCAATGAGGCGCTGGTGCCGTTGCAGGCCGAGAGTCAGGCGATCGCCGAAGAAACCCTGCTCAAGCTAGGCATTGTCGGAGCCTTGCCCACATTGGGCGGCATCATTGGCATTATTTTGCTGATTACGCTGGGCGTTCGCACCTGGCTGCGCCGCAATCAGCCCCGCGACGGCACCCTGGCCTGGAACGTGCCTTGGACTGGGGAAACCGTCTGGCAGGTTCTCATTGTCGGCTTTTTCTTTTCGGGACAAATTGCCCTCCCGGTTCTTCTGCGCCTCTTGGGCATCGACTTTTCCGGGTTTGGCGGACGCGCTCAAGCCGTAACCACCCTGGTCTATTACCTGCTGATGGCCGGAACCGCGCTGACCGTGCTGTACCTATCAATCCGCCGATTCTTCCCCTTACCCGAAGATTGGTTCCGGCTGACGGGCAAACGCAGCGGATTGCTCTGGGGCGTGGGCGGCTACTTTGCGGCGCTACCGCTGATGTTGATAGTGTCCGTGATGAATCAGCAGATTTGGCAAGGACAAGGCGGCAGTAACCCCCTGCTCAAAATTGTCCTGGAGGAAGGCGACCCGATCGCCCTGAGCCTCTTCTTTGTCACCGCTGCGATCGCCGCTCCCGTCTTTGAAGAAATCATGTTCCGGGGATTTCTCCTACCGTCTCTAACCCGCTACTTCCCAGTGTGGGGTGCGATCGCCCTCAGCAGCCTAATCTTTGCCACCGCCCACCTGAGCCTGTCCGAGATCATTCCCCTATCCGTTCTAGGAGCCATTCTCGGCTTCGTCTACACGCGATCGCGCGGCCTCCTCTCCTGCATGTTGCTCCACAGCCTCTGGAACAGCGTCACCATGATCGGCCTCTTCGTCCTAGGCAGCGGCATCGACTAACCCCAACCCTTCCCCCCCATATTCCTTCACAAAGCCAATTGCATTCTCCGCCTCTTGTGTTCTCTTTGTATTCTCTACCTCCTGTATTCTCTGCGTCTCTGCGTCTCTGCGGTCAAAATTCAAGCCTTCTATCCCCCTCCTCCACCCCCGCATTAGCGAACCAGAGATTCACGTTAGAATAAAATGTCATCACCCAACCCCTCCCCGTTCACCCCTCCTCACGCCCAGTCGCCAGCATGTCAACGCTCGAACTCCAACCCGACCTAAACGAAGCGATCTCCCATCGCCGTAACTTCGCCATCATCTCCCACCCCGACGCCGGGAAAACCACCCTCACCGAAAAACTGCTGCTGTACGGGGGTGCCATCCACGAAGCCGGAGCCGTCAAAGCTCGACGCGCCCAGCGCCATGTCACCTCTGACTGGATGGCCATGGAGCAACAGCGGGGGATTTCCATCACCTCCACCGTGCTGCAATTCGAGTACGACAACTACTGGATCAATCTCCTCGACACACCCGGACACCAAGACTTCAGCGAAGACACCTACCGCACCCTAGCCGCTGCCGACAATGCGGTAATGCTAGAGGACGCGGCCAAAGGGCTAGAACCCCAGACCCGCAAGCTCTTTGAAGTCTGCCGAATGCGCGGCATCCCCATCTTCACCTTCTTCAACAAGCTCGATCGCCCCGGACGTGACCCCTTCGAGCTGATGGACGAAATCGAGAGCGAACTGGGCTTGCAGACCTACGCGGTCAACTGGCCGATTGGGATGGGCGATCGCTTCAAAGGCGTTTACGATCGCCGCACCCGCCAGATCCACCTGTTCGAGCGCAGCGCCCACGGCAGTCGAGAAGCCGTCAATACGATTGTGGATCTGGGCGATCCGCGCATCGAAGAGCTGCTAGAACAAGATCTATATTTCCAACTCAAAGAAGACCTGGAGCTTTTGGATGGCGTGGGTTCGGAGTTTGACTTGGAGCAAGTCCATGCAGGGCAAATGACCCCCGTCTTCTTTGGCAGCGCCATGACCAACTTCGGCGTCGAACTCTTCCTCCACTCCTTCCTCGACTATGCGCTAAAACCCGGTTCCCGCCGCAGCACCGTGGGCGAAATCTCGCCGAATTATCCCGATTTTTCAGGGTTTGTGTTCAAGCTGCAAGCCAACATGGATCCCAAACATCGCGATCGCATCGCCTTCATCCGCGTTTGCTCCGGCAAATTCGAGAAAGATATGGTAGTTAGCCATGCCCGCACCGGGAAAACTGTCCGCCTGTCCCACCCGCAAAAGCTCTTTGGCCAAGACCGCGAATCGATGACCGAAGCCTATCCCGGAGATGTGATTGGCTTAAACAACCCCGGCGTTTTTGCCATTGGTGACACCATCTACAACGGCCAAAAGCTAGAGTTTGAAGGCATTCCCTGCTTCTCCCCCGAACTCTTCGCCTTCCTCCGCAACCCCAACCCCTCCAAGTTCAAGCAGTTTCGCAAAGGGGTTAATGAGCTGCGCGAAGAAGGAGCCGTACAGATCATGTACTCCGCCGACGAAGCCAAGCGTGACCCCATCCTCGCCGCCGTCGGCCAGCTCCAATTCGAGGTCGTCCAGTTCCGCCTCCAAAATGAGTACGGCGTCGAAACCCTCCTGGAACCTTTACCCTACAGCGTCGCTCGCTGGATCGATGGCGGCTGGGAGGCCCTGAAAAAAGTCGGTCGGCTGTTCAACACGGTCACGGTCAAAGACAGTTGGGGCAGACCCGTCCTCCTATTCCGCAATGAATGGAACTGCCAGCAGGTGGAAGGCGACCATCCCGAGTTGAAACTGAATGCGATCGCCCCCGTCGTCTCCGGCCAAGAACCCGAATCCCTCTAGATCAATTCACCCAAGTCCCCATGAATCTCTCCCCAGGATTTTGCGCCCCCCAGCCCCCAACTTTGGGGGAGACGAGCTTTTGAGGAGTTTTCGAGGAGTCTTCATCAAAATCTTTGGGAAACGACCTCAGAAGGATCTTTGGGGAGCAATCCCAGAAGAATCATTGAAGTCAAAGTCCCCCAAAGTTGGGGGATTTAGGGGGCGCAAACCCTACAAGCGAAGTTAACGAAATCGCGGAATTCCCCATCCTTCTTAAGGTGGGGATGGATAGCGAGGTCGCGAAGTGGAACGGAGCGGCCAATTGGCTTTCTCTACCAACGG
>JALOOP010000318.1 GCA_025454315.1 Oculatellaceae cyanobacterium Prado106
GCCCTCCTCCACAACCTCCTCCTCCAAACCAGTTGCTTCCGTTACTGGGGTCAAGGCACCTGGACAGACTATGCCCAAGCGATTTATGAGCAGGGTCAGCAGGTGATTCGCCGCGAATTCTAGGGGAAGAAGGGGAAAGGGGAAAGGGAAAAGGCGAAAGGGGTTAGTCCTAGACTGATTTTGGAAAGTAGATCTAAGAAGTCGAAGGGAGCGAACCCGGTATTTACAAAGAAACGATTCAATGTCCTCCCTTTCCCCTTTTCCCTTTCCCCCATCCACTCCCCACTCCCTCACAATTGTAAATTTAAGTAAATATAAATCGAATTTTCCGGTCGGCTGTTAAATTTTAGGCATTCCAAGAGTATCCTCCGTACTACCCTTTTTTACGGCTGAGCCTCCTATGCCTCCTACTGCCAGTAACCGCTTGATTCCCCAATCCACATCCCAATCGAGTTCCCAATCCACGACCTCGAAGCTCACCGCTGCCCCGGCTCATAATCCTTTTTTAGAGGTCGAGTTGCCCAACTCGTCCGACGATATCTATGAGCCGACGCCTGCCGGACTGTCGGGGTTGGTTAACGTCGATCGCTTCCTAGACGACATCTTTGAAGATGTGGATCACATGCTCCAGGGTGGCAGTCTGCCAGCCCATCTCACCCAACCGCCTGCCCCGGCTCCGGTTCGTCCGCTGATGGTGCCGACCTTGCCCGCTCCACCCCCTCGGTCTGCCCTCGCTCTCGAAACTATTCCGGCTCACGATGATTTTCACAGCGACCCCAATCTAGACGAACTGATCGAGTCGGAAACCGAGCGATCGGCCAAAGCTGCCAGACGATCCTCCCATGCCTTACTGGTTGCGACCACGATTGCGATCGTCATGTTCAGCGCCGGACTATGGGTTACTCTCAAATATCGGCTGTATCGCTTCCTGCCCATTCCTGGCATGGCTGTTGAACAGGTTGAGAGTGCAGCTCCAACCGCCGCCAACCCTCAGCTTCAGGCGGGTTCTGGCGAATCCCATCCTCAACAACCCTTCCTGACCTACTTCCAACAAGCGCTCGCAAAGATCGATCGCGCCACCTCAGCATCCCGCCCCACGGGAAGTCCAGTGATTCTGGTACCGCCGCCCGTCGTGCCGCCACCGCCCTCTACCATCGGAGCAATCCCGGCTCAACCCAACACTTCAGGCGCGATCGCCACAGCCCCCGCCCCCGCTGCCCAGCCTGCCCCCATCGGACGAGTCACAGTTCCCGGCAATAAACCTCCCACCGCTCCAGCGCAACGCGCCGCCACCCCCACAGGCGCTGCCCCTGCGGCAAAACCTGCTGCCCAGCCTGCGGCAAGACCCAATCCACAACCCGCCCCACAAGCTGCTACGGCTCCAGCCAGCCCAGCCGCTGCCGCCCCCAGCCCGATCGCCGCCATCACCCCCAACTTCGACCCTAACGAAACCCATGCCCTAATCGGATTGCTGGAACTGGGCGATCGCTCAGCCGCCCTCCTAGAAGTCAACGGCGTTCCCCAACGTCTCCAAGTCGGCGAAACCATCGGAGCCAGCGGTTGGACAATCCTTTCCATCTCCAACCAAGCCGCCGTCATCGGACGCAGCAATGGGGAGACGCGATCGATTTATGTCGGTCAGGAGTTTTAGGGGCGAAAGGGGGAACACAGATGGACACAGATAAACACAGATGAATGCAGATAAACAATGGCAAAAGGGAGAGGCAAGCGTTTAAAAGAAGTTGATTTTCTCTGCGCCTCTGCGTCTCTGCGATTTTCTAACCTCCCCATCTCCCCATCTCCCGACCTCCCCACCTCCCCATCCCCCGCCTCCCCCTTATAATCAAATTTGTAATCTGACAAAGGATAGGTCAATTTAAGCCGTAATCCTTACAGAACCAGGCTGGGAGTTGTGCATGAAATTTTGTAAGGTCGCTGACAGCATTGATTGGCAAGATCCAGATTTCCAGGCTGCCGCAGCGCGGCTAAATCTAGGAAACTCCAAGAACCGCAAATTCTGGGAATATCTCCAGGTCTATGCGGGATTAGCCAAACTGGGAATGCTGGATGGCACTCGTCGAGCATTGGGATTGGGCGTAGGCAGTGAATGCTTGATTTATGCCTTCACCGAAGTGTGTCAAGCAGTCGTGGCTACGGATCTTTACCAATCCACCCAATGGTCAACGGCGGCCATGAGCGTGGAGGCAGTCTACGAGCATCCCCGGCCCTATCGTCGCGATCGCCTCACTGTCCAGCATATGGACATGACCCGCATTGAATATCCCGATGCCAGCTTTGATTTTGTCTGGAGTTGTTGTGCGATCGAGCATGTCCACAACTTCCAAGCCCTGCACCAGGTTTATCAAGAGATTCATCGAGTCCTAAAACCCGGTGGCATTGCAGCTTTGACCACTGAGTTTAATGTCACCAACCTACCCAGCTACGAACCGAACTTGCTCTTTACCGATCAGGCTTGGATGAATGCCTGGTTGACTGGAGACAATCCCCTCATTCAAGGGTTTGAATTTTTGGATACGCCCGATTATCGGGTAACGCCTCTGGCCGAAAATGAACCATTGCCTCGGCGATCGCCCGATGACTCCATCCAAATCTATTGCAACGACATCATTCTCAATAGCGTCTCCTTCTTCCTTCGCAAACTCGAAACGCCCCTTGCGCCCTACACTGAAACCTGGCTGCCCGAGTTTTGGCACCGCTATCTCAGAGGCTGCGACGAACTGCGAGACGGTGACCCTGCCGGAGCCGAAATCACCCTCCAATCGCTGCTGCAAACGCCCGGTCTAGAACCCCGCCTCAAAGTCAGAACTGCCCGCCGCCTTGCCCAGGCACTCAACAAACAGGACAAACTGGAAAAACTCCGTCGCCTCTGTGAAGATATTCTGCCCGACTGCGAACGCTTTGCCGACGAAGACCACTTCATGGTGCTGGCAAACTATTGTCTCAAACTCGACATGCTGGAGCCAGCCAAATTCCTCTTCGCCAAGGTCGAAAAACTCCCCGGTTCTCTCCCCGAAACCATCCTCAAGAGCCTCATGGGACAAGCCCAAGCCTGCGAACTCCAAGGCGACCATGACCACGCCTTCGATCGCCTCGATAAAGCCATCCAATGGGCAACTACTGAACCCGCCCTAGGCCATTACGCCCCTAAGTTGACCTACAAGCAAGGCATGATCCAGGAAAAGCTGGGGAATCTGGAAATGGCGATCGCACTCTACCAAGAAGTCATTAACCTGACCGCCCCCGGCTCAGAATTTCATACCAAGGGCTACCGTCGTCTCACCGCCTGTCTGCAAATCCAAGTCCGGCAACTGCAACGCAAGGTCAAACAACTTGAATCCAACCCTGGCTGGATCCAGCGAAATCAACTGGACAACCTGCGAACTCCAATTAATTCGCTCAAACGATTCTTAAAACGCAATTAGATAGCGAGTGTCTTAATTTTGCCATTGCGAACCTGCTGATTGCAAACCTTAGTATTGAAATTCCCAGGTGCGATCGCCCCCTTTAATGCAATGCTAAATAATGCTGAAATTTGATTTTTAATTCTCATTTAACGCAATGGGATATTTGGCTAAGGGATTTTGCATCTCATCTTCGGTTGATAACTCAGAATCAAAAATCCCAAATAGCCTAAAAATTAAATTACCAAATTCAGGTTGCGGGTAAAGGAGAGGCAAAAAGATGGCCGAAATTCAAGACGATCGCCACTGGATCGAAACCCAACAATTTCTCCGGCAGCATCTGCATCCCGAAGCTCATGTGATAGCTCCTTCCCGGTTCAAAACAGCATTTCCCACTGCCGAACCCTACAACTTCAGCGATGGCGCTGATGCCGACTACTTTCAGTGGGTTGTCCTGCATAAAGGCTTACTCAGTAACCTTCAACAAAATTTTCTCAAACAGGTTCTCGATACGTTCCATCCGGTGTTTGCCAACGAAGTCTTCGTCGTGTACTCCAAACAAAACGACATTGACCACCCGCCGTTGGATCCAAAACATCTGCAACCGCTGCATCACCTTTCCCCAACCCGATCAGCCACGGAACCAAAATCAGGCATTAGGGCAAAACTTTTGGCCTGGGGAGATGCGATCGCCCGTCTCACCCACCGTCCCGTCCTCCAGCAACTCCAGCAGGTTCACACCGAACTCTCCACCCTAGAAACCCATCTCACCCGTTTAGACAGACGCATCCACGCCAACCGCAGCCGCCAACGAAACGGACAACGCCTCTTCTCCCTCACCAAAGAAGAGTTTCATTACACCTGTCGCTCAGCCTGCCAAACCGCCTATCTAGGCAACGACACAATCCTCTGCCGCGTCCTCGGTCGCTACCTCCTCTATGCAGACTCCCAGGATGTGGGCATTGTCCCCCACCTAGCCATGAACGGCTTCTGGGAAACTGGGATGACCTATGCCGTTGCCCGAGTCCTGCGCCCCGGCTGGCACTGCATTGATGTCGGGGCAAATCACGGCTACTACACGCTGCTGATGGCTGGCATCGTTGGTCAATCTGGACGAGTCTTAGCCCTAGAACCTAATCCCCGGTTGGCAAATCTGCTGCAACGTACCATTTCAGTCAACGGTTTACAAGATCGCACCACCGTCATGACCGAAGCCGTTTCCCAACGCGCCGAAGAAATCCTACAATTTGTCATCCCCCAAGGCTACGGCATGAACGCCAGCCTCACCCGCCAAGCCTCCGACTCCGACACCCTCCTCCAGGTCAAAACCACCACCCTCGATCACCTCACCGAAAACTGGGAAAGGCTCGACTTCCTCAAAATTGACGCTGAGGGCGCAGAAGAACTGATCTGGCGAGGCATGACCCAAACCCTCCGTCGCAACCCCAATCTAATCATCGTCCTCGAATTCAACGCCGGACGCTATTCTAACCCCCGCGCCTTCCTGGAACAGATTCAACAAGAGTTTCCCCAACTCCAATTCATCGATGCCGACACCGAGGTCAAGCCCCTGACGATTGAACGGTGTTTGCGCGATCGCCCCGGTCAGGATTGGCTTCTCTTTCTGCAGAAAGCAGCGAAACCCTCGATAGTTTGATAGCGTGTTAGGGAAGGCTTAGGCATGAAAGGAAGAAATGGGGCATGGGCTTGTTTGAA
Organism: Oculatellaceae cyanobacterium Prado106; assembly: GCA_025454315.1. Lineage (GTDB taxonomy): Bacteria > Cyanobacteriota > Cyanobacteriia > Elainellales > Elainellaceae > Prado106. The sequence continues at coordinate 5,139 of JALOOP010000318.1, forward strand.
GATTTCAGCAAATTTCTCGAAACTCGCCTCGAAGAGTTTCTCCGCAACAACCCCCACCTAGAACTCCAGGCACTGGAGGACAAATTGCGCGACCAAGAATCGGAAGTCGTGCGGCTGCTGGCCGATCTGCGCCGACGCGAAAAACAACTCGAAGCAGAAATCCTCGCCACTGCCCAAGAAATTCAGCGGTGGCACATTCGCATCGACAAAGCCAAAAGCGCCAACCGTCTCGATTTGGTCAAGCCTGCCGAAGAACGAGAAGCCGCCCTGCTGCGCCAGGGCAACCAGCTTTGGGGGCAAATGGAAATGCTGAAGACTCGCATTCAGCAAACCTTTGAACTACAAAAGCAAATTCAGCAGCGCAAACAAGAAATTAAAACCAAAATGGCCGAAGCCCAGGCCGCTCGCGCCGCCGCCGCTGCCCAAACCGAACAGCAATGGCAAACCACCGGATGGAACCAAACCTATCAATCCACCTTCTCGAATAGCCCTGCTGACCCTCTAGAGCAGACCTTTAGAAAATGGGAAACGGACGCCGAACTCGAAGAACTAAAGCGCAAAATGGGTCGCTAGAAAAAACAAAACAAAAAGCTGGAGATGGATCAACGAATCCATCTCCAGTTTTTTTAGTGATGTCGATCGCCAAACTCCACCCTGGCAACTTACACCAGGATGCGATCGCCCCCTCCCCCCCCACTTAAAACCTAACAGGACACTCTCCCCCAGCTAAAGCGGCAGAACGTCCATCAAGGCTATATCAATGATTTTCCTCAACCAAATCCACAAGAATTCATCCTCAGATTCAACAAAACGATGAGATAGATCGCTTTCTTAGAAAATCTGGGAATCCTTCCAAGGGCACTCCACCCCACAGAACTTGCAACCGCTACATCCTTGCAAGGTGGAATAGGCGATCGGTGAAACCACTGACCGTGAATTCGTCATTGAAAAAAATACAGATTCAAGCAGCGTAAAATTTACAAAAATGGAGATAGAAAGGGTGAAACTCACCCATTATTTTGTCCCTGGTTTCAGCAAATTTACAGTCGCTTAAATCCCTAAAAAGAGAGATAAGGGGCGATCGCTTCCGAAAAAACACCCATCTCGCGACAGAATTTGGAGCCTCCAATTTAAGAAAACCTTAAGTAAATTTACAAGTTTTCCACAGGGCTACCCGTGTTTTCCACAGAGATTGGGGGAGTTTTCCACAGATGGGTGAGTGAATAATAAAGAAAGTGTAAAGCTTAAGCCTCATTCCTGAAGACCTAAGCTCAGAACACCTATTCACTGAAGCCTCATCGCTGAAACATCCCTGAAGCATTACGGCTGAAGCCTCAATCCCTAATCCTCATCCCAAGATTCAACCAGCAGCAAATCGCTGATCGGATCTTTCATAGAGAACTCAAAATCTTCGAGTTCTTTTTTCCAGTAAGACCATTCGTCACCATAAAGAAGAGCAATTTTCCAAAGGCGATCGCTCGGGCGAACGACTTTAGAATCAACCAGCGATCGCACTTGACGCTGGAATTTGCTCATCGGGTGAATAACCTGTTGGCTCATAACACCTTTGAGTAGATAGAAATTCAGTTGTTGTCAATTTTTCTGACCGTCACCATCTGACTGTCAATTTTTCTAACCGATATTGCTCTACAGGTCGGGGCAGCCCGTGTAACGCTTGGTATAGCTGGACTTGTACTGCACAATTCAGGTCATGGTTGATTATGTTAGCACAGTAAATTTGATCTCCTCCGGTATTTTCACCGGATCGAGGTACGTATTACCGAACTTTTGGATACTCATTGTCCTTTTGAGAGCCTGAAAGCCTTACCTAATCGGCAATTGGCTTTCGACCTCAAGAAACAGACTCAGTTCAAAAAGCACAATTCAACGGCTCAATATCTCGTTACACGCTAGTTCGCTACACGCTAGATTGATGCTCCCCTCTGCCATGAGCCAACGCAACCTTCCAAGAAAACATCTCAGAAGAAGCATCTTAGATCGATATGACTCAGTCCGACTTAATAGATCGACAAAATTCGGATCGATGCTAAACCGGAACCGAGGGTGTCGGCTGCATCTCCTCCTGGGGTTGCAGACTGCGCCGCATTGCTTCCACAAATTGACTGACCCGATTTGGATCGATCGGTTGCTCAATTTGTCCTCGACGCTTCAGGGAACTGGAGACAATCACCCCATCCGCTGCCTGCATCAGTTGCGGAATGTTTTCCCAACTGGCTCCACTGCCAATGAAGACCGGAGTCCCCTTAGCTGCTGCACTAGCCAACTCCAGATCCTCCAAACTTGGAGGACTTCCCGTCGCCCAGCCTGAGAGAATCACGCCGTCAGCCAAGCCGCGCTCAATGGTTTCCTGCACTGCCGTGGTCAGATTGGGTGAACCCAAAGGACGGGCATGTTTAACCAACACATCGGCCAAAATTTTGACATTGCTGCCCAATTCTCGCCGATAGCGCAGCAGTTCATGCGCCTGCCCTTCAATTAGCCCCTGATCGGTCGCCATCACGCCCGTCAGAACATTCACCCGGATAAACTGAGCCTGAACGCAGGTGGCGATCGCCAGCGCACTCCGAGCATCATTCCGCAGCACATTCACCCCGATCGGCAGGGTCACCATCTGCATCAGCCGTTGCACCACCAAGCTCATGGCGCTAACCACCGCCGGGTCAACGGCATCTTTGGGAAACGGCGCATCAAAGAAGTTTTCCACAATAATGCCATCGACCCCTCCCGAGGCCAAGGCCGTGGCTTCCTGTTCCGCCCGATCAATAACAGCTTTAAGGTCACCCCCCCAGCGCGGTGAGGTAGGCAGGGGCAACAAGTGAACAACACCAATTACCGGATTAATCGTTTTAAAGGTTTGCTTTAAGTCCACGTTTGGTCTTCGGACTCGTCTATGAACGAACAACTGTCCTTCATCATATCAGTTAGGGAGTCGGGATCTGTGAGGGAGTGGGGAGTGGGGAGTGGGGAGGAAGGGGAAAGGGGAAAGGGGGAGTCTTGGACTTTCTTGGAGAAATTGCTCCAGGAAAGAGCCAGGACTGATCGGGGTGTCGTCCATGAATTGCTTCAATGGAATCCCTTTCCCCATCTCCCCATCTCCTGTATCGATGCGGTTAAGAAAGAGGAGACGGGAAAACAGGCTAAAAAAGGGAGGAACTCTCTACTCTCCCATTCTTGTAAGTTCATCTATGATTGAGATCTATGAATTCGGGCAGAGAGTAAATTCATTGTTTGCCTCAATATCCATCCAGGTTCCCCCCTACTCCCCACTCCCGATTCCCAACTCCCCCCTTTCCCCCCAACTCCCCACACCCAAATCCCTACTACCCCCATGCGCTAGTATGATTCATAGCTGGCCAAAGCGATTGCAACTGAATGGCAACCATCAGGCTTTCAGCGATTCTAGACCTTACGCTGCACTCAAGCAGAAAAGACTAGACTTTAACAGCTAGACCTTCTCAGAGAGTCATCATACTGGTGTTTAAGTGAGGGGTCTGTATAATGCGGAAGCTTTCAAAACTCACTTGAAAGTGCTACTTACCGCAAGGGCGATCGCAGCAAACTACGACCTGATTGACCTTCCTCTATTCACCGTTATTGTTGAACTCATGGGCGACAAGCCAATTATTGCAGTCTCGCATCTCGGCTGCGAGAAAAACCGAATTGATACAGAGCATATGCTCGGTCTGCTGGTACAGGCAGGCTATGGTGTGGATGCCAACGAAGAGTTGGCGGATTATGTCATTGTTAATACCTGTAGCTTTATTCAGGCTGCCCGCGAGGAGTCGGTTCGGACGCTCGTCGAGTTAGCCGAAGCTAACAAAAAAGTGGTGATCACAGGCTGTATGGCACAGCATTTCCAGCGGGAACTGCTAGATGCCCTGCCGGAAGCGGTGGCTGTGGTAGGAACGGGCGACTATCACAAAATTGTGGAGGTGATTGAGCGGGCAGAGACGGGCGAACGAGTCCATGAAATCTCCGCCGACCCGACCTACATTGCCGATGAAACCGTACCTCGCTATCGCACCACGACCGAGGGTGTGGCCTACCTGCGAGTGGCCGAAGGCTGCGACTATCGCTGTGCCTTCTGCATCATTCCCCATCTGCGGGGAAATCAGCGATCGCGCTCCATTGAGTCGATCGTCGCCGAAGCCCAACAGTTGGCCTCAGAAGGTGTCCAGGAAATCATCTTGATCTCCCAGATCACGACCAACTATGGCCTCGACCTTTACGGCGAACCCAAGCTTGCAGAACTCCTGCGCGCCTTGGGCAAGGTCGAAGTCCCCTGGATTCGGATGCACTACGCCTATCCCACTGGGCTCACGCCCAAGGTGATTGAGGCAATTCAGGAAACGCCCAACGTATTGCCCTACTTGGATTTGCCACTGCAACATTCCCATCCTGACATTCTCCGCGCCATGAATCGTCCTTGGCAGGGTCAGGTGAATGACAGCATTATCCAAAAAATTAAGCTTGCTTTGCCCCAGGCGGTTCTCAGAACCACCTTTATTGTGGGATTCCCCGGTGAGACGGAAGACCATTTTGAGCATTTGCTTCAGTTTGTTGAGCGCCACGAATTTGATCATGTGGGGGTTTTTACCTTCTCCCCTGAAGAAGGAACTCCCGCCTACACGCTCCCCAATCCGCTTCCCCAGGAAGTTATGGACGAGCGTCGCGATGCCCTGATGAGTTTGCAGCAGCCTATTTCCCTGAAAAAGAATCGGGCTGAAATCGGTCGGGTCGTCGATGTTCTGATCGAGCAGGAAAACCCGGAAACGGGTGAGTTGATTGGCCGTTCTGCTCGTTTTGCACCCGAAGTCGATGGTTTAGTTTACGTTCAGGGCGAAGCGCGGCTGGGATCGATGGTTCCCGTTGCGATCGCGGATGCAGATATCTACGACCTCTACGGTCAAGTTGCCGATCTTTCCACCCAACTCAGAGGTGCGCTCAGCCGTGTCTCTGCTCATACCCCTTAAGGAGTTTTAATGACCCTTTCTTTTCATAGCTTAGGTCTGTCAGAAGAGCGCGTGCGCCACCTGGAAAAAGCGGGTTTCACCGCCCCAACGCCCATTCAAGCCCAAGCCATTCCCCACCTGTTATCCGGTCGGGATGTCGTCGGCTTGGCACAAACCGGGACGGGCAAAACGGCGGCCTTCTCCCTGCCCCTGCTAGAGCAGGTCAACCTCAATAGCAACGCACCCCAAGCCCTGATCCTAACGCCCACACGCGAACTAGCGATCCAGGTTTACCAAGCGATTCGTACCTTTAGTGAGGATCGCCGTCTTCATGTTCTGCCGATCTATGGCGGACAGTCCATCGACATCCAAATCCGCCGTCTCCAAAAGGGCGCACAGATCCTGGTGGGCACACCGGGACGAGTCCTCGACCTGCTGAAGCGGGGCGACCTCAAGCTCAATCAACTGGGTTGGCTGGTGCTGGACGAAGCCGATGAAATGCTCAACATGGGCTTCATTCAAGATGTGGAGCGGATTTTGGCACAGGCTCCAGCCGAACGCCAAACTGCCTTCTTCTCCGCCACGATGGATCCGTCGATTCGCGAACTGACCACCAAGTTTTTGCGATCGCCCATCACCATCAACGTGGAACAGCCCAAGGCTGCACCCACCAAAATCAACCAGGTCGCCTACATCGTTCCCCGAGGCTGGAGCAAGGCCAGAGCGCTGCAACCCATCCTGGAAATGGAAGATCCCGAGTCTGCGCTGATCTTTGTGCGGACGCGCAAAGCTGCCGCTGAGCTGACCCGCCAACTCCAAGCCGCTGGCCACAGTGTCGATGAGTACCATGGTGACCTCAGCCAATCCCAACGGGAACGGCTGCTGCTCCGCTTCCGTCAGCGCCAAGTTCGCTGGGTTGTCGCCACTGACATTGCTGCTCGGGGCTTGCATGTGGATGACCTCACCCATGTGATCAACTACGATCTGCCTGACAGTGTGGAAAGCTATGTTCACCGGATTGGTCGGACGGGACGCGCAGGCAAAGAAGGCACTGCCATCTCCATCATCCATCCCCTGGACAAGCGCAAGCTGCGCGACATCGAGCGCCATGTCCGTCAACAGCTAACGATTGGCACGATCCCCACCCGCGCCGAAATCGAAGCGCGTCAACTGCAAAAGCTCAAGGATCAAGTCCGAGAGGCAGTTGCGGGTGAACGCATGGCCTCCTTCCTGCCGATCGTGGCTCAGCTTACTGAAGAGTTTGACACTAATATGATCGCGGCGGCGGCTCTGCAAATGGCCTATGACCAGACTCGCCCAAGCTGGATGCGGGTTGAACAGGGTCACGAAGATCCCCCGTCCTATGAAGAGGAACGTAGACCTCGTCGCTCCCATGGTTCTTCCTACGGCGGCGGCTCCCATCACGGACGCTCCTCCGGTTCTTCAGGTGCCAAACCCGTCAAACGTATTAGCAAGTCCTCCGGTGCTGTCCACTGATCTGATCCATCACTATCGTCAACTCAGTCAGCAACCGCTGACGGTAGTTGACGTGGAAACAACGGGGCGCTTTGCCTCAGATAGTCGTGTCACTGAAATCTCCGTCCTCCAGGCCACACTGGCGGATGGAGTGCAGCGGCAGCAAACCGATTTGGTCAATTCCAAAACGATTGTTCCGGCGAAGATTACTGAAATCACGGGGATCACGCAGTTGATGGTGGATCAGGCGGCGATCGCAGCCGAAGTCTTCCCCGAGTATTTACCCCTGCTCAACATGGGGGTTCTCACTGCCCACAATCTTGATTTTGACTACCCCTTCCTCCAGGCAGAGTTCCGGCGGCTTGGGGTTTCTTTTTCGCGGCCTGAAACGGCAAAACTCTGCACCGTCAAGTTTTCCCGGCTGATGTTGCCCGACTTGCCGTCCCGCAGTTTGCCCGATCTGGTCAA
>JALOOP010000319.1 GCA_025454315.1 Oculatellaceae cyanobacterium Prado106
CCCGACGGCAACCCCTACGCCAAAGGCACCGTAGACCCCGAAGGCATCGCCCTCAGCCCCCGCCAAACCCTCTACATCTCCAGCGAAGGGGTGAGCCGCGATCAGATTCCTCCCTTCGTCAACGAATATGACCTGCAAACCGGACAATACCGCAGTCGCCTCCCCATCCCCCAGCGGTTCCTCCCCCAAACCCTCGACGACCAACCCGCAGGTGTCCAGGACAACCGGGGCTTTGAAGCCCTCACCCTCAGCGCCGTCGGCTTCAGCGGCGGCCAACAACTCGAACCCTTCCGCATCTTCACCGCCCCCGAGTTCGGCCTCCTGCAAGACCAACCGCCGCAACCCGAAGACTCCGCCACCGCCCTACCCCCTACCCCGATCCGCTTCCTCCACTACCTCGTTGGTGTCGGCAACAATGCCCCTAGCGAAATCATCTCCGAACATCTCTATGATCTCGACCTTCCCCCTGAAGGCACCCGCGACTACGGCCTCTCCGAACTCCTCGTCCTCGACCAGGCCGGCCATTTCCTTAGCCTAGAGCGCAGCTTCGGCCTCTCCGGCTTTGGCGCAAAACTCTTCCAAATCGCCACCGGAGGCGCAACCGACACCTCCACCCTGCCCAACCTCCGCGACAGCATCGAGGGCATCACCCCCATCCGCAAAGAACTCCTCCTCGACCTCACCACCCTCGGCCTCCCCCTCGACAACCTCGAAGGCATGACCCTCGGCCCCCAACTCCCCGACGGCTCCCAAAGTCTCCTACTGGCAAGCGACGACAACTTCAACGACATCCAGGTGACACAGTTTTTGCTCTTTCGGTTGAAGGGATGGCGATCGCAGTAGGAGAAAGGGGGGCGAAAGGGGAAAGGGAAAAGGGGAAAGGGAGATTTTGGACTGTTTCACGGAGGATCAACTCCTTGAAGAACGCTGAAAATTTCCCTAAATTCCTTCCTTGAACTTCTTCAAAGATTCTTTTGATATTCCCCCTTTCCCCTTCCGCCTTTTCTCTCTGCGTCTCTGCGTCTTCGCGATTAATCAGGATTGGCCACAAATGAGAAGATGACCATAAACCTCCCCTTTCCCCTTTCCCCTTTCCCCTTTTCCCCTATTCCGGCTCCACCACCGTCCCCATAAACAAAACCGCCCCAGTCTGATTGTCCCGAATTGCCGTAAAGAAGGGCCGATCGACCACCATCTGGAACGGGGGAGCCGTCGGAGCCGACATCCGGGCAATGCCCACCGAAGTCGCCGCCGCTGCCTCTGTGCCTTCTTCGTTGACCTCAATAAAGGTCTTGTGCTGCACTTCGTTGATCAGCGTGGGTTCCTCGCTTAGCCCTGAAAAATCCGCCTGCCCCGCATCGAACACCGGAGCCATACCGATCGCCTGTAGCGCATCATTCAAACTCGTCCCATAGGAAAACTTAAACCGGGGCAACTGAATTGACCCAGGCCGAGAAGCAAACCGCCCCATCCAGGTGTCCCAATGGTCAGCCGTCAAGGTTTGAGCAAAAGATTTCAAACTGGAATTGGCTCTGGGCAGAAACACATAAAAGCTCAACCGACCATTGCCATAGGGCAGATTAACCGCCTGAAACTGATCATTTTCGTAATACTGGTAGCTGCCCTGCTGACTCATCAACGGATGTTGTTTTTGACTGCCATCTAGCAAGGTAAAAGGGCGATCGCTCGTCCGCTGTGGATCAAACGGCTTCGTCCAAGTGCCCTTGAAATACACCGCATTGATCAAAAACATCACCTGCTGTGGATCAATCTCTTTAACAATCTCAGGAATTTTTCCCTGAGTATTGTCGTTCACCCAAGCATTAATTCGATCGGCAGCATCGGGACTCTTGAAGTCCAGATTCGTCACTTCCGCCTGATAAAATTCTTGATTTCGCTGCAAAAAATCAGCCTTAAAGGCAAATCCTTGATTGCCCCAGAGGGAATTGGCGATCGCCAACTTCACACTCGGATCAGCCGCCTCCAACGAATTTTCCAGCGCCCCATTCGCCTGATTAATCTCCGCCAGACTCATCCCTTGAAACTCCAGCGCCTCCGCCATCGCCTGCTGCGTCGAACCGGATGCCCCGTTGTAGGCCATAGAGAGAGCGATCGCCACACTCGTCGGCGAAACCATGACATTCTGCGTCTGCCCCTGCTCAAACAACTGCGAAAACAGCTTAAACCCAAAGCGCGTATTCGCCGCTACTAACCGAGCATCCACCGTATTCTGACTTGAAGCTTGACCGGGAATTTGGCCGGGAATTTGGCCGGGAGCCGGACTGGGAGAAACCGAAGACTGAGCCATATCTGAAATCTCCTCTGGCGATGGGTAGAGCACTTCTGGCGATCGGGCTGAACGGTCTTGAGATTGTGCTACCGCCCGATCGGACAGCCAGTTTGATGAAACTCCATCGACACAACCCAACAGCCCTAACATTAAACAGCTAAACAGAAAAATCCCAAACCAACGAGATCCCGCGACTCTCATGCCTTTTTCTCCCAACACCAAGATTCCTACTCCTTAAGGATGACATTTCCCCCCAAAAAGTTCTCAGCTGTTGCAATTTTGGCAACGCTATGGATTCCGCTGATTCAACATGAAGTTAATTTAAGACAATGCAGCAGGATACAAGGTTTATCTGCAAGGACAAATTTCGTTGATTTGAACCATTAATCTGAACCAAGATTAATTCAAAGCTAATCCTCAACAGCCTCCAGTCACGGACTAGAAACCTCCCAAGCTTCTCCGCGCCTCCGCGTCTCTGCGGTTCAATTTCAAACCAATCCCCAGAGATCCCAACCGATCTTGTCCGTCAACGTCAAATAACTCTTTCAATGAGTCGAAATTAAGATTTTTTATCTTGGAAGTTCCGATTTGGCTACAAAGACAGCAGAATTACAGAGACCAGTCTGAGATTATCGAAACATCTCAACCGATCGCATCTATCGCCAGAGCTATCCAGTTCTCTGGTAAGTTCTAACGAATGGGTGGTATTAAAAAAAGTAAAACATCTTATACCTAGATCAGAGTATAAGATTAATCTCAAAAATGACTATTAGTGTGACCGTTCGCGATCGCCCAATAACCTCCCAATAACCTCTAGATTAACCATCCAGCTAAACGCTAAGTAACCACCAAGATAGCCGCCAAGGTGACAACCCAGGTCGCCGCTATTGTTCATTAATGTTGCCGTTATATTTCAAACGCTCAACAAAAACATCCCACATTGACGCTTCTGTTGGGGAGTGTTACTGTTAATGGGATCAGCCTGGTAAGCTTATTTACCAGATTTGCCTAATCGATGATCCCACCCCAAAAGCCCAGCCCAAACGCTCAAGCTTAACCGGGTGAATCATCAGCGGAGGAACCACTGGAATTGACCGCTGCTCATCTCACAAAATCTCTAGTAAATTCTTGACCAACCTGAATTTGCCAACCGAAACGGGATTAAGTGTTAAGAAATGAGTCCTAAGCCGGGTCAATTTCCTTGGGGCGAATTCTCAGGAACTCGATCGGTAGCCAGGTGAATGCTCTCCCATCCAGAGAGTGTTATTTCTCCCTCCACTGATTCGCCTTCCAGAAAGGGCACCTCTCAGCCCTAGCCCGTCAGCTAACTCCGTCGGCTTTGAGAGGACACTGAAGCTTTAGTTCGTTCCACACACACGATTCACTTCAGTTTCCTCACAATCTCCGAGACAACCACCCAATCCGACTCATTGAGCGGGTTAGGTTCATTGCGATCGCTCACCGAATAATCGCTTGCAGAGATGGAGGAATTATGAAAATCAAGGCCATGTTGACCCGACTTCAAGCTGCTCTGGGGGTCGAACACCTCAGCGAACAAATGCTGCTCCTGCCGGGTACACAACCTCTTGCCCCAAGTCAATCTATAAAAGCAGATCAAACCACAAAAAATCCCGCGAGACAAGATCGCACCACCATTGTCATTGGCTACAATGATTCGCCCAATAGCCGCACTGCCCTGGACTTTGCCCTCTGGATGGCCTACCAAACTCGTCTGGCTTGTCAGCATTCCGTGACAGTCCATGTTGTTTATGTGCTCGATCGCACCCCCTCTTCCGGCTTTTCCACCCGATCGCTATCCTCAGAAGCCTGGGCTAACTCTCCCCTAGCGCACAAATCCCAGTCCCTCAACGGTTCTAGCGCAGGTGTCATGGAACTTCCCGCCCCCCTCTCCCTCGATAAACAACTGGAGCAGGGCGATCGCATCCTCTGGCAAGCCCGCTGTCTAGCCGAAGAATGGCGCGGCTCCCTAGAAGCCCACCTCCGCTTCGGCGATGTCGCCACCGAACTCTACAACATTGTCGAAGCCGAATCCGCCGACCTCCTCTTCGTCGGCTGTAGCTCCGTCCGTCACCCCCTCATCCAGGAACTCACTCCCCGATTCCCCTGTCCCGTCCTAGGCATCCCAACCGAACTCGAATCCAACTAACCCATCCTTATCCTTAAAATGAAGCCGATGAGACGCTGCACTTTGTACAGCATCCCATCGGCTTTTAGCATTAGGTTTCACATTCAACTACTTACAAGACTTGCCAATACCCCTCTCAAAGAATAATTAACCCCCTCCGCGCCTCTGCGTCTCTGCGGTTCAAACCTTTCAAAACCTAACTCCGAAGCCAAAAACCCAGACCCCACTGAAACTTTTTTGGACATAATTACTTATTTTGCGCCTCCTCGTGTAGTATAAAAAGTTTCTTCTAATGCGGAATCGTCCCTACCCGTTCAGTAGTTAGGAGAGAGGCCAGATGGCGCTCCTACCCCGTTCCCTAACGCTTTGCCCACAAAGCTTTTCAGAGATTGGCTCAGAGATTGGACAAATCATCCTACCAGGATTTCCTGATCAGAATGAAAAAGTCATGAAGAAATAGACAGTAGCTTCCCGATCTGCAAGATGAGCGCGATCCAAGGTTTTAGATTTACTACCGCACCCGCAAGGTGATTTTGTTGTTATGAAGAAAAGTAATTGGTTAGATGCTTTAGAAAACGCATCCCTTGTCGGATTAGGGGTTGGCTCCGTTGCATCGCTACTCTTTAAAGAAATCCTCTTTACCACCACGCCGCTGTCTCTCCTAGTGGCGCTGGGTCTGGTCAATCGTCGCCGTCTAGAGCAAGAAGTCGAGCAGAAAAAAGCCGATGGTCTAGCCGAACTCGATCATCGCCTAACTCGCCAGGTTGACCAGATCAACCAGCAGTTGGTCACCATGCCCGCTCCTGAAACCATCCATATCCTCAAAAAAGGCTTGCTTCGCAAAGATCGGGAAGTCGCCGAAGCCCTGTACGGCGAAATCACCGCCGTCCAGCAAGAAATGCACGATCGCTTCAACACCCTGGAGCAACATCGCCTCAGCAGCCTCCAGAGCGACCTCAACCAGCTCAACGGGCGCTACGGCATGATCGCCGAAAGCATCACCCAGGTAATCGAACAACTCACCCAACTGGATCTGGGTTCCCAACCCACCGATGTCCGCGCCGAGGTCGATCACCTCAAGACCCAAGTCGCCACCCTGCTGATCCAGGTCGAAACCCTCTCCAGCCAATCCCGCCCCGACCTCAACTCCCTAGAAGCCGAGGTCACCCGTCTCGATCGCCAACTCAGCAAACTCTCTCCCTCCTTCGACCTTAGCTCCATCCGCCAAGAAGTCAGCGAACTGGTGCGAATCATCGCCGACCTGGTGCCCAAGCGCGACTTCACCAGCCTCATGGGCGAAATCAAAGACCTCCACCAGCAGCAAGAATCCCTCCGCCAATCCGTCGAATCTATGGAGCGGACGGTGCAGGGGCAGAGGGTGTCCTGGGTACCCAACGACGAGTCGGGACGGGCGATCGCCACCTCTGAGCTAGAAGCCATCTTCGCCGAATTCCTCGAAACCGAAAAAACCAAAGGCAGCCTTAGTCTCGATCTAGCCGCCGCCGCCGCCGCTTCCGCCGAAGCATCCGCCAGCGTCTACCCCGAAATTCATGGGCTCGCCACCGACTACCTCAACAACCTCCGCACCCAGCTTCTGACCATCCAGGACTTCACCGAACACCTTGCCCACCAGCAAAAGCAACTGCGCGACCAGGTTAACCAACTGCCCAAAGCCCTAGATGTCGTCGCCCTGCAATGCCAACTCCAAGAACTCTCCCGGCGCATCCCCCTACCCGAATCCACCACCCAATTCAAAGAGCGCATCCAGGAAGTTCTGCAAAACGAACTCCAGTTGATTAACCAGCAGTTGCAAACCCTGCCCAACTCGCCCCAATACGAACTCCTCTTCGACCTCAACGGCACCCCCCTCGAACCCGAAGACCAGGGCGCGATCGTCGCAGGCAGCCGCGCCGTCCTCGAAGAAGCCTTGGAAAAAGCCCAGCAGCGGCTAATTCTGGTCTGGCCCTGGGCAGGTCAACAAACCCTGGACGATGCCCTCATCCGCAAATTTGAAGCCTTCCTGAGCAAAGGCCGCCAGCTTGACATTGGCTGGTGCCAACTCACCGATCGCCACGAAGAGCGCCTCCTCAGCAAAATCCGCCGGGGCTGGCTAGCCGATGCCAAACTGCAAACCACCCAAGAATCCCTGCAAAAATTCCTCAAGCTGAAAAAAGCCCATCCCACTGCCTTCCAGTTCAAAATTCTGGGCACCAGTGAAAACTTCCTCGTCGCCGACCAGGAATTTGCCGTCCTTGGCATCACCGATACCCTCAAAACCCATCTCCCCTTCTCCGAAGTCCAACTCAAACTCCGTACCAAGGATGCCGAAGTCATCCAGCGCCTGACCCGCTGCTACGACCATCCCAAACTGGCCGACGATGACCTCACCTCCTACTGGAACCGCGCCGTCACCCGCCATGAACTGGGCGACAAGGCTGGGGCAATCGCCGACTACGAGCATATCCTCCATATCAGCCCCGACGATGCCATGACCTACGCCTACCGGGGTCTGGTTCACTATGACCTGGGCAACCTGGCGGCGGCCTCCTCCGACTTCAGCCAATCCACCCTGCTCAACCCCCACCAGTTTGCCGCCTACTGCAACCGAGGCTTCATCCACGCCGAACAGGGCGACCAGGGCGCAGCCATCAGCGACTACAGTCTGGCCATCGAAGAATTTCCCGATTGTGCGATCGCCTACTTCTACCGGGGCATGGCATGGCAAAAACTAGAGAATTTCCAAGAAGCGATCGCCGACTATGGTGAAGCCCTTCGCTACCTACCCGAAACCGCCGTCGTTCACTACTACCGAGGCTTGTCCTACCAAAAGCTGAAGCAGTATGGGGGAGCGCTGGCTCATCTCGAAAAAGCCACCCAAATCTTCTCTGCCCAAGGCAACGCCGTCAACGCCCAAAAAGCCGCCCGTGCCCTCACCAAAGTGCAGCAAATTTTGGTGGCGCATCCTGAATTGGCGATCGAAACCCCCTTTACCTTCCCCGAACCTGCTCCAGTCAATGCCAATGGTAATAGCAATGGCAATAGCTACGACTATGCCAACGGCAACGGCAATGGCTACAACGATGCCAACGGCAATGGTCATTCCATCGACAATGGAACCCCCAATGAAAACGGCAATGGCAACGGCAAGTTCGCCCATTCGCCCATTGATGCTGCTCCCGCCACCTCCAGCCAATCCATAGCTCAACCCCCATTCGAGGATCAGCCCTTCTCCCTAGACTTCCTCAATGCGCCCCCAGCTAAGGGCATGAAGTCCCAGGAATCGGAGGGGCAATCTGCACCTGCTGCCAACGGCCATTCCCTTCCCAAACCCTTGACCCAACCCGCCAAATCAGAACTCTCTGAGTTTGAAACCCTGATCAACTTCTTCCTCAGCGCCCATGCCACCGCTGAACAAGACTGGCAGCCCAGCCCCCATGAGATTGCCTCTGGGTTGAAGAAGTTGGAGTCAGAAGCTTCTTCGCATTCTTAGGGGAAAGGGGAAAGGCGAAAGGAGAAAGGCGAAAGGGGAAAGGGGGAGGTTGCTGGTCATCCTTCTGTGATTTGGGTGAGTCGTCTATGATGCTTAGGCGTACTGAATTTAAGCCCAAAATGCACATTGAATCCTACGAGCCGCAACAGCTTGATGCCGTGGTCGGCCTTTCTCTTCGAGCCTGGAGTCCCGTCTTTGATGCGATGCAGGAGGCGATGGACGCTGACCTGTACCGAGCCTTCTATCCTGAGAGTTGGCGTATCAGCCAGCAAAAAGCGATCGAGGATGTTTGTGCGGCTGACGATACCCAGGTATGGGTCGCACTCGATAGCGGTTCCATAGTGGGCTTTGTCGCTGTAAAACTGGACTCCGAATCGAGTTTGGGTGAGATTTACATGGTCGCTGTCGATCCAGACTATCAGGGTCGCGGTATTGGCAGCACCTTAATCGAATTTGCGCTTAGGATCGTGGATTAAATAACCTGTAATTCTGGCTTTGCAATGTAATTCCATTGAGGCAAGCATTCATCAAAGACAATTTTCATGTTGGATTTGAAGTCT
>JALOOP010000320.1 GCA_025454315.1 Oculatellaceae cyanobacterium Prado106
GGGATGGATAGCGTAAAGCGCCTGGGTCAGCCGATTGCCCTGCTGCTCAACGGGAGTGGGCGATCGCCAGTCCAACTGATCCGCCCAAGGAGCCGCCTTAAACGCATGGATAATAGCCGTCACCCGCCCCGGCTTTTCCGGGTGAGCATTGCCCGTTCGATGATCCAGAAAGTCATCCGAATAAAGAATGGAGATCATAGTCAGATGGATAAGGTTGGGTTTTCTATCCTAACGATAGAACTGTCTAGCGGAAATTAATGCGGCAGTAGGGGCTGTGCGATGCTGGGATATGAGTTCCACCTGATGGAAATTTTATCCAAATCAGAGCGGGGCAATTGTGCGTTGAAACCCCTGCTTCACCTTAAGCCTAATCGCCTTGAGAAACTGAAGGACACCTCTTAGAGCGTTAAGAATCTTTAGAGGTTGCTTGGAGAAAATTTATAACAATTGCGTCAAAATGCGGCCACCACCTGAGTCTACACTTATACTTACCGTAAGAAGGTCGAGCCAAATTGGAATCTAAAGAGCATGGCCAAAGTTTTCTTCAGCTACAGCAGAAAAGATCGGAAATGGGTCGATCGAGTGCGAGAAACGCTCAAACCTCTTCTTAGGGGAAAAAACGTATCCCTTTGGTCAGATATGGAAATTCGCCCCGGTGAGAATTGGCAAGAAGCGATTCAAAGCTCAATTGACCAATCCCAGGTTGCGATCCTGCTCATCAGTGCCGATTACCTCGCATCCCATTATCTAGCTGATGTGGAACTCCCTTTGATTCTTGAAAAGTCTCAACAAGGCAAGCTCCATATCCTACCCGTCGTAACATCACCCACTTTTCTTGGCACTTCTGATCTGAAAAGCCCTCTTTTGTCCTACTCATTTGTCAACTCACAGCCGCTAAGCACATTGACCCGCAGCGAACAAGAAAAAATTCTATGGAAACTCTCTGAGACTGTGCATGACTTGCTGTCGAGTGAAGTTGATTTAGAAATAGAAGCAGTTGATAAACCTGAAAATAAGTATTCTGCTGCTTTGAATAAAGCAATTTCAAATATCGGCGGAAATGTCAAAGGGATGAATATCCTAGGGGTCGATAATATTTTCTTTGAGGCTGAAGAAAGGTTGGCACAAAGAAATGACAACTAATCCCACAGGAGGCGGATCGAATCAGCCGAATCAGGATGACCCATTTCTCATTCAAGAAGATGCTAGGGTTTTTGATATTTTAATTCCATCCAGTAAAGGAAAAATTTCCAAGTTCGAGGAAGTATCAGGTCTAATTTCCTATTCTCAATATGCGCTGCTGAAGTATCAGTTTGTTGCAAAATACCAGCAAGACCAAGGACAACCCCCACCCGAGGATCATATTCGTTCGATTATTCGTTCTTTCGGAGATCTAAACAGCGCAGCGCTCTTGTCGCTCAAACAACAATCAGAACGATTGCTGGAAGACTACGCTAAAGAATATTTAGAAAATTCTAAACGTGAGGAGATTCTAGAGCCTATCGAGAAGATTGTGAAAAAGCATACCAACTTCTGGTCTTCCATCTGGGCAAATTTAGTGGCCGCAGTTCTGTATTCGTTTGTCGTCGCGGTGATTATCTTTACTGCCACTGCTGCAATTCCAAACAACAAATTCTCACAAATCATCAGGATTTTGTTGGAGGAAGAGTCTGTTCCATCGAACCCGACTCCTTCTCTTCAACCCTCTACTCAGTCAAATCAGTCAAAGTAGCTCATTGGATCGTTTTATCAGCCTTGGTGGGCTTAGCCTGTAGGACAACGAGTGAAAGCAACCCTACAATTAACCCCCAAAAGGCGGAACCAATGCCGAACAGTGTGACTCCTGAAGCTGTAACCAGGAAGGTGATTAGGGCAGGTTCTCGGTCTTTTTCTAAACTAAGGGCGATCGCCAACCCATTCCCAATCGTACCAAACAGCGCCAAACCCGCGATCGCCAGCACCAACTCCTTAGGAAACGCCCCAAACACTGCCGCCACCGTTGCCCCAAATACCCCGACGATTAAATAAAAGAACCCGGCTGCGATCGCCGCCACATATCGCCGCTGCGGGTCTTCATGAGCTTCTCGTCCCATACAAATTGCCGCTGTAATCGCGGCCAAATTAAAGGCAAAACCACCGAAGGGAGCCAGCAGCACCGTCGTCGCTCCCGTCCAGCCAATCAGCGGCGAAACGGGCACCGAGTAGCCCGAGGCGCGCATCACGGCCACTCCCGGCACATTCTGAGAAGCCATCGTCACAATGAACAGCGGCAAAGCTACCCCAACTAAGGCTTTCAGCGAAAACTGTGGGGTAATCCAGATTGGCTGTGCGACTTGGAGTTGCAGACCGTCAAGCTGGAGCAAGCCCTGGAAACTGGCGATCGCCACCCCCACCCCCAGCGCCCCAATCACCGCATAGCGCGGCTGCACCCGCCGCATCACCAAATACACCGCAAACATCGCAAACACCAAGCCAAACTGCGTCTTCATCGCCACAAACGCATCCAGCCCAAACCGCAGCAGCACCCCCGCCAGCATCCCCGAGGCGATCGGCAGCGGAATCCGGCTCATCGATCGCTCAAACCAGCCCGTGAAGCCACAAACCGCCATCAGCAACCCAGATACCAAAAACGCCCCGATCGCCTCTGCCATCGGCACCCCCGCCGCCGCCGTAATCAACATCGCCGCCCCCGGCGTAGACCAGGCCGTGACCACAGGCACCCGATACCGCCAGGACAGCGCAATACAGGTCACCCCCATGCCCAACCCCAGGGCAAACATCCAGGAGCCGATCTCCGCCGGAGTCGCCTGCAAAGTCTGCGCCGCCTGAAACACAATCACCGCAGAACTGGTGAAGCCGACTAGCACCGTGACGAAACCAGCGGCGATCGCAGATGTTGAAATCTCTTTTGTCCAGGGCATGGGGGGGGGGAGTGGGGAGTAGGGAGTGGGGAGTGGGGGTAGAGAGGGGAAAGGGGAAAGGAGAAAGGGGGGTTCTTGGATAATTTTAGTGAAGAGAATTTATTGAACTTTTCAACACAATATTGCGATCGCTTCCTCTAAAAACCTTCGCTATAGGTTTGAAGACACAATTCTTGGAATGGCCTATTGAAGCAATTCCATGAGAACTCCAAGGCTCCCTTTCCCCTTTCCCCCTTCCCCCTTCCCCTTCCGACAACGGCCTATTGCGTTCTAGCTAAAAACAGGTATCAATCAATACTTTGAGCGCATCAGTACTAGCGAAATTATGTTAAAATTTCAAGACCACCTGGTGATATTTACGGTTTATTTTCAAGCAACGCAGCCTTGCTTCGTCTCATCTCTTTGCGCTTCGTTTAGACCGAATGTCCGGACTAAATTGTAGAAGGATTTGAGCCAGCAAATCGGTTTTTATTAAGCGAATGGGTTTTGTGGATGGTGCATGTAGGTTTCGGCCTCATCCTGCTACAAACCTCATGAGGCGGCCTGCTGCATAGAGCGGAATTTTTTTGGAGTTTTTACGCTATGAGCATCCCCCCAGAGCGGATTGTTCCTACGGATCTGCGGAACGAAATGTCTCGGTCATACCTGGAATACGCCATGAGCGTCATTGTAGGCCGAGCCTTACCAGATGCGAGGGATGGTCTAAAGCCTGTGCATCGGCGCATCCTCTATGCCATGCACGAACTTGGGCTAACCCACGATCGCCCCTTTAGAAAATGCGCCCGTGTCGTCGGGGAAGTTTTGGGTAAATACCACCCCCACGGCGACACTGCGGTTTACGATGCCTTGGTGCGGATGGCGCAGGATTTTTCCATGCGATCGCCCCTGATCAACGGCCACGGCAACTTCGGCTCCATCGACAACGACCCACCCGCTGCCATGCGGTACACCGAATGTCGAATGCAAGCCCTGACGGTCAACGCCATGCTGCGGGACATCGAGTCCGAAACCGTTGACTTCACCGACAACTTTGACGGTTCCCAACAAGAACCCCTCGTCCTCCCAGCGCGGATTCCCCAACTGCTGCTCAACGGCTCCTCCGGGATCGCTGTCGGCATGGCCACCAACATCCCCCCCCACAACCTGGGTGAACTGCTTGATGGCTTGGTCGCCCTGATTCACGACCCCGAAATCACCGACATGGGTCTGATGCAGTACATCCAAGGCCCCGACTTCCCCACAGGCGGCCAAATCCTGGGCACCAGCGGCATCCGAGAAGCCTACGCCACCGGACGCGGTTCCATCACCATGCGCGGGGTAGCCAACATCGAAACCCTGGAGCAGCGCGGTCGCCCCGATCGCGAAGCCATCATCATCACTGAACTGCCTTACCAAACCAACAAGGCCGCGATGATTGAGCGCATCGCCGAAATGGTCAACGAGCGCCGCCTAGAGGGCATCTCCGACATTCGCGATGAGAGCGATCGCGACGGCATGAGAATCGTCATCGAACTCCGCCGCGATGCCTACGCCCGCGTCGTCCTCAACAACCTCTACAAACAAACCCCGCTGCAAGCCAACTTCGGGGTCAACATGCTGGCGCTGGTCAACGGCGAACCGCAGCACCTAGGACTCAAGCAAGCGCTGAAAGTCTTCCTCGACTTCCGTATCGAAACCATCACCCGTCGTACCCGCTACGAGCTTCGCAGGGCAGAAGAACGGGATCACATCCTGCAAGGCTTGCTGGTTGCCCTCGAAAACCTGGACGGCATCATTGCCCTGATCCGCCATGCCGCCGACACCGCCACCGCCAAGCAAGAGCTGATCGACACCTACTCCCTCAGTGAAGCCCAGGCCGACGCGATTCTGCAAATGCAACTGCGCCGCCTCACCGCCCTCGAATCGGAAAAGATTCAGCAGGAGCATGAGGATCTGATGACTCGCATCACCGACCTGCGCGATATCCTGGCGCGACGCGAACGCATCCTAGAAATGATCGAAACCGAGGTCACCGAACTGCGGGCGGCTCATGCCAACCCCCGCCGCACCGTGATCGAACGCGCCGACGGTGAACTGATCGACACCGATCTAATCGCCAACGAGCAAGCCATCATCATGCTGACTGAGCAGGGCTACATCAAGCGGATGCCCGTCAGCACCTTTGAAGCCCAAAACCGCGCCACCCGAGGCAAGTCCGGCACCCGCATGAAGGAAGATGACGGGGTCGAGCATTTCATGACCTGCTGCGACCACGACACCATCCTCTTCTTCAGCGATCGCGGCATCTCCTACTGCGTCAAAGCCTACCAAATCCCGATCGCCTCTCGCACCGCCCGAGGCATCCCCGTGGTGCAACTGCTGCCCATCTCCCACGAGGAAAAAATCACCTCGATCGTCCCGGTGAGCGAGTTCTCCGAAGACCAGTACCTGGTCATGCTGACCCAAAAGGGCTTTATCAAAAAGACCCAACTGACCGCCTTCAGCAATATCCGCGCCAACGGTCTGATCGCTATTTCCCTCGAAGAAGGCGACCAACTCCGCTGGGTGCGTCTGGCCTGTGTCGAAGACAGCATCATGATCGGCACCCGCCAAGGCATGGCCATCCACTTCCGCGCCAGTCATGAGCAACTGCGTCCCCTCGGCAGACCCACCCGAGGCGTTCGCTCCATGTCGCTCCGCAAAGGCGACGAACTCATCAGCATGGACATCCTGCCCAGCCAGGTGATTGCCAGCATGGCCGAAACCGACGAGGTGGAAGTCGAGGCGATCGACCCAGTCGAACCCAGCGGCGATGCCGAAGAACTCGACACTGCTGAAACCGAAGTGGTTCAAGGCCCCTGGGCGTTGGTGATTACCACGGGCGGCTTAGGCAAGCGTGTTCCCGTCTCCCAATTCCGGCTTCAGCGTCGGGCAGGCATGGGTCTACGCGCCATCAAGTTCCGCAAGCAAGGCGACCAGCTTGCCGCTCTGCAAATTGTCGGCGAAGACGATGAAATCATCCTGGTCACCAACCGGGGCATCATCATTCGTCAGGCCGTCAGCGCCATCTCCCGTCAATCCCGCAACGCCACCGGAGTCCGCGTCCAACGCCTCGATGAGGATGATGCGATCGCCGCTGTTGCCCTCGTCCCCCCCTCGGGCGAAACCGCCGCTGCCGCCATCATCGCCGAAACAGTAGAAGCCAACGTGGAAGCGATCGCCGAAGCCCTCGAAGAAGAAGCCCTCGAAGGTGAAGCTCTCGAAGAAGAAGCTCTCGAAGAAGAAGCCATCGAAGAGGAAACCTCCGACGAATAGCGGGAATTTTGGATTCTTTTGAAACTGATTCGCTTTGAAACTTCTTAGCAAAGAGTTTTGAAAGTCCATTACCCCAAACCCTTGGATCGTTCAGGCTCGATCGAGTTCGTCTTAATCTAGTTCTTAAAATACTTAAGGGAGGTGTGGCACTACCACATCTCCCTTAAATACTTTTGAAGCATTCTTAGATGACATCTGTTGCAATCCCATCTTCATTCCACTGACAGAGTGGATGAATAATTCCCTAAAGCTGATTACAAACGAGCCATTTACTAATCCCAAATCTAAAATTATCTTAGTTTTCTCAATGTGCAACAGTCTTGTTATACAGACAAGCCCAGCGCAGACAGGATCAGTTCTCGGACATCGTTAGACCCTATTGACTTTGCATAATTCGACATGACCACCTTCAAAGACCTGCACCTTTAGCTCATAACCTTCCATCAATGACATCCCGATAAGGGGTTCTGCATCAGCTTCATCGATCGGAATGGTTAGCAAGGTATCATCCCAAACGACAGTTGCTTCATAGATGTTGAAGATACACTCGCTGCCGTCTCCGAGAAGTGCCCGTCCTCGCCTTTTCCACTTTAGGCTTAACTCAGCAATCAGATCAGGAGGCAGAGAAAGCCAGCCATTGAATCCTGTGTCTACGATCGCATCCTGGGTAAAGACTATGCCATCAGCACGACGAAGTGAAAGTGGAATAATGGGTTCAAACTCGACGTTCACGAAACCCGTGATCATGCAGTTCTCCGAGTGCGTCCGCCGAACCGCCGAACATGACGAGAACCGATCCGCACAATCCAGATTTGGGCATCATTGTGACGAGCTTCAAGGCGATCGCAGGCAGCCACTTCGCTCTGATCGACTTCATAATCTCCGGTTTCGATATCGATCGCCACAATCTTGCCGTGATTGCCTTCCTCAACTTGAGGGCGCACCTGAGTTTCATAGATTTCATCGCCACGATCAGCAAACTCTTCTTTGCTGTAGCGGGGTTGTCGTGGGTGAAATCTCTCCTCTGGGGAAACTGCCATAGCACTTGACCTTACTTTAAGGGCGTTCCTCCATTTTACCCTCTTAACAGCAGCAGCAGAAATCATCGCAGTCAGGGTATACAACGCTACTGTTAAACAGTGATCGTGGTGCATGTCTTCCAGGTAAAAGGAAAAAAAGGAGCAGTCGGCTGCTGAATCTCGCTTCCAGAAATTGCTCTGACCCTTCAAAAATTCAAAATGATCTAACCGATCAAGCCTTCATCACCCGCTTCAGCAACAGCGGAATCTCAGACGGACTTTTGGCTAGGGGAATTTTAGCCCGCTTAAACGCAGTCACCTTACTGGTCATCGTGCCAACATCCGCCCCCATGCCAGCCATCCGCGCCGAAATAATGGCTCCCGCATGACCGATCAGTTGCCCTTTGGGCGTGGTGCGTCCGGCTACATAGGCAACCACAGGCTTGTCGATCGCCTCTGCAATATAGCGAGCCGCCATCTCTTCACTTTCGCCGCCAATTTCCCCCACCAGAACGATCGCCTCCGTCTGGTCATCTTCTTCCAAAATTTGCAGCCATTGCTGAAACGAAGAACCGGGGATGCGATCGCCCCCAATACTCACCGCGATCGATTGTCCAAACCCGCCCTGAGTCAATTCTTGAGCCACCTCATAGGTCAAACTGCCGCTGCGGCTGACCAACCCAATGGAACCGGGGGCGTAAAGGTCGGGGGGATGGGTACCCAATAGAATTTTACCGGGGACGATAATGCCGGGACAACTGGGGCCAACCACGAGGGTTTCCGTGGCTTCGGAACGCCGCAGAAGATGCACCATGTCCAGCGGCGGCACCCCTTCGGTGATAAGAATCAGGTGACGGATACCAGCAGCCATCGCCTCCAATGCCGCATCCAACACGGCATAGGGCGGCACAAAAATAACGCTGATCTGGATTGAACCGACGGCTGCGATCGCCTGCTCAACCATATCAAACACCGGGGTTCCCTGGATCTCCTTGCCTCCCTGTCCAGCACTCACCCCGGCCACAATAGCCGTGCCATAGGCTTGCATCAACGGTGCGTAGACCATGCCCAGCGGCTCGGTGAGGCCCTGGATTAAACCCTGACGGTCAGACGAGACATCCTTGAACGCGGGGAAGGGGGGGGAAGGGCGAAAGGGGAAGGGGGAAAGGGAAACCTGGGACAATTTCAGCGTGAATCCAGAAAAATAAATCGGTTATCAGTCCCTAGGAGGGGAGGAAAGGGAAACCATAGATTTAGGCAAGGGGAAGTTGAATGGATCGATAAAGGGGGTTGGAATTTCTTGGATACTTCCCCCAAAGAGTCCAGGATTCCTGACAACGTCACCCTTTCCCCTTTCCCCTTTCCCCTTCCTTCCCCTATGCTGATTTTGCTTGAGCCAGGATGACGCACTTGGCGATCGCATCGTCCAAACTGGGGACGACCGGGACATTGGCTTGGGCGAGGAGGGCGCTGGCTTCTTCGAGGCGATCGCCAACGAGCCGCACCACCATGGGAGGAAGCCGCCAGTTGCGATTTCTGCGGGATAGATAGCTAGCGATGACCTCTGCTACTTGGGGGTTGCTGATGATACTTCCAAGCAGGTTGATCAGGATGACCCGAACGCTTTTGTCTTGGAGAATCAGATCGAGTCCTTGTTCGAGTCTTTCTTGCAGGGTGCTGGGTGGGCAGGGATGACGATATTCTCCGCCCAAATCCACGAAGCAGGCTGATTTGCCTTTGGCAGATTGGATCAGATCGAGAGTGGCCATGGTTAGTCCGGCACCATTGCAGAGAACGCCAATATGTCCGTTGAGTTGAACTCGCTTAAGCTGTTCTGAGTAAACTTCTCTGGGGTTTTCAACGGGTTGGGGGGTTGTGGCAACCAGAGCAGCCAGATCCGCATGGCGACCTAATGCGGCATCATCGATCACCACTTTGCCGTCGAGCGCCATGAGATGGCCATCTGCGCCGATCGCCAGTGGGTTAATTTCAATAAGATTGAGATCCTGTTGGACAAAGAGGCTGTACATCTTGGCGATGATCGCACTGACTGCCTCCAGAAGTTCACCCGTCAAGCCCATTTTGATGGCCAAACGGCGCGCATAAAACAGCGAAAACTCCTGATCGACAATCACCTGCTGCATATGCTCCAGTTTGGCCTCAACATCTACGCCGCCATATTGAGAACCCAGCAGCAGGGGGCGACGAGTGGAGGTATCAAGGACGATCGCCAGATAGAATTCGCGATCGGCATCGTATTTGGTTTCGGCCAGGAGAACTTCGGGGTAGGCACCCATAATGGGCAGACGAAAAATCGCCTGTGCTGCGGCCACGGCATCGATGGTATTTTCGACAAATTTGATACCGCCGACCTTCCCGCGTCCGCCCTTGTAGACCTGTGACTTTAACACAACAGGATAGGGAATCTTCAACCCTTTCAGGTCACGCGGCTGAGCAATCTGCTGGGACGGCAAGACGGGAATGCCCATCTGCCGAAACAAATCTTTGGCTTGATATTCGAGGAGATCCATTTTCTCGTGGTGTCAAAAGAAACAGCCCTGAAAGAAATCAGAGTAAAGGACGAAGGTTAAGGGAACATCAAGGGATATGCTTTCAGTCTACTCGTTATCCCGTATACCAATTGCAGCAAAAGATGCAATTCGGCCAGTTCATTCATCTACCCCTGGTTAGAGATGAAATTCGTAGGTTGTTTTGATACAACACGGAGGCTTGGCGCTTCCGTATAAATTCTCATGAAGTCCGGGTGCGATCGCGAACAATATCACCAACCTGTCTGTAAGCATTCCCTTTTTTGTTAACAAGTTGTTAAAAATCTATTAACGAGTTATTCATATTAACCATTATGAACGTTCCCCCCAAACTGAACAAAAGGGATTATTGAAGGTAGGTATAGAAGAAGGTGATGGATTGACCTGAATTAGCCCGTTGTTAGAAGGGGAAAGGGAAAAGGGGAAGGGGGAAAGGGATTTCACTGAATCAATTCTGGAAAGAATCAAGGAAAATTCCCTGGCTGCCCTTGAACAGGGGAAAGGGAAAAGGGGAAAGGAATGGCGTTGAGCCAATTGTGGAAAGAGCCAAGGAAAATTTTCTGACCGCTCCCCTTGATCTATTCCCCCGTCAATTCCATAAACCAGCCTCCTGTAGGGAACCCAGAGGATTTCTTGGATTCCCTCCGCTACCCCGTTCCCCATCCATTCTCCAAGTTAACCTTCAGTGGAAATCCAAGGAAACTTCCCCGATTTCCTTCATGCACCCACTCCCCGCCAATTCCCCAACCAATCCAAGAGTTCCCTTTCCCCGTTTCCCTTTCCCCCTTCCCCTTCCTACTCCCCTTCCCCTTCCTACTCCCCTTCCCCTTCCTACTCCCCTTCCCCTTCCTACTCCCCTTCCCCTTCCTACTCCCCTTCCCCCAGAAGACTACCCTGATACAGCGCCAGTCCCAAAACACCTCCTAAAATAGATATCTCAGAAGCAAGAGGCAAGACGATGGAAATTGGTGTTCCCAAGGAAACGAAAGACCAGGAATTTCGAGTGGGGTTAAGCCCCAATAGTGTGCGAGTGCTGCGTGACGATGGCCATCAGGTCTTTGTGCAGACTGAGGCAGGATTATCAGCAGGCTGGGGCGAAAGTGGTGGCGGATGCGGCCTCGATCTGGAGTCGGGAGATGGTGGTCAAGGTCAAAGAACCCCTGCCTGCCGAATATGGCCTATTGCAAAAAGGCCAAATCCTGTTTACCTATCTCCATCTGGCTGCCGATCGCCCCCTCACGGAAAACCTGATGGAAAGCGGCGTGACGGCGATCGCCTACGAAACCGTCGAACTCCCCAACCGCAGCTTGCCGCTCCTCACCCCCATGAGCATCATTGCAGGGCGATTATCCGTACAGTTCGGTGCCCGCTTCCTGGAACGTCAGCAAGGGGGACGGGGTGTCTTACTGGGGGGCGTACCTGGAGTCAGTCCTGGAAAAGTCGTGATTCTGGGCGGTGGTGTCGTGGGCACAGAAGCGGCCAAGATGGCGATCGGTCTAGGCGCTCAGGTGCAAATTGTGGATATTAGCGTCGATCGATTGGCCTATTTGGAAACGCTGTTTGGTTCACGGGTGGAGTTGTTGTACAGCAGTGCGCCGCAGATTGAGGCGATCGTGCCCACGGCAGATTTGCTGATAGGTGCCGTGTTAGTACCCGGACGCAAGGCACCCATCCTGGTGGGGCGGAGCCTAGTGGAAAAGATGCGAACCGGATCGGTGATTGTTGATGTGGCAGTCGATCAGGGCGGTTGCATCGAAACCTTACATCCCACGTCCCACACCAATCCCGTTTACGTGGAGTCGGGCGTGGTGCATTACGGCGTACCCAATATGCCCGGTGCCGTTCCCTGGACTGCCACTCAAGCATTAAACAACAGCACGTTTCCCTATGTGCAAAAGCTGGCCAAGCAAGGCTTAGCGGCGTTGGATCACGATCCGGCTTTGGCGAAGGGTTTGAATGTGCAACAGCAGCAATTGATTCATCCCGCAGTCCGTGAAGTTTTCCCGGATCTGGCCTAGATTAGTCCCAGGTAATCCCCATGAATCCTCATTAATTCCCTCCCATTAATTCCAAAGGGGGAATTGCTACATTTCATCAAATTTATCGCGGGTTGAGAATCGCTCAGTTATCGTCAAGGAGACACCGATGAGTGGAAGGATGGGTCGGCGATCGCCCCCTGCCCCTGCCCCTTTTCTCATTCAAAGCGGTTTAACCTATTCCACCCGTGAGGTTTATCATGGCCGAATCTACCCCACCCCTTTCCATTCCCAAAACACCAGACGAATTGGAAAAAGCGATTCAACACTACCGCAACAGCGATCTGCATGACCAGGAACTGTTTGAACAATGGCAGGCGATCCGTCTAGCTGCACTGGAGCAAAAAACGAACGAACCTGCTGTCGATCCAGTGCCGGGTGAAGCAAGCTACTGAGGCGATTCTGGATTGCTGATGCCTCGCCTGAACTAAGTAGCCACAGGTTCAATATCTTGCGCTACTTCCAAGGGAACGCTTCGCAAACACTCTACGCAGAATACATGGTTCTTCAGAAATTCGCCGACAGTGTCATGGTGAAACTCGATCCATTAATCCAGGAATCACTCTCTGAAATTACCGGGTTCTACCAAGTTCTAATTCAGCAATGCTTGCATTGATAAGGACTAAAGTCCTTACTACAAACAGGCTTGTCGTAAGGACTTCAGTCCTTACAAACCAGCGTCTAACCCCACAAATTCAGAACCTAGAATCTCTAAAATCCGGCGATACTGGGAATTCCTCCTAGGGTTCGCCAGGGTTGGCGGGTGTCTAATTCCCCGATTGATTCGTCAATCTTCATAATGACACTGTCGGCGAATTTCCAAGATCACCGTCGGAGGCGGCAAAACAACTTGTGCCCAACCTCGATCGCCAATGTGCTGACGTTCAGCAAGCGGTTGAAGATCTGTTGGCAGAATCGCATCAGGATCTGTGGGGAGCGATCGCCACAATCGAATTCCTGCTCGATCAAAAAAGTTTTTTGTCTCGTGTCCAACAGGTGCGAAAAGAACGGGAAGGGCGATCGGTCGAAATCTTGGATTATCAGCCGGAGTTCCACGCAGATTTCAAACGGCTGAACGAGGAATGGATCGCCAAATACTTTGAGATGGAAGCCGCAGATTATCAATCGTTGAACCATCCTGAAGAAAAGATTCTCAAACCGGGAGGCCATATTTTGATGGCGCGATATCAGGGGGCGATCGTCGGTAGTTGTGCCCTGATCAAGGTGAGTGATGAAACCTATGAACTGGCCAAAATGTCAGTCACCGAAAAAGTCCAGGGTCAAGGCATCGGCTGGCGCTTGGGGCAAGCCGCTATCCAAAAAGCACGGGAGTTGGGAACCAGCAAACTTTTCCTAGAGAGCAACACGAAGTTAGAACCTGCGATTAAGCTGTATCAAAAGCTGGGGTTTCAACGAGTGGTTGGTTCCCCTTCCCCTTATGCAAGGTGCAATATTCAAATGGAACTGAACCTTTGAAATTCCTGACCTTAAGCCTGACCTTAAAGAAGAAGGCATGACTTACCTAGCAAGTCATGCCTTCTTAAGATTGAGTCTGAACCGATAATCAACCTATTGCTGAGGCAGATAGGCCATTGGATTGACGATCGCTTGATCCGCAAGATGAATTTCAAAGTGCAGGTGAGGCCCGGTGCTGTATCCGGTGCTGCCCATCTCGGCAATTTGTTCACCCTGTTTCACCCGTTGGCCTTCTTTGACCAGACTGCGATCGAGGTGAGCATAACGAGTCATGCTGCCATCCGCGTGACGTACCTCAACCAGGTTGCCGTAGCCACCCGAGTTCCAGCCGGAGTACTCAATAACGCCATCCGCAGCGGCAAAGATCGGGGTGCCGACATCCGCAGCGATGTCAATGCCCTGGTGCATTCTGCCCCAGCGCCAGCCATAACCAGAGGTGAAAACACCCTTAGCAGGCCAGATATAGCCGTTGAAAGCAGGTGCGCCTTCGGGGAGGAAGGTGTCTTCGCCTTGGAGAGGAGGCAGATCGGGGGAAACAATACGTCCAGTGACGGGTTCGAGCAGCGGCGCGTAGTTTTCAGAGCCAGCGGGCGCAGCAGCCACCATTTCGGGCTGGCTTGCACGCTCGGGGGCTGCGGCAGTACGACTTGCTGGGCGCTGTGCCGTTTCAGGAGCCGGAACCTCGACCGCGACCGACTGGGCGCGGGACGGGGTCGGGCGGCTGGGCGCGGTTTGGGTCGCGGTCAAGCCACGAGGGTTGAAGCGAGTGCCAACCGACAGGCTGGGCAGGGTTGCTGCCGGAACGGGTTGCGCGGCTGCGGGTGCGGCTGCGACAGCCTGGGGAGCAGACTGGGGAATCGTCACGGGAGCGGCAGGAGCGGCGGCAACGGGAGTTGAGCGGAACTGCTGACGCATCTCCTTGATTTCGGAGAGGAGATTGTCGATGTAGGGGTCGGAACCACCCACCGAGTTGGCAGTTTCAGCGGAGACGGGCTGAATGGGAGCCTCCAGGTTGGCCGAAGGCGGCACAACGGTCATGGGAGCCACGGCGACCTGGGGAGCCTCAACGGCAACGGGCGCGGTGACGGCCACTTGCTGTTGACGACGCTCCACGCTGAATTGGGTGGAGGTGGTCTGAGGAATGGTTTCGCTGGCCTGAGCCACTTGGGCTTGAGCCGGAACGCGCAGCAGTTGACCCACAAAGATGAAGTTGGGGTCGCTGATGCGGTTGGTGCGAGCGAGTTCAGAAGGAGTGATGTTGTGGCTACGAGCAATTCTGGCGAGGGTATCGCCAGGGCCAACGCGGTAGGACACTAAATCAGCCGAACTGTTGGTGTTCGCGGCAACGCGCTGAACCGAAGCCGTGGGGGGCACAACGGATTGAGCGGTGCGAGTCGGTGCAGCAGGAGCCGTGACGGGTTGGCTAACACTTTGGCTAGCAACCGGAGTGACAGTTTCCGGAACTACGGCTGCTTGTTGGATGGGAGCCGCAGTAGGCAGTTGGGTGATCAGACCCGAAGAAGAGGTGGGCGGCACCGCAGTGGCCGGAGTGGCAGATGCGGGTGCGGCAGTCTCAGGGATAGTGAGCGCCTGGTTGACCTTTAACCAGTCTGGGTTGGACAGGTTGTTGGTGGCGACGATCGCCTGTTCGGAAACATTGTGGGCACGGGCGATCGCATTCAAGGTATCGCCAGAGCGCACTTGATAGGTGTCGTCTTGAGGGGGCTGAGCAATCGTGCTGGCTTGAGCCGCAGGTTTGGTTGCTTCAGGTTTGGCAGAATCTTTTTGAGCCGCAGCGGATGCTGGAGCAGAGTTCTCTGAAGTCCGGAGCGATGCAAGAGAATTCCGAAGCTTCTCTTGTTGCTGGTGGAGACTGTTCAAAGAGGCATCGCGGTCTGCTTTGACTTGTTGGGTACGATCGCTAGCTGTCTCAGTGCTAGGGGCATCGACCTTTAATGAAGAACGTTCTGAGGAATTTGTGGTCGTTTGCGGAATGGCCGCAATTGGCGTTGAAGTAGAGTTGGGAGAAGTTGCGATCGAAGCTTCCGAAGAAAGCGGAACCTTAACCACATCACCTGTTTTGACGATCGCAGTCAGACTTAAATCATTCGCTGACGCAATCACTTCAACTGGGACATTGTACTGACGGGAGATCTGCCAGAGCGTCTGCCCTTGGCTCACCACATGCTCAACCCAGTTTGCAGCAGGGGCGGTGGGGGTTGAGGGAGAAGAGGAAACGCGGGTGGCATCTGGAACTTGGGGTTCTGCCGCCGTGGCCTCGCCGCTTTGACGCGGGAGGAGAAGACTGGATGCGCCCATCGAAAGCGCTAGACCGATCATCGCTGCAGAAGTGCGTTTCCGACGCTTAACTCCCTGGGGAGTTCCCTGAGAAGTGGTTTCTACCGCATTTTCAATTTGATTTGGAGAGCATGAAACAGACTTAACCCTCCGCAGATGTGCTCGCTTCAAAGAAAAACCTCCTACATTGAGCAGCGCTTAACTGTATCTGTGAACCGTATCTGTGAACCGTTTACTGTATCCATGGCTTGAACCTGTGATGAATATCTGGACGTTAGAGAACAAATATTTGAATCATCAACAGAGTATGTGTACCTTGGATTGTCTTGACAAAAGGACAAAGACATTTATCAGTCGTGATTCCTACGTGATTCCTCAACTCTAAATTCTGAGACTTTGAGAATTTCAGAATTTGGAGCAGAGAGACTTCACAAAACCAGCCCGATTCCTGTGATAGCGATGTCAGTGATGGAAATCACATCTATTTGAGATGCGGGTCACCGAACCACTCAGGATTCCTAGGTAAGATTACCCCGGTTTTTTGACTTAGACAAGCTTACACCAGCTAACAAATTTTTCAACACCCAACAACTTACGGTGGAAAAACTGCCTCTGATCGGCAGCCTGTCTTCAACATTTGGTGAGACAGTTAGCAACGATTTATCTACAAGGGCATAGTCTACACCACTCTTTTGCAAATGGCATCGAATTTATAACAATTTTGTGGACAGAACTATCAACAAATTCATCAGAAATTAGACCGTCTATAGGGTTTCAACTATAAAAAATTCTTTCCGAAAGCCCTATCTCATAAAGGCTTCACCTAAATCAGGTTTTACTTGAATAGAAAATTTGGACAAAAGGGGGATGCGGCTCTCTTCCGTTTGAAATTTCCTATCATTCTCTCCAAACTAGTAGAATAAAACGGTTGAATTTACGGATGACGAATGCTTTTGACAAGCCCGAATTTTAGAGACATTGCGGTCGATATCTATCGATCAAAAGCCTGGATTCAGCCCTGTTTCAAATGCTTCAACCCGGAAAAAACAAGCATATGGATTTCTTATAACGGTGAAATTAAATTTGTAGTCTAGACAACTGCAAGAACTTGAATTCCTCTTGGTAACGTCCTTTCAATTCTCTTCAGGAGGGCTACCTATTCAACGCATAATCCTTTTAGAAAAGGCTTTGACAACGCTTCGATCGCACCATTTATTTGAAATTAAAAAATTCCAGTTTAGAGAATTGGCAGCATGGGCTAACATTTGACGAAATCGTGCATCCTGTCCTATTTCGTCATTTATGTCCAAATTTTTCTAAAAATGCCCCATACAGGGATAATCTGGCATACTGCGTCGCTAAAGACGGACTGTAGAGGAAATCTCAAGGGTTTACGGGACAATTACTCTGTGAGATAGCCAAGCTGACGTCGGGCTTCAAATAGCCCCAATGCCGCACTCACCGAGAGATTGAGGCTACGCACCTGGGGTTGTGCCATGGGAATATAGACGGTGGCATCACAGGCAGACAGCAGATCGCGCGGCAGTCCTTGGGTTTCGCAGCCAAACAGCAGCCAATCGTCAGGTTGAAATTGAAATTGAATATAGTTGTGGGTGCCGGAGGTGCTAAAGCCAATCCAGCGCCCAGAGTGGCTTTGGTGATGGGACTGAAACGCTTCTAGGGATTCGTGATAGTGCAAATCCACATAGGGCCAGTAATCTAACCCGGCTCGTTTGAGGTAGCGATCGCTAATTTCAAACCCCAGCGGACCCACCAAGTGGAGCGGTGTGCCCGTTGCGGCACAGGTACGCGCGATATTACCCGTGTTAGGTGGGATTTGTGGGTGAACCAAGACAACCTGCGGCATAGCGCCAATTTCCAAAGAATTTCTGGTAAACGTCCGAGGGAAAGCCCTTCAAAATCTGCAAAAGTAGGCTAATTGTACTACTCAAAGTATATGAATTTCTAATACTTTTGGAGGATGCGGCGAAAAACTTGCCTGAATTCCTGATCAAATCGTGCTTACCCCAGCGACTTTCTCACGATTCCCACCTTGGAAGTGGGTTGAGGAGCGACTTTGAGGGGTTTAACCCCTTCCTGGTCGCGACTGAGGTAAGAATTGGCATCCTCACAGGACAGAGCTAGAGGACTCAGTCGCCTGACAAGACAATCTCCTATCAAGTAATATTTTATTGTCCTTTATACCGTGAAGTTGGACGAGAAGTCTGACTGTTCTAGTCCAGAGCCGTTCTAGTCCAGCCCCGTCCTGTTCCAGATCTATGCCAGAAGCTCCCCCCAACTCCATTCATCCGCTCACCCGAGCCGAGTGGCGCGAGTGGCTGACCCAGAACCATGGCCGCAAAGAAGGCGTGTGGCTGGTGACCTACAAGAAGGCCACGGGCAAAGCGCGTTTCGATTATAACGATGCGGTTGAGGAAGCGCTCTGTTTTGGCTGGGTAGACAGCAAGCCTAATAAATTAGATGAGGCGCGATCGCTCCTCTGGTTTGCCCCCCGCAAGTCGGGCACAGGCTGGTCAAAACCTAACAAAGAGCGGGTCGATCGCCTGATCGCCGCTGGCCTGATGGCTCCCGCCGGGATGGCCAAAGTCGAGGCCGCCCAGCAAGATGGCTCCTGGACTGCCCTAGATGCGATCGAAGCCCTGGAAATTCCTCCCGACCTGGAAGCCGCCCTAGCCGCCTACCCCCAAGCCACCCCCAATTTTGCCGCCTTCCCCCGTTCAGTGAAGCGCGGCATCTTAGAATGGATCGCAACGAATGGATCGCAACCGCCAAAAAGCCCGAAACCCGATCCAAGCGCATCGTCGAAACCGCGAAGCTAGCCAATGAGAATATTCGAGCTAATCAATGGCGGCCTTAAGGGGAAGTGGATGAGTGGATGGGTATTTCAATGTGTTTCTTCTTCTAAACACAAGAAATTCGCTTTCTGACATCATTTTTTCTTCTAAACACAGGAAATTTTCTCCCAAACATCAGAAATTCTCTTCTAAACCCAGGAAATTCTCTCCCAGCCATCAGAAATTCTTTTTCAAACACAAAAAATCTCTTCTAAACATCAAAAATTCTGCAAATGAGAATTTCTTGTGTATAAATCAGTTCCTCCCTCCTCACCCATCCACCCATCCACCCTGTCACCCATCCACTCCCTACTCCCTACTCCCCACTCCCTTCTTGCTATGAAAGACAAACTACTCGACTGGCTCAACCTCGCTTTGATGGTGAATTTGTTTTTGGTTCTATTTAGTTTTTTTTGGTTGGCGATCGC